>CAZPQD010000114.1:0-7606 GCA_964588625.1 uncultured Sangeribacter sp. | reverse complement strand
ACCACGAACATGATCAGGGCGATCATGAGGAGCACTACGCCGAAGGCGAGCGAACGGGCCACGCTGATGTCACCGCCAAGTTCGGCGAATACGGGTGAGAATATCATACAGGTGGCGACGCCAAGACGGGCGAGGGCCATCTCCGAACCCATTGCGAGGGCCATCTCGCGGCCCTTGAACCATTTCACGATTCCTCGGCTCACTGTGATACCCGCCATTTCAACACCGCAGCCAAAAATCATGAAGCCTACGGCGGAAAGCTTGGCCGATGCCGGCATTCCCTTATAGAAAGGAGAGACTCCCAGTTCGTCGAAACCGGGGATATAGTTGAGGTGGTTGGTGAACCATACGTCAAGACTGCTGCCGATGAAGGCGTCGGTGAGCGCATACCAGTTGATGCATGCTCCGACGAGCATCACGGCTCCAGAGAGCACGGCGGTGAAACGCACTCCCATCTTGTCGAGGATGATGCCGGCGAAGATGAGGAAGAAAATGAATACGTTGAGGAAGGTCTCAGAACCCTGCATCGTACCGAAGGCCGTGTTGTCCCACCCTCGGGTGGACTGCACAAGGTCCTTGATAGGGGAGAGGACGTCCATGAAGACGTAGGAGCAGAACATGGCGAATGCCAGGAGGCCAAGTGCCGTCCAGCGTGCCCATGCCTTGTCTCTGAGCAGCTCTATAGGCCGCTCGGAAGTGGTTGCTGTTGTCATAATGTCTGGTTATCAGGTTGTTGTTATTGTCTGTATTTTGGAGCCGGACACCTTGCGGATATACCGCTGTCTATTGCCCGGATGCCTCGTGGAGGCGCTGCTTTATGTCGACTTTAGCAAACGGATGCAAATATAAGGCTTTTATTTGAGGTGTGCAAATCTGTTAAAAAAATTAGTCCTTTTCTTCATTTTAAAGACTTCGGCTATAGTTCTTTAATTCTTTTTTACTATTTTTGCGTTTGTTTAGCAATTGGACTGAGCGTCCGTTATCCCGCCCTCTCTTACTCACCATGGAAACTCGCGGGGCATATATATCATGAATCAATCAACAACTTTAATAACTTTTTTAACGCAACCAGGTATGAAGAGACTATTTCTCATTACCGCGTCGTTCTTTATCGCCATTGCCTGTGCATGGGCACAGGGCGATATGATCAACTGTCGCGGTCAGGTGGTCGATGAGCAGGGCGAACCTGTGATCGGCGCCACAGTCGCTCTAAGCGGATCATCCAAGCCTACAGCCACTTCCACAGATATCGACGGCGCTTTCTCGCTGAAAGTGCCGCGCGGCTCGAAGGAACTCGTGGTCACCTACATCGGTTATCATCCGGTGAAAGCCAAAGTGGCTCCCGAGATGGGTGTGATAAAGATCGAACCTGATTCGCAGATGCTTCAGGACGTGATCGTCACTCAGTCTATAGCGCGTACGCGCCAGACTCCTGTTGCCATTTCCGAACTCACTGCCGGCGATCTTGAGATCAAGCTGGGCAATCAGGAGCTTCCTGAAGTGCTGAAGACTACCCCCGGCGTCTGGGCTACTCCCGATGGTGGCGGTTATGGCGACGCCAAGATTAATATGCGTGGTTTCAAGTCGCCCAATGTTGCTGTCATTGTCAACGGTATCCCGATGAACGATATGGAATGGGGCGGTGTCTACTGGTCAAACTTCACTGGACTTTCCGACGTGACCTCCTCCATGCAGACCCAGCGCGGTCTTGGAGCCGCCCTCCTCTCCACCCCTTCCATCGGTGGCACAATCAATATCTCCACCCGTGGACTTGATGCAAAGAAAGGGGGCAAGATATGGTATGGACTTGGCAATGACGGTCTCAACGACGTTGGATTCACAGTATCCACCGGACTCATGCAGAATGGTTGGGCCATCACCGTGCTTGGTTCGCGTAAATGGGGCGACGGATACGTGCAGGGCACTCAGTTCGAGGGTTGGAACTATTTCGTAAATGTCTCCAAGAAACTCGGTTCGTCTCATCAGCTTTCGCTCACAGCCTTCGGCTCGCCCCAGTGGCATGACCAGCGTAACTCCTCCAACGGCCTCACGATCCTTGGCTGGCAGGAGATGAAGAATTACATGAACGGTGAGTCGATGTATCGCTACAATCCTGTCTTCGGTTACGACAACGAGGGTCAGATGCGCACTTCCAACCGCAACTCTTACCATAAACCCATCATCTCCCTCAATCATATCTGGCAGATCAACGAGCTCTCCTCACTCTCCACTGCCCTCTACATGTCGCTCGCTTCCGGCGGTGGCTATTCAGGTCAGGGACATGGAGAATATAATGGCACAGCCCTATCCAACACTTCCTGGTATGGAGCCAACAATGGCGTGCTCTCCACTCTCTTCCGTCGTCCGGACGGCACTTTCGATTACGGTGCCATCCAGGATATGAACGCCGCTTCCACACAGGGCTCCAATATGGTGATGGCCATGAACAACAACTCCCATGAATGGTATGGCTTCGTTTCCACATATAAGAATGAGTTCGTTCCCAATAAACTTACGTTTACCGGCGGTATCGACTTCCGTTATTATGTAGGTCATCACAATGCCAAGATCCTCGACCTTTACAGCGGCGAATATTACATGAACTATGAGAACCGTAAGAATGTAAAGCCTGAAAACAACGCCGCAGCCCTCGATCCTAACTGGAAATATGAGAAATTAGGCGTAGGTGACATCGTTTACCGAAATTACGACGGCCACAACCATCAGGAGGGTATTTTTGCCCAGGGTGAATATCGCCTTCTCGACGGAGCCATCACGACGGTGCTCGCCGGCTCTCTCAACCTCACTTCCTATCAGCGTATCGACCATTTCTACTACGATGAGGCTCATGCCAAATCTGAAGTGCGCACATTCCTCGGCGGAACGATCAAGGGTGGCGCCAACTGGAACATCGACCGCCATAACAATGTCTTCATCAACGGTGGTTTCCTTTCCAAGGCTCCTTTCTTCAGCTATGGCGTATTCCTTGATGCTGCCACAAGCAACGCCATCAACCCCGAGGCCCACAATGAGAAGGTAGGCTCCATCGAAATCGGCTACGGCTATCACTCGCCCACATTCTCCGCCACAGTCAACGCTTACTGGACTAAGTGGCTCGACAAGTCCGACCGTGACACTCAGAAGAAAGGCACAATGCGCGATGGCTCATATTATGCCATGAACCTCCAGGGTGTCGACGCCCGCCATATGGGTATTGAGGTCGACTTCAAGTATATACCCGTTAGATGGTTCGAGCTCGACGGTATGCTCTCCGTAGGCGACTGGCAGTGGGATTCAAATGCCAAGGGTTATTTCTACAATGAGCAGGGTATGCCTCTGGCAAGCCTCAACGGCGATGTCGCCACAGGTGTTCTCGCCCCCGATCATCTCTGGGCTATCCTCGAGCAGAAGGGCAGGAAGATCGGTGGTTCGGCTCAGCTCACAGGTGCACTCGGAGTGACTTTCAAACCTTTCAAGGGCTTCCGTATCGGTGCTGACTGGACTTTCTCGGCCAATAACTATTCCGACTATCAGATCAACAGCTCCAACCTCAATCCCGGCACCACAATCACTGTGGCCGACCCCTGGAAGATTCCTTTCGGCAACCAGTTTGACCTCAACGCTTCCTACCGTTTCAAGATCGGAGGGACCGAGGCCACTCTCTATGGCAATGTCAACAACCTCTTCAACAATTATTACGTAAAGGACGCATATACCTCCAGCGATGCTCCCGGCACATGGATGAATGCCTACCGCGTGTTCTATTCGTTCGGCCGCACTTTCTCACTGCGTCTCAAAGTAACATTCTAATCTGATTCTTACCAATATGAAATCATATAAATTCAATTCCATCCTCCTGCTTTCCGCCCTTATGGGACTCACGGCCTGCAGCGAGAATTCCTGGAACGACCATCTCGATGGCTTCGAAGTGCCCCCGGTGGCCCAGGGTGTGACGACGGTGGTCTATGAACTCTCTTCCGACGATTATAAGACCATCGCCGGACTCTCCGACAACAAGGGACTCCTTGCCGATGATAAGGAGCTGGCCGCTGTCGGAACCAATGGATGTTTCGCTTCCGAAGAGGAGGCTCGTCTGCTTCTGCCCGCTTTCCTCTCCAACCAGAATTTCCCTTATTTCAACCTTAACAATGGTTCCGGAATCAAGGTGAGCTACAAGGTGGCTACGGCTGTTCCTGAGAATATTCAGACCCTGAACTCAGGCATCGAGCAGGTGCGTCTCTCGGAAGCCGATTATCAGCAGGCCTGGGGTTCGGACGATAATTTCATACCTTCGTTCGCTCCCATCTGCCCGGCGTCCGATCATCTTCCCGCCATCCTCGACAGCCGCTTCCCCGCCGCTGCCGACGGCGACTATGCCTACGTTAGTTATAACGAGGCTTCCGTAAATCCCGTCTTCGGCGACGTAGGCGGTTCGGACGAGCCCGAATGGGAGATGACTTCTGTAATAGCTACTGCATCGGAAGGCGACAATCTCGATATCCGTGGCGTCGTGACAGGCATCTGCACCCGTGGTTTCGTTGTCACTGACGCAAGCGGCGCCTCCATGCTCTGCTATCAGGCCAACGACTTCAATATCTCAAGTGTCTCCATCGGCGCCGATGTCAATGTCTCCGGCGAAGTCAGCTCCTTCAATGATGGTCTGCAGATAGCCATCACTTCCTCCGACTATTCGGTTGTGGCTGAGGGATCCTACGCTTATCCGACTCCCGAAAAGTATGATGCCGCAAAGATGAAGGCAGCCGCTGCACGCAGCGGTAAGTTTACGGCTGAGTACATCTCTTTCGAGGCAACTGTCAGTGTCTCCGAGAGCAACGGCAAGACTTACACCAACCTCATGGTTGACGGTGTCACCGACGTTCAGGGTACCGCATATCAGGCTCCCTCTTATTTCGCAGAGAAGCTGGTCAATGGCTCCAAGCATGTATTCACGGGTTATCTTATCTCCATCTCCGGTAGCAAGACAAAGTATGTCAATCTGCTGTTCACTGCCATTGATGGAGTAACGAAATCACCGAGAATGAAGGTGCGTCGTGCTCCCGCGGCCGATGTCGCCGGTGAGGTCAAGGCTGCCCTCTACCAGAAGTCGGGCAAGACATGGAAGCGTCCTGCCAACACTATCGTGCTCCAGCCTTCCGACTATACGGCCATGAATCAGACTTACGGAAATCTTTCCGGCACACTCGACTCTTCTCTGCTTCCCATCTATCTTAAGGCAGCTGCTCCCTATGCTGAGGAGGGCGACGTGAAGACTGTGGTCTATCTCTACTATAATTCCACCGATAAGGTCACTGCCGTAAAGGCCCGTCAGTTTGTACTTGCCTCCGGCGAGTGGGAGGCTGATCCCTATACCGAAGAGGGTGTGGATCAGTTTGTACGCACCGACAATAAGTGGGTTTACAATCCTTCAGTTGTGCTCACACTTCCCTACGAGCGCAATACGGATCCCTCCTATACTTACTACATGGCTTGTGTCAACTGGGTATATGAGAACATTTGTGTTCCAATGGGCGACACATCCCTCACCTCCGGCAAGTACTTCATCGACTATCGTGGTAATGCCGAGTTCTATTCAGGAGCTTCGGCCTATTACGGCAATGTCGATGTGCGTGCCTCTTCCGCCCTCAACAATATGCCTGAGGGATATAAGGGCTACGAGGGACTCTCCGACGATGAGATCGTCCTTCTCCTCAAGAAGCGTTTCTGCACCGAGACAATGAAGGGTGCTCTCGGTATGCTGCATCCCGATGCCGCTCCCGTGGACGGAATGGAAGTGACCTACACCATCAACTTCACCGCCTACGACGGAGCCGCCTCCGAGGAGACGGTGGTCTACAAAGTGACCGGCAAAGGCCAGTTCGAGTACGTAAGCTCCACCTGGGTCACCGAAGCCGAAAGCAAAGACTGGAAATAACCCCAACCGCCTGCGCCCTTTCCGAAGAACCCGCAGGTTCGCTTCCCGCAGCTTGGGCGATATCTCCACAGGATCGCTTCCCGCAGCTTGGGCGATATCTCCGATGGTTCGCTTCCCGCAGCTTGGGCGACATCTCCGCAGGATAGATTCCCGCAGCCTGGGCGACATCTCCGCAGGATAGATTCCTACGACTTAGTGCGGTAGCCCCGGAGGGGCAGAACTTCAGTTAACCCCGGGCGAAGCCCGGGGCAAGAACTAAAATTATAGAAATCAGGGAGTTTGAGCACTTAGTGCTCAAACTCCCTGATTTCACTTTTCCCCAGTTTCCCCCACTTTTCCACACTCCTTTCAACCCTTTATACATCCTCATGCGTTATAACATAAAGAAACAGAAATGAAAAAAGCTTTTTTTGCATTCATGATAGGGCTTTGCGCCCTTTCATTCGTAGGCTGCTCCGGAAAGGAGAAAGCCAGAGTCACGCAGGATTCTTCTGAAGTTGAATCCTCCGTTGCTGCGTCCTCAGCTGAAGAAGGGAAGTATGAGGTTGTGGACGGAAAGATTCACAGTACGTCTTCGCGTCCCCTCGTTGTGGATTTCTACGCCGACTGGTGTCCGCCGTGCCAACAGATGAAGCCGGTGTTCGCTGCGCTTGCGGAGAAATATAACGGAAAGGTGGATTTCGTATCCATCAATGTGGATGAAGAGCGCGAACTTGCTGCCGCTTATGGAGTGGAAAGCATCCCTTATTTTGTCTTCATCGCTCCTGACGGCAAGGAAGTGGGTCATATCGTCGGCTCAACTCCGGAGTCAAATTTCTCAACAGCTCTTGAATCCTATTTTGCCCTCAAGTAAGGCTCCCTTCTTCAATCCATTGAAATATGAGGACTATAAAGATATGGAGTGATGACCCCTCCGAGCGTCAGCTCGACGACATTTGCAGTGCAATAGAATCCGGGGACTTGGTCATCATACCGACCGACACTCTCTATGCCATCGTATGTGATGCTCTCAACGTAAAGGCAATCGACCGTCTGTGCCGATTGAAGGGAATAAATCCCGAAAAGACCAACTTATCGGTGATTTGTTCCGACATTGCAATGGCTTCGGAGTATGCCCGTTTTGACAACAAGGATTTCCAGATGTTGAAGCGCAACACTCCCGGGGCCTTCACCTTTCTCATGCGTGCGTCATCCTCTCTTCCCAAGGCTTTCAAGGGAAGGAAGACAGTAGGCATACGCATTCCCGACTCTGAAGTGGCACGTAAAATAGCCGAGCGACTCGGTCATCCGCTTCTTACCACCTCCGTGGATTTCCACACGGATGATTATGCAATATCTCCCTCCCTCATTGCTGAGAATTACGAAGGGAAAGTTGACCTGATGGTTGAGGGGGAAGATGGTGCCACTCAACCCTCCACAATTGTGGACTGTACGGCTGACCCTGCTGAAATCATCAGGGAAGGCAAGGGACAACTGTCCTGATTTCAGTGGCAATGAAAAAAGTAATTGACAACCGCTGCATTACGGAAATTTTTCTGTAATTTTGCAGACAGAATATATCACACAATTTTTTTATAAAACAAACAATAAAGTTATGTCAAAAGTAACAGTCGTAGGCGCCGGCAACGTAGGCGCCACAGCCGCCAATGTGATGGCCCTCCGCGAGGTAGCCGA
>CAZPQD010000113.1:0-7728 GCA_964588625.1 uncultured Sangeribacter sp. | reverse complement strand
TTTTGAAAATAAAAAAATGCCAAAATCTCTTGGATTTTAGCATAGAATACGCTTTTCTATGTATTATCTCTACATCCCGCTCCGCTAAACCCCAGACCGGGGCTTCTGTGAGGCGGTCTGCGACCGCAAAATTAGTTATAATTTTTTCGTTTTGCAAGAGGTGGAGCAAAAAAACTGCTTAATCTGCAGAATCCGGCTGAATAACATGAAAAGAGGCACCGACCAATTTGCAGGGCAGCACCTCTTTTTTATTAAGGATTCGTTTTGTTAAGGATTCGGGATTTCAATCCTTGATTCAAAGGAATCAGCGGATGTTGATTTTCATGACTGACTTTCCATCTATGGCTATCAGATTGAAACCAATCCGGAGCTTAGCTCTACTGTCAGGTTCTTTCCCTCGGCAGCCTCGCCGTGAAGGACGCTGAGTGGGATACCTCCTCGCTAATGTTTTCTTGATGACGGAATTCCTGAGACCTTTTTCTTCAGCTTTAATTACTGCTACTTTGACCTCTTGAGAGAGCGTTTGTAAGGGAATGTTTAATCTTTTATTGGCTGTTATCTGTTTTATTTGTCTAAATATTTGGTTATCTGGAATCTTATGCTTATTTTTGCAGCCTTAAAATTCAGAGATATTTACAAAAAGTCTGAAAATTCTGACTTATGATTGGAGTTGAAGAAAAAATTGCAAAACGCATTAGACGCAGAAGGAAAGGCACAATCTTCTTTTCCTCTGATTTTGTGTCTTTAGGTTCTCAAGCTTCGGTAAATAAGGCCCTTAGCGAACTCGCAAAGCGGGAGGAAATAGTGAGGATAGCCCCCGGTATTTATTGTCGGCCCGAAATAGACGATGTTTTCGGACTTGGCGTCATATATCCAGGGTTGGATGAGATTGCTCGCGCAATAGCGGCACGGGATGGAGCCAGGATAGTGCCTACGGGCGCTTATGCGCAGAATAGACTCGGACTGTCCACTCAAATTCCGCAGAATGCTGTCTTCCTTACAGATGGTTCGCCAAGGAGGATAAAGATATATAATGGGAAGGGTATCCTGTTCAAGAGGGCTGCACCGAAATATTTCAAGTTCAAGAGCCCTTTGGCCCTGATGTTGACCCTTGCCCTCAAGGATATTGGTGAAGGATGTTTGAGTGAGGAGCAAAAGATTACAATAAGGAAACTGGTGAGGGCAGAATCAAAACACACCTTCATTCAAGATTATTCCCTTATGCCTGAATGGATACGTGCATTAATAGAAAAAATATATGAAGAAAATAATATCTCAATCAAAAGCCAACCGTAAACGGTTGTTTACCCAGATCGGAAGTCAACTTGGACTTCACCCCATATCTGTTGAAAAGGATTTGTGGGTAACCACTGTTCTGCAGGTGCTCTTTTCTCTCCCTTATGCCGAAAAAATGGTGTTCAAAGGTGGCAGCTCCCTAAGCAAAGTATGGAATCTCATCAATCGTTTTTCAGAAGACATTGACATAGCGGTTGATCGGAGTCTATTTGGGATTGAAGGCGATATCACCAAGAGACAGATGAAGAGACTTCGAAAGCAATCTTCCTTATTCGTCAAAGAGAAACTTGCCTTAGGCTCCGTTCCCAGTCGAAAACATTAGTTATTTTTCGGCAAGTTCAATGAGCTGGCGGATGCAGTCGTCGGTGGGGCCGTCGGCGGCTACGCGGCCGTCGGCGATGAGGATGGAGCGCGGGCATAGCCGGCGTGCCAGCTCAAGATCGTGGGTGGCGATCAGGCATGTGTGGCTGAAGCCGGCGATGATCTCGGTCACACGGCGTGCTCCGCGCATGTCGAGGGAAGCTGTGGGTTCGTCCATGACGAGTATCTCGGGTTCCATCGAGAGGATTGTGGCGAACGCCACAATCTTCTTCTGACCACCGGAAAGACTGGAGGAGGCTTTCGTTGCCAATTCCGAAGCTCCGACTCTGCGGAGAGCTTCGTCGACACGGCGCTTGGCCTCGGTAGGCTCCAGACCCATGTTCAGCGGACCGAACGCCACATCTTCCTCCACGGTCGGCATGAACAGCTGGTCGTCGGGATTCTGAAACAGCATCCCGACTGCTCGCCTCACTGAGGGTGCCGTCTTGCGGCTCACGGGGATACCCCCGACGTTCACCTCCCCGGAAGTGGGGAGCAACAGACCGTTGGTGTGGAGGAGCAACGTGGATTTGCCTGCCCCGTTAAGTCCTAACAAGGCAACCTTCTCTCCGTGGGTCACGCGGAAGGTGACTCCCCGCAAGGCTTCCGTGCCATCGGGATAGCGGTAATGGACGTCGCTGAATTGTATAAAGTGATGACTCATGGCTAAAGGATGAAGGCTTGCTTGTTTTTAATGACTTATTTTATTACGAGGGAGTTGAAACCGAGTAGGGAGGAGATGTCGCAGAATCGGAAGAGGATGAAGAGGCCAAGGCTGACAATCAGGACAGTGGTATCGCGAAGGCTCCAGTGCCTTTCGTCGCAGCCAAAGCAGGGGATGCCGCCGTCGAATCCGCGGGCGAGCATCGCGCGGTGAATGCGGTCGGCACGTGAGAGTGTGCGCAGAAACAGCTGGCCGATGAAGGCTCCCCACATCTTCAGTTCCATATGACTGCGGCCATAGCCGCGTGCTTCCCGTGCGCGCCGCATATCGAGGGTCTCTTCGAGAAGGACGGTAAGATAGCGGTAGACCATCAGAAGCTGTGTCGTAAGGAAAGCAGGCACTCCGGCTGTGCGCAGCGAACGGCAGAGTCCGGTGAATCCGGCTGACTCCGTCATGATAAGAAGTGCCTGCACCGAGAGTATTGCCCTTACGGTGATTGAGATGAAACTCAACCAGCCATGGGTGACTTCAAGCTCTCCGATATGGAAGGCTGGACGCCGGTCGAAAATAGGATTGAAGAGGCCGATGACGATGGCAAAGGGAAGCACCACGAGGCTGCGCTTGAATATCCGGGTGAAATCAAGACGGAGCAGCGCTGCCCCGATTATCGGGAAAATGGCATACCAGAGGAGCATCGTCAATGCATCCGGAGACACTGAAAGCATGGCTATCAGATAGCCGAAACTCACAAGAAGCAGACAGAGGGGAGTGACGGCACAGTTGCCGTCGCCATCCTGCATATCCCTCAGTGCTGTGAGTGCGCTCTCAATCCCTTTCATCCCTGGAAGTTGGAAATTCTGTCTGTGATTATTCCGCCGCGTGTCTTAAGATTCCGATAATCAGTGGATAAGTACTTCATTATGCTCTGGCTTTTTTCCTTACGAGGAGCGAGCAGAATCCCCATACGAGCAGGAGCACCATGACGGCACCTGCAATTCCGGAAAGTGTGTTTTCATAGTCGGGCATGATGGCTGTGGCTTGCTGCACTCCGGCAGCTCCTTCGGAGAGTGCGCCTGTATGTTCGGCGGCAAGGTCGGCACTCCCGGTGAGTCGTTCTATCGACCATTCCAGACCGTCAGGATCGCCTGAAGCGAGGAATGAGAGACCTCCCGCAATCACGGCGGCGGCCACGGCAAACCAGATGACTATACGTTTAACACCCTTTCGCCGGCCGTCAGCAGCACGCTGCAGGCTGAAAGTGTCGGGCCGGTATTTCTTCAGGAATATCAGCACCACGCCGGTTGCGATACCCTCACCCAGACCGATGGCAAGATGTATTGCCGTCATCAGGGCAAGGAATTTACCCGCCGGTAGGGCAGTGATGCCGGAAAGAGCAGTCTCGAGAGTGACCATCAATGCGCCGAGTTCAAGTCCGACGACACTCGCCAGCACACTGACCGACATGATGCGCCATCCCGAAGGATTGCGGCCGATCAGCGGGCGGAACACAAGCGGCCACGCCACAAGCGTGGTCATCGCCCCCATGTTCAGAAGGTTGCAGCCCAAGGCCATCAATCCGCCGTCGGCAAAGATGAGGCACTGGATGATGAGCACCGAGGCCAGCGTCAGGAATCCTGCCCAAGGACCCAATACGGAGGCAAGCAATACGCCGCCGACGATATGCCCAGAACTTCCTGTGCCGGGTATGGAGAAATTCACCATCTGCGCCGCAAACACGAAAGCCCCCATGACTCCCATGAGGGCAACGATATTCTCACGTGCATCTTTCTTAATCCTTGAAGCTGCGACAGCTATCAGAACGGCTGCCGCAGCATCGGCTGCTATCGCCACGGGGGCCGACAGCAGGGCGTCACTCATGTGCATATGCTTGGAGTTTTTGGGGGGAGAACCGCTGTGCTTAGGCTTGCGGCTTTGTCAATACTATCACATTATCACGAGCCAATCAGATCCCTCTTGCATCCTTATTTCTTGCGGCGGCGAACGCTCTTTGTGGCATTGGCATTCGACTGGTCGCCGCTGGAGGAGGAGACACTCTTGGTCTTCGGTTTTGTGGCGCGTTTCTTGGTGGTGGATTTGCGCTTGGAAGTGCGGCTTGACGCTCCGCTCTTCGACTTGCTCTCACCCTCGCCCACTACGGTGCGCTCCGGAATAGTGTCGGCTCCGGCAGCAATGGCTGCCGCCAAGGCTTCCTCCTTCTCCTTGCGCTCCAGATATTCCTCACGGGTGGGCACCCAGAGATCCTTGCCGAAGCTCTTCAGGCGGTTGTCGATGCTGTCCTGCGCCCGCTTCATGTCGTCGGGGTCAGGATACATCTGAGCCATGGAGAGATTGCGCAGGTTGCGGGTCTTGTATATTTCTGCGTCATACATTCCCATGTTGAAATAGTCGTCAAGACTATACTGGGGAAGATTGTTGTCGTCGCTCAGGAAGATATACTGCTGGGCAAGATAGGGACGCAGGGCATCAAACTTCACCCAGAACATCGGGTAGCGCGCTTCGCCGCCGAAGTCGCCGCTGCGGTTGAGCACAGGGCAGATGGCCTCCACGCGGGTCTGCATCCGGTTGGTGCGCTTGTCAAACTCCCACTTCTCAATGATGTAATAGTTGAGCACCTGTCCGGTGGGCACGTCGGCCTCCTCAATCTGATAGCGGGGATTCTTCTCAGTGGAACCCTTCGCCGGAGTATAGTAGATGCCGAAGCGGTCGAGCATATCGGCCACATTCACCTTATACTGGTCGGTGAAGACCTCGCGACCGTCGAGATACTCATAGGCCGGAATCTTGCCGTCGACCACCTGACCGAGGATGATGCGGAAAAGGTTCTCCTGCCCGTCGATGACGTCCTCCGGGAAATAGAGCGGGGCATTGGCATCCTTGCTCAAATCGATCTGACGGTAGATCTGGCGCATGTAGGCCAGATCAGCGTCATGAGGGTCTTTCGCTTCATAGAACCCCTGCATGCGGTCGGTGACTTTCGGCCCTTCGGCTTCAGTCTTTTTCTTATCTCTTTCGCTGCGCTTGCGCACGCCTCCGGCGTTCTCCACCTGGGCCACAGCCCCGGCTGTAATGAGTCCCAATGCGAGCAGAGGAAGTATTTTGCGATATATTTTCATTTTTTCGTAGGGTGTGTTTGCTTGTTTGGTGAATGCAGTCGTGATTCAGGCAATTAGCTTGAGATGACTTTGTCAGTTGAGACCCACCTCCATAGGGGAGATGTCGCGGGTCACTCCGTCGGGTCCTTTCGCCTTCACATTGCTGATGAAGAAGCTCTTGCCGGGCTTCAGGCGTTTGAACTGTTCCTTCTGGCGTGCCGAGAAGGAAGCTCCGGCCGATACTTCGGGGATGGCGTTGCCCATCGAGTCGAAGAATACTGTGGAGAAGCTGACGACGGTGTAGCTCACATTGAGCAGATCATCGTCGATGGCGGCTCCCAATCCGTCGGCAGCCATAAGGGCAGCCTTGGAGATTCGTTTCGGGGTGCCTTTGTAGTGCACGGTGTTGCCCTGGGCATCCTTCATCGCGATGTAGGGACTCGGGTCAGGCAGCTTGCGGACGCGGAAAGTCATCGACCCGACATTCTGGGTGCGACCTTCGAGCTGTGCGCTGACTGTGATGACAGCCTCGCTTCCCACCTTGCCCGGATGAGCCACCCACTGGTCGCCGTTGCGTGTCAGCGTGCCGTTGGTCATGGTGGCCTGGATGGCATTCATCGGCACACCCGGCACTGAGATGCTGATCGGGTTGTTGATGCCGGCGTAAAGCACATTCATCATTGTCGGTGATATGGTGGCCATAGGCTCTATCACGGTGTAGGAACTCTTGAAGGGGCGTTTGTCGAGGGTGCCGTCGCCCTTCATCACCTCTATGTAGCCCGAGAAGTCGTGGGTGCCGACAGCTCCGGGCACAAACTCATAGAGCCCGTCGGGGTTCGAGAGCTTCGAGCCGTTGACATAGATTGAGGGGCGCATCGTGGTGTCGATGGCGGCCAGCACGATGTTGGCCGAATATTTTCCGCCACGGATTATCATGTTGGAATTGGGGATCACGTAGGCATTGAGCTCGTTGACCCTCACGTCGCCGATATCCACATTGGTGATCAGCGTGCCCATGGCGTCGCTCTGGGCCTGGCGTATGTCGTTCTGAAGTTTCGTCAGAAGTGTGATGGCGGCTACTGCCGGCATATTGTCGAACATGCGGTCTTCCCAATAAACCGGTCCCACTGTGCCGGGAGGAAGCTTCACTTCGGTGCTGAGCGTCTGCTCCACAGCCTTCTTCTTGTCGGGGTCGGCAATGAGTCCGCTCACGAAGGTCCGGTAGGAATCCACGGCCTTGCGTAGTTTCTCGCCGTTGCGCGAGGCGGGATTGAGCATCACGACTCCCGATGCCTCGAGGTTATCGAGGTTGATGATGTTGTGATAGTCACCCTTGGGGCCGTCGGAGGCCTTGGCTATGGCCGTCTTCAGCGAGTCGATTGTCTGGTAAAGGGCATTGGAGCGCGCATGGAGCACCTGACCCTTCTCCCACCACGGACCCACTTTCCCCGGATTCTTCTTATAGAGCTCCTCCAGATAGTGAAACTGGTTCTCGTTCTTGGCCGTCATATTGAGGGTGGTGCGCGTCAGGCCGTCATGCACCTGGCTGAAACCGTTGAGCACATCGCTCGAGACGTTCAGCGCAAGCATGGCCGTGAGGACGATATACATCAGGTTGATCATCCTCTGGCGGGGCGACATTCGCGCTACGTTGTTTCCTCCTGCCATTGTTGCTTATATAAAATTTCTTTATGAAGTTGTTTGAACTACTTCTATATCCTAAATCTAAAATACCTTACTCGTGGTTGTTGCCGGGAAAGGCTCCCATGCCACCCATCATAGGATTGCTCATATTGATGGTCATGGCGGTGATCATCTTTTCATAAACCTGATTGAGCTGCTTCATGTAGCGTGCCATCTTCTCGGTCTCCTCACAATAGTGAGCAGACTCATTGGCTGATTTCTCATACATGTCGCGGATATCCTTCAGGCCGCGGTTAACCCTGTCGATTGACTCGAGTTGTGAGGAGATGCTCTTAAGCTGAATCTCGTAGATTGTGTTAAGACCACCGATGTTGCGGTTGAGGTCTTCCATGCGGGCCACATATCCTGTGGAGCTCTCGGTAATGTTCTCAGAGTTTTCGGTAATAGCCCTATAACTCTGGAGAAGCACGGAGCTGACTTCGTTGAGGGCGCGTGTAGTGTCCTTAAGCTGAGTCATCTGTTCGGCAATACCGGCGAGCTGCGAGAGATAATCCTGTGTGGCAGTGGTGAGCTCAGCCATCTGGGAGAGCTGCTCGGAAGCATCAGCCATTTTCTGTATGCTGTGGCGAAGCGATTGAGTATCCTCTTCAG
>CAZPQD010000112.1:0-7890 GCA_964588625.1 uncultured Sangeribacter sp. | reverse complement strand
TAGGGGGTGGAGGTTTGGAATTATAGTGGTAATTTTGTGGGGACTAAATCTTTTTTGATATGGGTACTGAGGATTATGACATGAGGAAGTTGGATGGGGCGGCATCGAATGGGGAGGCCGGGGGGAGAGTCCGGAGGGGGAGGTATAGCCGGACGGAGAATGCGCTGGTGATGGCGGCGGGGTTCGCTGCGGTGTTTTTTGGGGTGATGGGGTGTGTCTACTTGGCTAAGACAATCGTGAATCAGTGGGTGGTTATTGGGATCGCTGTGGGGGTGGCGGCGGCTTCGGTGCCGTTGGGTCTGAAGTTCTGGCGGTGGACGGTGCCGGGGTTCTCGAAGTGGGTGGATGCGGGGTTGCATCTTGTTTTTGTTTCTTCGCTGGTGTTTTTCCTTATCCTTTGCATTAATAGTGCGGGGGCGGATTTTGAGAAGGGGGAGCGTGTGGAGGCTGTGGTGGTTAGGAAGTTTACGAAGGAGCATACTTCTTCGGGGACGGGACGGTTGCATCGTGGGGCCGGACGAAAGTATGATACTTGGCATATTCTGTTAGAGTTTCCGAATGGGAAGGAGAAGGAGGTGCAGGTGGGCCGGGAGGCGTATAACCGGATCCGCACTGGGGAGGGGATTGAACTGACGGTGGCTACCGGAGCGTTGGGGATGGAGGTGATTGGGGAGTAGGCTTGGGCTTTGGACGGCCGGGTACGCCCGGCTGAAGCCGGGACCGGGAAGAGAGGTGGGCGCAGTGAAGCTGCTACACAGGACCAGGCAGGAAGGAGGGGGCTGGGGTTTAGGGTTTTTAGGGGGAGAATAAGAAAGAAAGAAAGGCGCCTGAGGGCGCCTTTCTTTCTTATTGTTATTTTTAGGGGGGGTTGAAGCGGTCGGGAGACCGCTCCTCCCGGGCTGACGGACACCTTTGAAGCGGTCGGGAGACCGCTCCTCCCAGACGAGGACGCTCCTCCCGGGCGGGGTCGCCACCTAAAACCTGAGACCTTACGCCTAAAACCTGGATTACTTGGAGAGGCGGCGTTCGAGGTTTTCGCGGATGGCTTTGAGGAATTGCTCGGAGTTGACGGCTTTGGGCTCGATGCCTTCCATGAGGTTTACGAGGTCCTTGGTGCAGATGCCGGCGTTGAGGGTGTCGAAGCAGGCGTCTTCGAGCTGACGGCCGAAGTTTACGAGCTCGGGGAGGTTGTCGAGTTCACCGCGCTTTGAGAGGGCACCGCTCCATGCGAAGATGGTGGCCATGGGGTTGGTGGAAGTCTCTTCGCCCTTGAGGTGCTTGTAGTAGTGACGTGTCACTGTGCCGTGGGCAGCCTCATATTCGTATTTGCCGTCGGGGGAAACGAGTACGGAGGTCATCATGGCGAGTGAGCCGAAGGCTGTGGAGACCATGTCGCTCATCACGTCGCCGTCGTAGTTCTTGCAGGCCCAGATGAAGCCGCCTTCGGAACGCATTACGCGTGCTACGGCGTCGTCGATGAGGGTGTAGAAGTATTCGATGCCGAGGCGCTCGAAGTCGCTCTTGTATTCCTCGAAGACTTCGTCGAAGATCTCGCGGAAGCGGGCGTCATATTTCTTGGAGATGGTGTCTTTTGTGGAGAACCATACGCTTTCCTTGTTGTCGATGGCGAACTTGAAACAGCTGTGGGCGAAGGAGCGGATCGACTTGTCGACGTTGTGCATACCCTGGAGCACACCGGGACCCTTGAACTCGTGAACGATCACTTCCTCCTTCTTGCCGCTCTTGCCTTCGAATACGAGCTTGGCTACGCCCTCTTCCTCAGCACGGATCTCTACGCTCTTGTAGACGTCGCCATAAGCGTGACGTGCGATTGTGATGGGACGCTTCCAGCTGCGTACGGCAGGCTTGATGCTGGGGATGGTGATGGGAGTGCGGAACACTGTGCCGTCGAGGATCGAACGGATAGTGCCGTTGGGGCTCTTCCACATGGAGTGGAGGTTATACTCCGACATGCGCTGAGTGTTGGGAGTGATGGTGGCGCACTTTACGGCAACACCATACTTCTTGGTAGCTTCAGCAGCCTCGACAGTGATCTTGTCCTCTGTCTTGTCGCGCTCGGGGAGGCCGAGGTCATAGTACTCAGTCTTGAGGTCGACGAAGGGAAGGATGAGTTCATCCTTGATCATCTTCCAGAGGATACGGGTCATTTCGTCGCCGTCCATCTCCACGAGGGGAGTGGTCATTTTGATTTTTTCCATGGTTAGAAACGTGGAATAAAAAGTATTTGGATTATTTATTGAGATTCTTGTAGTAGTTCATGAGGCAGCCGTCGGCGAGGATCTGGCGCTCCACGGGGGTGAGGTTCTTAAAGTAGAGCTTGAGGTCGGAGATGCCGTCCTTAGTCACTACCTTAGCCATGATCTCCTCCTTGCCGTCGAGCATAGCCTTGCGGATGCCCGGCACGAATACGAAGTCGCCGGCAACGTAGTCGAACTTCACGTCCTTGTCGATGGTGAAAGGCACGATACCCCAGTTGATACAGTTGGAGCGGTAGCGCTTGGTGGCGTACTCATAGCAGATGTTGGCGTCGCCGCCGAGCACCTTCTGGCAGGAAGCTGCCTGCTCGCGGGCGGAGCCGTCGCCGGGACGGTTGGCGAATACGCAGGAACCGAGAGAAGTGTCGTCAGCCTTGGCACCTACCTTAGCGAGCACCTCCTCGACGGCAGCGGGGCACTTGCCTTCGCGACGCTCGAGGTCTTCCTTCTGGATACGCTTGCTGATGCCCACATATTCCGGCACACGGCGGGAGAGGGCGAACTCAGAGAGTTTGAGCGGGTTGGAGCGGTAGCTGGAAGTCTCACCGGAGGGGATGAGCTCATCGGTAGTGGTCACGGGATCGTGGATTACTGCAGCCAGTTCGAGGAGCATATTCTCCTGCATGGGATACATAGTAGGCCAGTCCTTGATGTTGGGACCATAGCGGAGCTCAGTGTCGAGCTTCTCGTTGCCATAGCCATTGTAGACGCGACGCTCATAGATTCGCTCGTCAAACTCATAAGGCTTGTGGTTGTCTTCATACTCCACGTCAGTGGCAGCAGTGATGACACCACCATTGGCAGCCGTAGCAGCGATGGAACGGGCGTCCATAAGGGCTACGAGAGAGATCTGGCCCTGACCCGGCTTGGAACCCTCACGGTTGGGGAAGTTACGGGTGGTGTGGCGGATCGAGAGACCGTTGTTGGAGGGCACGTCGCCAGCACCGAAACAGGGACCGCAGAAAGCAGGTTTGATCACAACGCCAGCCTCGAGAAGCTCCTCGGCGATGCCACTGCGGGTTGTGGCCATGTAGACAGGCACAGACTGCGGATAAGCAGAGATAGTGAAATAGTCGTTGCCCACGCTCTTATCCTTAAGGATAGCGGCAGCCTCCGAGAGGTTGTCGTAAGTACCGCCCGAGCAACCGGCGATGATGCCCTGGTCGGCCATCACCTTGCCATCCTTGATCTTGCTGACGAGGTCAATCTCCACCTTGTCGCCGAAGCGCTTGCGCGTGTCTTCCTCAACTTCGCGGAGGATACGCTCCGGATCAGCCTGCAGCTCATGGATGGTGTAAGCGTTGGAGGGGTGGAAGGGAAGTGCGATCATAGCCTCCTGCTTGGAGAGATCGATCTTGATCACGCCGTCATAGTAAGCCACCTTTCCCGGGTTAAGCTCTTTATAGTCTTCCGGACGGCAGTGCTCCTCATAGTGCTTCTTCACCTCATCGTCGGTCACCCAGATTGAGCTGAGGCAAGTAGTCTCAGTAGTCATGATGTCGATGCCGTTACGGAAGTCGATGGGAAGATTCTTCACGCCAGGACCCGCGAACTCGAGTACCTTGTTCTTCACGAAACCATTGTCGAAGACAGCCTTCACGAGAGAGATAGCCACGTCGTGGGGACCGATACCCTTCTTGGGAGCGCCCTCCAGCCAAACGAGGATAACCTCGGGAGCGTTGATGTCCCAAGTGTTCTTGAGGAGCTGCTTAACGAGCTCACCGCCACCTTCACCGACGCCCATGTTGCCGAGCGAACCATAGCGGGTGTGGGAGTCAGAACCGAGGATCATGTTGCCGCACTTCACCATAGCCTCACGGGCATACTGATGGATCACAGCCTGGTTTGCCGGTACGTAGATGCCACCATACTTCTTGGCAGCGGAGAGGCCGAACACATGGTCATCCTCATTGATAGTGCCACCGACAGCGCAGAGCGAGTTGTGGCAGTTGGTCATGGCATAGGGAAGCGGGAACTTCTCAAGGCCGGAAGCGCGGGCAGTCTGGATGATGCCCACATATGTGATGTCATGGCTCATCATGGCGTCGAAGCGAATGCGCATCTTGTCGCCCTTCGAGCCGTCGACGTCATGATTGCGGAGAATCTGATAAGTGATGGTGTTTTCGCGAGCCTCCTCAGGAGTAGGAAGGCCGGCAGTGTCGGTGGCAAATTCCTTGCCGTCGAGCAGATAAACGCCCTTGTCGATAAGTTCGATCATGGTAGTTAGAGTTAGTTTTGATTATGATGTTTGTATTTATATTCTATAGTGAAAAAGGAGAGAGCAATTTGATAAGTCAGTCGGGTAGCAGGGAGTCAGCGAAGAGAGTCAAGGCCAGCATATCGGCGGCTCCGCCATGGGAAATATTCTGATTGGTGAACTCCTCATTAAGTCTTTCGACACCTTCGACCGAGAACCCGTCAAGAAGTTCCCTTGCCATCGTCTGCGACTTTAAGGCCATCTTATCCCCCACCCTATAGAGGGTGTTGGAGTCATGGAGCGAAGAGATGATGAGCAGCAGGGTCTTGAGTTGAGCCACAATCTCGTCATCGCCATCGCGCCGCCAAGACTTCAATGCAGGGAGCCATTTACCGAACAGTTCAGCATAGCCGCCACGCGCAAGGTCGAGGGCACCTCCCGACGCTCCGAACCGGCGGCGAACATTGCAGCCATGGGTGCCGACAGGGTCGGGTACAAGCGCAGCCATAGCCGCAATCTCATCGGAGAGAGCCTCGGAGGTTATTCCTCCGTTACCCTGAGCAGCCACTACAGCAGCCGCCACCATTAGTCCGACTGAAAAAATGGCACCGCGATGAGTATTGATTCCACCCGTGGCTTCAAGCATATCATTTTCAGCATCCTTGCCAGAGTCGCACAAATCCTTCATGCGTTCCTCAATTTCAGCACGGCGGGCGGCTCTGGAAGCCACACACGCCATCCACGCAAACCAAGGTTCGAGCACACGGATGCTCTTCTCCATCAGAGGATGGTCCATATCCTTATGCGCACCCGAATCATGCTTATCCACCAGACCCGGTTTCGGAGTAAGGTCAAGTTCAGCCCGGAGCGCGCGTGCGGCAGCCCTCCCCATGACAAACGGCAACGAATCCGGCGCTATCAAGTCAAGGGCATCATAAAGCCGGCCATCCTCAATCAGGGAGCGCACACGAGAAGCAGAGACAGCCTCGCCCTCATGGCCGAGCCGCTCAATCTCCATCACCTCCACACCGAGCGGAGGCAGTTGCTCATGCATCCGTTCGTTATAGAAGGCGGTGAGCTCGTCGAGGGGTTCAGACCCCACAAACCTCACCGAGGCATCGAGGGCCGGAGCCAGGTGGCGTGCGAAGATGTCAAGGTCGAGAGTGACGTGAGTCAGCGACACATCACTCTTACGCTTAATGAAATACGAGGGGAAAGTGGAGGCGGAAACAGCGTATTCGCTACCTTCGGCCACAGTGACATTCGGGAATGCCGAGCAAGCCTTCAGGAGTATTGAGCGACGCACGCTGTAAGGGAAAAGAGTGGCAGGATTGTCGGCCACAGGAATTATAGTAAGGCAATCACAGGAGGCGGCAGCCTTCTCGATAAGATAGAGATGTCCGCGGGTGAGCGGGTTGGCGTTCATGACGATTACGCCGTTGCGCTTACCACGCGGAAGAGAGCGCAGATGGGCAACATAGTCGTCGAGACCCTTTCTCGAGCTCTGCATCATTATGGCCTCCGGCGCCTCACCAATAAGATGGAAACCGAGCGAACGGAACATCTCACGGTTGGCCGGTTTGGTGAAGACCGTCACGTAAGGAGCACCCGTAGAGCGTGCGAGCGAATACAGATGGCTTACGAGAGTTGAGGCCACATTCTGGCCCCGAAGTTCCTCAGAGAGAGCAAGACACTTGATGGTATGGCCCTGAAGGCCACCGCAACCCACGAGTCGGTCGTCGGAGTCATATACGCCGGCGAGATAATCGAGACCCGGATCAAGTTCAAGACCGACACCGGCAAGAAACGCCGAAGCCCGCTGACGGAACCAGCGGGAATCGAGGGGGAGTGCGCGGATTTCAAATTTCTGAAACATAGGCGTCGACAGTATCGGAGATTTTATTGAGAAGATCGGTATAGGAATGACGGGAGGCACGCATGCAGACCCGGGCATCGTCGCCACACATGAGGCATCTTCTTGAAGGCAACCCCAAAGCAGGGCGACTCATCGGCACGAGCGAACGGTCGATGACATCAATATCCATCAGGCGGCCGAGGGGATGTTTCTCTTCGATAGCGACAGCCAGACGCTTGCATTGCTGCGCGGGAAGCAAAGAGACTATCCAGAGCTCAGTGCCTGTAGGGAGGTCGCGCCACATCCAGAGCCGTGCCGATGAAGCGAAGGCATCGGCGAGTGCAGCCGAGGCAGCCGAGGCCACGACGGCAGTGCGGCGGTCGCGCTTCCGTTTGCCGGGAGCGACGACCGTCAGCACCACCACCGACGCCTCAGGCCAGCGGGCAATGAGAGCCTGCTGAAGGGCCTGCCGGCGGTCGCGGGCGAGGAGCATATCTTCAAGAGTGACTTGCGACGTGGTCATAGCGTTATGGCCTGTCAGTCTTTCTTCTCTTCAATATTCTTAATAACGTCCATCACGGAGCCGTCGCGGTTCATCACGACACCAACCACCTTGTCGCCGAACGGGAGCGGAGCGGGAGTGCCGATGATCTTGAGGGCCTTATCGCGCAGCGACTTAATGTCGACAACGTTCAGGCCGGCTTCACGCAGACGTTCGGCGAGCTCCGGACGGCGTGGATTGACGGCGATACCATACTCAGTGACGATAACGTCGACAGTAGATCCCGGAGTGATGAGCGTAGTCACCTCATCCACAACGCAAGGGATGCGGCCACGAAGCAACGGACAAACGATGATGGAGAGAGCCGAGTCGGCAGCTGTGTCGGGATGGCCGCCGATGGCGCCACGGATGATACCGTCGGAACCTACGAGCACATTGACGTTGAAGTTGACGTCAGCCTCGAGGGCGGAAAGGATAACGATGTCAAGATAATGGACAGCCGAACCGGGTTCGTCGGCGGAAGCATATTCGTTGGCGCTCACCTCCTTATGCATCGGATCATTCTTGATGGATTCGGCAGCCACCTTATCGAACGACTGCACGTCGATGAGGCGGTCGATGAGACCCTCCTGATGGAGCTTCACCATATGGGAAGTGATACCGCCGAGAGCAAAGGAAGCCTTGATTCCCTTCTCGATCATCGATTCGCGAAGGAACTTCACGGCAGCGAGCGAAGCACCCCCCGAGCCAGTCTGGATCGAGAAACCATCGTTGAAAAAGCCGGAATTGATAATTACCTTGGCAGCCTGCTGTGCAAGGAGGATGTCGCGGGGATTCTTGGTGTCGCGGATGGCGCCCGAGGCGATCTTGGAAGAATCACCTACCGACTCCACCTCCACAACATAGTCGACGTCACGTTCGGAGATCGAGTTGGGAGTGTTGGGATAAGCAACGAGATCGTCGGTGAGAATCACCACCTTGTCGGCATATCTTGCGTCCGGCAGTGCATAGCCGAGAGATCCGCAGATAGACTTGGCATTCTCAGAGCGGGAATAGCCGC
>CAZPQD010000111.1:0-7944 GCA_964588625.1 uncultured Sangeribacter sp. | reverse complement strand
ATGGATGATTGTCAACGAAATAAATAAATGTTAAAATATGTAATCAATTGTGAATTTAAGGGTAGAATAGGGTAAGATATGGGGATTTTCAGAGGGTTGTGACAGGAATTTTTTGGAACGGAATGGGAATATATGGGGAAATTTTGGCACGCAATGGGAATATGTTGCGATTTTTGGGATCACATCATTTTTAGACGGAGTATTTTGGTGGAGGAGTTTTTTAGGCAGAGGGTATTATTTTTTTTGGAGGGGGGGGGGAATGGGTGGAGGGGTATAAACGTCAACGGGTGGCCGTGCTGAGCACGGCCACCCGGATGATGAGATACTGTAGGGGAAACACCGGATTTAATGAGGGGCTGCTGTCAATCCGGAAAGGGGAACTGTTTACCTGTAGTCCTTGAGGATCTCGCGCAGGCGTTTACGCGTAAAGAAGATGCGGCTCTTGACAGTGCCGAGGGGCATGCTGAGGCGCTCAGCGATCTCTTCGTATTTATAGCCCGCCACGTGCATGTTGAAAGGCTCGCGATAGTCAGCGGGAAACTGGGCTATGATCGATGAGATCTCATTTACTGTGAACGCACCATCGGGACTTTCGAGACCGGAATCCTGAGAAAGGTTGAGATGATAGCAATCTTCGGTGGAGTCAACAACGGTGTTTTCGCGTGCAGCCTTGCGATAGTTGTTGATGAAGATGTTGCGCATGATTGTCAACATCCATCCTTTGAAGTTTGTATTCTCCAAATACTTTTCCTCATTGTTCAGGGCTTTGAGAGTGGTGTCCTGCACAAGGTCCTTAGCCTCATCTTTGTTGAGAGTCAGCTTGAGGGCGAATGAGAGGAGGTTACCCTGCATTCCCAGCACTGAAGTCTTGAACGATGATTTTGTGGTCATTGAGAATTGAAAAATAATTAGGTATAGTTTACAGTTGTCTAATGACTCTGCAAAATTACGTAATTCCCTTCAACCGTCCAAATTATTGGGAGGATAATTTTCAAAAAAGTTGGATTTTCCTGAGAAAAGGGGTATTATGCAGCAGTAATTGGCTTTATTGATGGGTTGATTCGGGAGTGACGGCTACGAGTTCGATCCTTGTTGTCGACATCTTGAGGATAGTGAAACGCAGATTGCCTATTGTGAAAGAGTCGCCTTGGGCAGGGAGTGTCTCGAGGTTTTCTAGGATGAATCCGGCGATGGTCTGATAATCGTCGGATTCCTTTATGTCGAGTCCGAATTCCTCATTGATGTATTCTATCTCGGCACGTCCCGAGAATTCGAACGATCCGTCGGGGAGGCGGCGTCCCACCACTTTGTTTCGGTCGTGCTCATCTTCTATTTCTCCGAAAATCTCCTCCACAAGATCCTCGAGGGTGGCGAGGCCCGCAGTGCCGCCGAATTCATCAACAACAATGGCCATTGATTTCTTTTCAGCGAGCATACGCCGCATCATCTTATTGGCGAGCATTGTCTCGGGAGTAAAGATGGCAGGCTTCAGGTGGTCTCTCCAATCTTCATCTACGTTGAAGAGTTCGGAGAGATGGATATATCCGAGCACATCGTCGATGTCCTCCTTATATACCACTATTTTTGACAGACCTGTGGAGATGAAGAGATTGACGAGTGCATTCCTGTCGGTGGAATCGATGGGCACCCCCACGATTTCATTGCGAGGAATCATGCATTCGCTCATCTGAGTGTCCTTGAAGTCAATGGCATTACGGAATATCTTGACTTCGTTCTCGAGGGGCTTGTCGTCATTCTTTTCGGATATCGACTGCTGCAGGTAGTCGTCAAGCTGCTGAATCGTGAGTCCGGACGTCTCGTCCTTACCCTCATCGATTCCGAAGAGTTTCATCAGTCCCCTTGAAATCCAGGATACGAGGAGCGAGACAGGATAGAGAATAATATAGATGAGGAACATCGGAAGAGCGATGAGCCGCATCATGAAATTCGGATTGATACGGAAGGTGGTCTTTGGAAGGAACTCGCCTGAAATCAGGATTATTCCCGTCGAGATTATGGTGTTGCAGATGAGCATTAGGGCTTCATTATCGAGCCACCGCTCAAGAATAGGGTTTATGAGGATTGAGATTGTGATACCGTAGATGACGAGCACCACATTATTACCCACCAGCAGGGTGGATATGAACATGTCCTCATGACGTGAGAAGCGACGTATGATACGGTCGATCACACCACCTTTAGCCGCATCAATCTCCACCCTTACCTTATTGCTCTGAACGAAGGCGATCTCAGTGCCGGAAAAGAGGCCTGAGAAAATGATTGCTATGATGGTGATGACGAGGGCCATCCAAGCCGACATATCCATTGAGATAAATATTATGTTAAGGTAAGATTCCTATATTCTGTATTGCGTAATTAATTGCGGAGATTTCCATATGACAGTCCGCACACCCATCGACTGTGTTTCACTGCAGCATGGGCACTCCCGCAGAGTTGGCGATGGCAGCTCCTGTGGGTGCCACCGGCGAACCAGGCAACTGCTGCCCTGGGGGAGGACCCGACAGGGCATCACGGTCGACGGGGAAGATGCCGTTGGGCTTGAGTACACGGTAGACGCTCATCTGATCGTTGCTCACGAATCCGGTGCCCTCGAGCACGTGGGTCTCGTTCTCGATATGGATGAAGGTGTCGCTGTAGATCTTGCGTTCGCGTTCGTTCCAGAAGAGGCGTTGGGATAGGAACAGATCCTTGGGGGCTTTCTTCACCTCCACGTTTCCCATGAGCTTCCAAAGCTTATCCTTCACGAGATAGATTGCAGAGTCGGCAGCCACGGAGGCGATAACCTTGAACTTCTTATCGAACTTTTCCAGATAGAGGCCTTTCGGGAATATCCACACGGGAGTGTCAACCTCATTATAGACATACCAGATATGGGAGACAATCTTATATTGTGTGATCCCGGAGTCCGAGATGAGGGTGGAGATGTCGCGTGTGGTCATGGTAGGCATCTTCGTTGGGTCGATACGCGAGGCCACGTCCACCTTCTTTTCCTTGCGGCACCCTCCGAGGGTGGAGGCCACGATCAGGAGAAGGGCCAAGAGTGCAAAGAAAGAAGCGCGCATCATTTTATCTTACGCTGCCAGAACCAGAGCTCGTTGAAATTGATTCCGAGAGAGATGTTGAAATAGTTCTCGCTGAGCAGGTTGACGGGAGCAGAACTGCGGTGCATCCATTCAAGACCGAGGTTGATCATAGTCTTACCTTCCACGGTGGGGAATCCCAGACCTACAGAAACGCCATATTCCCTGACATCGTTGCCCCGTATGTCGAGATAGTCGGAAGTGTAATGCGCTCCGGCGCGGAAAGCCATCCTCTGTCCGTAATTACCTCTGATCTTGGGCACGAACTCGCCGCCGAGCGAGAAGCGGGTCCGGTCGTGGAATTTCATACCCTCGAACACCATCACCGAAGGATCCTTGAGGCTATACATCGGTTCATACTTCACGCTGCTCCATTTTTGGAAATGGACATCGGCCTCAACCATTAGGCGGTAACCCTTCTCATAACGATAGGAGATGCCGGCTCCAATGCTGTGGGGTGTGCCGTAATTGCCCTTGATAGGGAGGCGGCCCACAGTATCCGGGCGTGCATCGTGGGAGAGATCCTGCACAGTGGCCCACGACTTGCCATGGAGCGACTTCTGCGGGGAGTAAGTGGCTCCGATCACCATACTCGAGAAACGGTTGAATCGGGCCGTATACTGCAAGCCGGCGACAATATTCCAATCATGGATCTGCATCACGTGCTCGAAAAGCGACTGGCTTGAATTCGAGGGAGTGGAATAGATGTCGTTGATGATGTTTCCGAAGTCATAGCTCACATTAACACCGAGCGAGACACCCTTGAATGTGCCTGCCAGACCAATGTAGGCTTCATTTATACCACCCGAGCCTTGATTCTCCATTGTGCCGTGGGCTATGGAATTTCCGAAGGCATACCCCACTGATGAATAAGGAAGCATACCAATTGAGGCACCCATGAATTTGGAGATCGGGAACTGCATGGTGAGATAGTCGAGGCCGCCACCGACAGAGTGCTCACGCGCGCTTCCCTCCTTACTCCAGAGCAAGGAGACATCAACGCCCATATCAAAAAGGAATGTGAGCGAATCGATTGAGGCATATGAGGCCGGATTCATCACATTGACAACCCTGCCGTTATTCATAGCCACGCCTATACCTCCCATCTGGCGCTGGATTGAGGAAGCGCGGTCGCCGAGGATACCATATCCATACATAGAGTAGGGAGTGGTCACATTCTGTGCGCAGAGGGCAAGGGAAATGGTGAACAGGAGGGAGAGGAGTGAGTATCTGAGATGTTTCATAATGATACGTTGTGATTGAAAATGGAGATGAGGCCCACCTCCACGAGGTCGGGCACGAGAGAGAGAGTCAAGATATCGGCCGAGACCAACGGTGCCACCAGAGCGGCATCCCCGCCGGAAAGCACCAGTCTTGAGACGCCATACAGCCTTCTTGCATCGCGCCATGCACCACAGATTTCGGCAGCCGTGCCGCGGATCACGCCACATCGGATTGCCGAAAGAGTGTCATGGCCGAAAAGCGGCAATGGCCCTTCGGCCTGAGCAAGCGGCAGGGCAGCCGTAAACTCATTCAAGGCCCGGAAACGCAGAGATATACCCGGCGAGATATTTCCTCCCCGGAAAGTGGCTTCCGAATCAAGGATGTCAAGAGTGAGAGCCGTGCCGGCATCTGCGATAAGGAGATTTTCGCCCGGGAAAAGAGCGGCCGCCCCGGCCGCCCCGGCAATGCGGTCGGCACCAAGTGAGGAACGCGTGGCATACTCAAGCTTTATCGGCAACGGAGTATCATGACGCAGAATCAACGGAGTCCTCCCTGTCCATTCCCCGATGGAACGCAACAAGGATTCTGATGGGCTGCGCCCCACGACGCTGCATATGACCCCCTCCGGAGCCACTCCTCCGCACATACGCTCAATCTGACGGAAGTCGCACCCTTCGCCTGCGAACGAGCCGACACGTCGGCTGCCCTCGAAAAGCGACACCTTCATCCGGGAGTTGCCCGAATCGAGCGTGAGTATGCGGCGGGAATCCATCATTTACCGGCGGAGTTATTCTTCTTCTCCTTAAAATATATAAGCCAGACAGCGATGATCTGAATCATCGCGCCGGCGAGTGTGAACATAATCGTCTCGCGCAACACTGCAAGAGTGAAGCCAAAGGCGTTTCCGAATCTCGACTCATTATAGAACCAGAAGAAAGCGGCCACACAGAAGGCTATGCCGGCCCAGGCCTCAAGACGACGCAGGCGGCGCAGACGGAAATCATCGCGCGGATCGCGTATGCCCGCTATACGGGCCACTGTGAAAATCAAGGCTCCGGCTGCATAAACCCATTTGGAGGCTGCAAGCCAGGGACCTGAAGTAAGGTTGGCGAATGGCACCACAAGGGCCACGGCCACAAGGATGAGCCCGAAAGTGGCACACGATTCAAGAGCCTTCCTCACTTTCGCCGGGTCGCGGCGCGAAGGTGCGGACCCGGAGTCTGTATTGCTGTTTCTTTTCTTGGTCATTGATTAACGCTTGATGATGTAGACGTCTTCCGTGGGTTTCTGCATGTGATATTGCTCTCTGGCCAGATATTCAAGATCCGACGTGCCCCGGAGTATCGATTCCCTTCTGGAGCGATAGAAAGCCGCAGAGTCTTTGTTCAGCTGAATTTCCGCCTTTATTTCATTTATCTGCTTCTCATATTCCATATTGAGGGATATGGAAGTGTCCTCATTGAACACGAGCAGCAGCACGAGCAACGAGCCGATCAGGAGCACCGGAATGCTCGAACGGCGGCGTACCCAGAAATTGGCCTTTTTTACATTCATCTTCATGGGGAAGAAAAATTTGAGAAGGGAAACGAATGCAAAATTAATGATTTATAAGTTGGCAGTCAAATTAAACCCAATAATTTTTGGAATCTGCCAATCATAAGGAACCCGGAAAGGCGCCTCCCTTCCGGCTCTCTTCGGATCCGGAATACCCCTCCCCCACCTACGAAAATCATCCTGAGAGGGATCCATGATATGCGGAATCCAATGTTACGGTCCTGATTCGTTGAAGAAATGATAGCAATCTGCTAATAATTTTACATCCAATCATAGAGGCGCATAACGTAATTTATGACAAATTGCCAAATTTTAAAATCCTATGTTAAAAAGCATAAAAACTGATGATAAAAAAAATGGCAGGCTTGTTATATAGATATACAGCACAAATGATTCAACTTAAAAACTAAACGATCATGGCAGATACAATGACATTCAAGCAGAAGCTTTTAGGCCTTCAGGGCAATCTGATGAACTTCGCAATCCAGCTCACCTCCAACAGGGAAGCTGCCGAAGATCTTGTACAGGATACTACACTCAAGGTTCTTGACAACGAATCAAAATTTGTTGACAACACCAATTTTAAGGGTTGGGTATTCACCATCATGCGCAATATCTTCATCAACAACTATAGAAGACAGGTAAGGAATGCCACTGTAGTTGACACGACTGAAGATCTGTATCACCTGAATCTTTCGCAGGAATCCGGCTTGAGTACTCCCGAGGGTTCGTTTGCCACAAAGGAAATATCACTTGCCATCAACAGTTTCTCGAATGAATATAAGGAACCCTTCACAATGTACATCGCCGGTTACAAATACAGCGAGATAGCCGAAAAGATGGGACTTCCCCTCGGCACAGTGAAGAGCCGCATCTTCTTCGCGAGAAAACGCCTGCAGACATTACTTAAAGACTACCGTTGAAAAATATTAGGATTATAGAAAAAGCGATAATCGCCGGAGAGACAGAGTCTCATCCGGCGATTTTTTCTATGGGATTTTATTTCCTACAACCCGCTGATCACTCATCCGAGAGCAAGTCGGGACGTAGGCGACGAGTGCGCTCAAGAGCCTGCTCATGGCGCCAGCGGGCGATATTGGCTTCATGGCCGGAGAGGAGGATATCGGGCACCTTCCATCCGTTATATTCGGAGGGTCGCGTATAGACCGGAGGAGCGAGCAGTCCATCCTGGAAAGAATCAGATAGGGCCGACTGCTCATCGCCGAGCACACCCGGGATGAGCCTTACTATCGAGTCGGCAATCACGGCTGCGGGAAGTTCGCCTCCGGTCAGGACATAGTCGCCTATGGAGATCTCCATTGTGACGAGATGCTCCCGGATACGGTAGTCAATTCCCTTGTAGTGGCCGCAGAGTATGATGAGGTTCTCGGCAAGTGAAAGCGAATTGCAGAGAGGCTGGGTAAGAGTCGTGCCATCGGGAGAGGTGAAAATCACTTCGTCATAATCCCTCTGCTTCTTGAGTGCAGAGATGCAGGCGTCAACCGGCTGGATGGACATGACCATTCCAGCTTCGCCACCGAAGGGATAATCGTCAACCTTCCGATGCTTATTGACCGTATAGTCGCGCAGGTTGTGCACGCATATTTCAGCCAGTCCCTTGTCCTGCGCCCTTTTCAGGATGGAGCAGCCGAGTGGCGACTCGAGCATCTCGGGCATTACTGTAAGTATATCTATTCGCATATTATTCGTGTAAAAGGAATGATATGAAGACGGGGCGGCTATGGTAAGATACATTAAGCCGCCCCGTCATAGACGTTCTAAACTCTCATTGCCGGAAAGAGCCGTGTGAGAGCCTGTCAGAAGGGATTATCAATCGATTTCCTCGTCAGCCTCATAGCCACCCATCTCACGGATGGCATTCTTGAGCATCACATACTGCTGGAAGAGATGGTTTACGGGCACCTCGTCCTGAGTGTAGTCGTGCATCGGGCTCTTGAGGAAGAAGCTGAGGAAGCGCTGTGTGCCGTAACGGCCGGCGCGCATGGCGAGGTCGCTGAGGAGCACGAGGTCAAGACAGAGGGGAGCAGCGAGGATAGAGTCGCGG
>CAZPQD010000110.1:0-8340 GCA_964588625.1 uncultured Sangeribacter sp. | reverse complement strand
AGCCGTTGCCCTCACGCGGAAAGTCAATCCATTCCGGATGCCCGAACTCGTTGCCCATGAAGTTGAGGTAGCCGCCATTGATTGTGGCGATTGTGACGAGACGTATCATCTTATGCAGAGCCATGCCTCGGGCCACGACAGCATTCTCATCATCCACCATCATATGCCAATACATCTCCTTATCTATGAGGCGGAAGATGATTGTCTTGTCGCCTACGAGAGCCTGGTCATGACTTTCGCAATAGGAGACTGTCTTCTCGTCTGCCCGACGGTTGGTGAGTTCCCAGAAGATGGATGTGGGATGCCAGTCCTCATCCTTCTTTTCCTTGATCATCTTGATCCAATAATCGGGCACACCCATGGCCATACGGTAGTCGAAACCCATGCCGCCATCCTCGAACTTGACAGCGAGCCCCGGCATTCCGCTCATCTCCTCGGCGATTGTAACGGCATTGGGATTCACGTCATGGATAAGAATGTTGGCGAGAGTGAGGTAGACAAGGGCATTCGTATCCTGGTTGCCGTCATAATAATCGGCATACGAGCCGAAGGCCTTCCCCAATCCATGGTCATAATAGAGCATCGAGGTGACTCCATCGAAACGGAATCCGTCGAAATGATACTCCTCGAGCCAGAATCGGCAGTTGGAAAGAAGGAATCTGAGAGTGGTGTCCTTGCCGTAATCGAATATGAGGGAATCCCAGGCGGGATGTTCGCGGCGTCCGTCGCCATAGAAATAAAGGTCGTAGGAGCCATCGAATCTGCCGAGACCCTCCACTTCATTTTTCACGGCGTGCGAATGCACTATGTCCATGATGACGGCGATTCCGAGCGCATGGGCATCGTCAATGAGATGCTTCAGCTCATCAGGAGTACCGAAACGCGAGGAAGCGGCATAGAAACTGCTCACATGATAACCGAAAGAACCATAATACGGATGCTCCTGTATGGCCATGATCTGTATGGCATTATAGCCATCGGCGGCGATACGCGGGAGCGTCTTTGTACGGAACTCCTCATAGCTGCCAACTCCCTCCCGATCCTGGGCCATTCCTATATGACATTCATATATGAGGAGGGGCTTCACATCCGGTTTGAATTTCTTTATTCTGAAGCGGTAAGGTTTTTCAGGAGCATAAATCTCAGCCGAGAAAATCTTTGTATCCGGATCTTGCACAACCCTGCGGGCATAGGCAGGTATACGTTCGCCGCTCCCTCCTTCCCATTCCATCAGGAGCTTGAAGAGGTCGCCCTCAGCCATCATGTCGGGAGTGAATGTACGTTCCCAATTGCCGTCGCCAAGCGGGAAAAGCTCATACAGCGGGTCAGGTTTCCAATCGTTGAATGTGCCTATGATGTGTATCGCCTTTGCGTTGGGGGCATATTCACGGAATACCCATCCCTTGCCATCGGGCAAACGATGCAGACCGTAGAATTCATAAGCGTCGGCGAAATGGCGGAGCGAGCCGCCTGTGTTTTCCGTAATGCGTGCCAATGTGCGGAGCACGTCCTCGTGGCGTCCTTCGATGGCAGGAGCGAACGGCTCGAGCCAGGGATCATGGCGAAGGAGAGCTAATTTCTTTTCCATAAGCAGGTGATAGGGGGTTGTGATTATTTTTGTTACAACCAATATTTATTATAACAAATAAAATGCTCTCTTCGTTGAAGTTATCCCTCTCTTTAGGTTCAGAACGGTCGACGTGAACGACCGCGGCTCTTCCGTTTGGCATCGCGGCGCGCACGCTTGCGGCTCCTCTTGTTATGGAGGGAATTGGCTTCAGGTTCGTCAGTCGGGAAGGCTTTTCTTTCAGGAGCGGCATTGCGCCTCGCATATTTCTTTTTTGGAGGGGGCGGAGGCAGGGGCACGACGTAACTGTCGTGCTCGGAAAGTCCGAAACAGAGTTTTATGACGCTCCTCAACTCAGCAGCCTCTGCCGACGACGCTCCGAGCACAGAGATCACACCATCGACATAAGCCTCCTTCGAAGGGTAACCGAGCAATTGAGCCACCCCGCAATTAGCGAGCATCGGTTTGTGATTGAATACACGGAGCACTCCCTGATAGTCCTGTGTCTGCAGCATCTCATGGAACTCCGACAGGAGATTATCATAAGCTTCCCGCGGACGCAGGCGATTGGCGAGGGTTGAGAGATGAGTCTCAAGAGCAGTGATGCACGTGAAGCGGGCGTCAATCTTTGTCTCCACCGCACGCTTCACCCTATGGCGTACGTGCTGGAGGGCCTGAGCCTTGTACTCGGCGTGAAACATGCCGAACACTTCGCGGCGAACACGCTTCATCACCGCCTCCGGATCGCGTCCCCGCACCTTAGCCATGATCCTCACCACCGACTCCAGCAGGAAAATATTCTCCACCTCCGCCACATCGGGCACATATATATTCTTACGCCGGAGATAACCTACTTCCTCTTCCGTACGGCGGTCGCGGTCAACTATTCCACGGGAGTCGAGATGATGCATAGCCTTCATATCATTGAAAGTACGCACCGTCTCTATCACCTTATTGCAGGAGCCAAGCGGAGTGACCGTATAGTCCGAGAAGACAAGCGGATAGAGTTTTGCGTCAATACTGTGGAGGGCATCACCCTCGATAAAGAGCACCGGCTTGCGGGTGCCCATCAGGTCGACAAAAAGCTGGTCGGAGAATCTGCCGGAAGATATGACCTCGTAATCCCATGCGCGCAATTCGGCATCATAACTCTTTATCCAAATGCAGACATTGCGGTTGCGGCTGGAGACGAAGTCGGCATCCACTCCGTCATATACGAAGATGCAGTCGCTTCTCATCTCCTCCACGGCGTTCCAGAGCGGAGTTACGATAGAAGGGTGAAGGAAGAGGGATGGTGACTCTATGAAGAGCACACCTCCCTGAGGAGCATAATGCGCGGCTGCAAGATAATACAGCACGGCAGCCTCTCCCTCGGAAAGCTGAGCTACGGAGATGAGGTCATCACCTGCCGAAGTGGCGAACATGAGATGCCCTTCGTAGGGTACGATTCTGTTGCCTGGAAAAATCTTTTCCCAGATTCCGGCTATGCGGTCGAGCGGAGTAAGCGGCGGATGCAGGAATTTTCCACGATTCGACTCGCGACGCGACTGCTCCTTGAGGGAAAGGAGGGCATCGAACTCGTCGGCCATCAGCATGAATGCAAGTTTATCGAGCGGGGAGACGGCATCCATCCGCATATAAGGCCGGGAAAGGGCCGCCTCGCGGTAGAGTGAATCAATTGAGCCCGGGCGTGAGGCTGCGTCAGCTGACTCAGGATAGCGGGCGCCGACAGCTGAGAGACTGCAGGCGCGAGCACCGCATTCAGCCACCATGGCATTCATGAAGCGCGATTTGCCCGCGCCAGGTGCTCCTACGAGCGTCAGCCGTCGTGAATCCGGAAGCCTCGGGGGCATGTCGGCCCCAACACGAGGGGGCAGTGAGAGTGTGATCATGATGCAAACTTAACGAAAAATTGGCAGGAATCAAAATTTTGCTTAATTTTGTGATGATCTTTCCTTCAAAACATCTCTCACCCACTCTCCCCAACCCAGTCGTGGCAACCCGCGACGCCCTAATAAACCATTAACTCTCAACTCCTAACTCTCAACTCCGCATGAACAAAAGTCTGAAAGAAAAAATTCACGCCTTCCTGGCCGGCACCGCAGTGGGCGACGCCCTCGGGTTAGGCACAGAGTTTATGACACGTTCGGAAGTGATTCGCCACTATGGGGATGGTCTACGTGACTATGCCGACATTGTGCGCGATTCTCATCGCCGGCAGTGGAAACGTGGCGATTGGACAAACGACACCGATGTGGTGCTTCTTCTGGCTGAATCACTCATTGCCTCAAATGGATATGATTCCGCCGACTATGCCCGACGCCTTCAGGAATGGCAGAAGGAACTGCCTGCCGATCTCGGCTCCAACATCCGCTGGGTGCTCACACAGCCCGACTATCTCGAAAATCCTACGGCCGTCAGTCAGCGCACATGGGAAAAGATCGGGCATTTTGAGGCGAGCAATGAAGCCCTGGGGCGCGCAGCCCTACTTGCCTTCTGGCCCGGCACAAGGGATGAGATCGTGGAGAATGCCATCGACAATTGCAAACTCACCCATTACGACGACCGGTGCTGGGGCACGTGTGCCATAATCGCCGCTGCCGCACATATTCTGATATGGGAGGAGCGTCTTCCAACTTTTGAGGAGCTCAAGGAGATCGGAATGCGTTACAACCCTGAAATAATCCCATATCTGCGTACAGCATGGGAGGGAGATCTTGAAGACATCCGCCTCGATGACGAGGACACTTACTGGTATACCCGTAAAGCCATGGCTGCTGCCCTCTGGACACTCTGGCATATTGAGAGTCCTGAAGAAGTGCTGCATATTCTCGTCGATGCCGGCGGAGACGCCGACACCAATGCATCCCTCGGGCTGGCGCTCTCCGGGATTCGTCATGGACTCGACGCCCTCCCCTCCAATCTGATCGACGGTCTATTAAAGAAAGAACGCCTCTTTGAATGCGCCGGGCGTCTCACCCAGGCTGTTGAAGCGGCAGAAAGAGCAAGATAAGGCTTCCTTGAATCACTGACAATTGAAATGACAGAAACTCACCCTTCTAAATTCCGGGCATGGGTAGAGGCCATGCGCCTGCGCACACTTCCCGTAAGTGTGGCCGGAGTGATTGCCGGCTGCGGATGCGCCGCCTATTATGGAAGCTTCCGCATCCTCCCGGCCTTGATATGCCTTTTTTTCGCCATCACCGCGCAGGTGGCCTCCAACTTCGCCAACGAGTATTATGACTATGCCAACGGTCTGGATAAGAAAGGACGCGAGGGCTTCCGTCGTGGAGTGACGGAGGGTGACATCTCTCCTGCATCAATGAAGAAGGCCACATTTGCGCTCCTGGGTCTTGATGCGCTCCTGGGGTGCTCGCTCATATATTGGGGCGGATGGTGGCTTATCGCAGTGGGAGTACTGATCATGATTTTCGCGCTCGCTTACAGCACAGGGCCTTATCCGCTGTCACACCACGGCTGGGGCGACGTGACGGTGGTGATCTTCTTCGGAATCGTACCTGTCATACTCACCGCGTGGCTCCAGACGGGAAGCTGGGACATCATCCCCTTGGCCCTTCCCCTTTCTGTCGGCACCGGTATGCTGGCAGCCGAGGTGCTGATAGTCAACAATTACCGCGATATGGAAGCCGATGCCCAGGTTGGCAAGCGCACCACTGTTGTGATTTTCGGACGTCCGGCCATGCTTAGCGTGTATATGACTATGGGGGTGGTGGGTTCATTCCTCCCCTACCCGGTGCTCATGGCCGGAGGCACACTCAGCTGGTTCTGTCTGCTCCTCCCGCTCTGGGCCTCGATTGGCTATATCCTTCTCGGGAAAACCATGGCCAATGCCCGGGGAGCCGCACTCAATAATGTGTTGCGACATACGGCCCTGCTAATGCTCATCTATACGGTGCTGACAGCTGTGATGCTCGCTTGCGCACCCATTGTGTCTTAATCTTTCCTTCATTTATCCCAATTCAAGTTTACACACCCCGATATGGCCGACAACAACCGACAGCAACGTCACTCCAAAGCGCCTGTAGTGCATGAAGTCAATGGCAAGCTTCCCCCAAACGATAAAGATCTGGAGGAGGCTGTGCTCGGAGCACTCATGCTCGAGAAGGACGCCTACATGAACGTATGCGACCTGCTCACTCCGGAGAGTTTCTACGACCCAAAGCATCAGAAAATCTATGAGGCCATAAGCACACTCGGCCTCAACCAGCGGCCCATCGACATGATCACCGTCACGGAGCAGCTCCGTATGAACGGCACACTCAAGGAAGTAGGCGGGGCAGTAGCCATCTCCACGCTGACTGCTAAGGTATATTCTGCCGCCCATGTGGAGTTTCACGCCAAGATCGTTGCCCAGAAATTCCTTGCGCGCCGCCTCATAGAATTCTCGAGCAACATCGAGAGCAAGGCTTTTGATGAGGCCAACGATATCGACGATCTCCTTCAGGAAGCCGAGGGACAGCTTTTCAATATCTCGCAGACACAGCTGAAGCGTGACGTCACACAAATCGACCCTGTGCTCAACCTTGCCCTTGAGCAGATTCAGACGGCAGCCAACACACAGACAGGTCTGTCAGGCCTCAAGACGGGTTATGACGGACTTGACAAGATGACTTCCGGATGGCAGAACTCCGACCTAATCATCATTGCTGCGCGTCCGGCCATGGGTAAGACGGCATTCGTGCTCTCAATGGCGAAGAATATGGCCATTGACTATAAGATTCCCATTGCAATATTCACCCTCGAGATGGCAAACGTGCAGCTCGTGAAGCGTCTTATAAGCAATGTTGCCGACCTTGAAGGTGAGAAGATAAAGAGCGGCGAACTCAGCAACGAAGAGTGGGACCGCCTCAACAACCGCCTGCGCAACGTCTACAATGCCCCCCTCTACCTTGACGAGACACCTGGACTCTCCATCACTGAATTGCGAACCAAGGCGCGCCGACTTGTGCGCGAACGCGATGTCAAGATGATAATGATCGACTATCTTCAGCTCATGAATGCCACCGGGATGAAACTCGGAAGCCGAGAGCAGGAGGTCAGCACCATCTCTCGTTCGCTGAAGGCCCTGGCAAAGGAACTGAACATCCCTGTGATAGCCCTCTCACAGCTCAACCGAAGCACCGAGACCCGTGAGGACAAACGTCCGGTGCTCTCCGACCTCCGCGAATCAGGAGCTATCGAGCAGGATGCCGACATAGTATGCTTCATACATCGTCCGGAGTACTATACCAAAAGCTCGGAGGATGCAAGCGGCAACGATATACGCGGACTCGCCGAACTCATCATCGCCAAGCACCGTAGTGGTGCCGTGGGCGACGTGAAGCTGCGTTTTGTCTCCAAATATGCCCGCTTTGAAAACTGGGATGAAGGATTCGACATGGTGCGCGACACTCTGGCCACAACCACCGTGAAACGCGAATCTCGCATGAACCGTGAGAATGAAGCGCCCGGAGAATCCGACTTCCATTTCGCCAATGCAGGCGATATGCCGCAGGATGGGCCCGATCTTTCTCCGCGTCCCGGGGAGACTCCGGTGCCATTCTGAAAAACAGGCTCCCGGGAAGCGGGAATCATCAGGAATGAAAAACAAAAAGCGGAAGCACGGGTGAACCACTCGCGCTTCCGGTTTGTTTGAATATCAAACGAACAAAAAAATATCAATGGTTATGGATACAAAGGAAAGACATATCAGAGAGAACGAGAGCCGTGAGAAAAGAGAAGAGCGTCTTGAGAACGCCGATCTTATTTCCGAGTCTCTCCCTGCTGAAGGAAAAGAAAGAAAACGCGAGAACTCCCGCAAGATCAACAATATGTGGCTGTGGTTCGGTGTTCTGGTACTGGTTGCCATACTCCTCTACTGGATTTTCAGCATCGGCCTTCTCGGCGACATGACAGCAGCCTTCAACGGTTGATTGCCGCGAACACATCCCACAAGACATCACCCGGCCATTCAAGGTCCTTATAAAGGGTCATTTCGTTTCATAATTATTGAAGACCGGGAACAATCCGGACAGAGTGCAAACTCCGTCCGGATTTTTTTCTGCCCATATCTTCCGCGTCCTACCCTTTTTTGCAAGTCTTCCCCTTGCAAAAACAACAGGGCCGGCACTTCGGGAAGAAGTGTCGGCCCTGTTGGAGAGCGGGATTATCACCGCTTTAGCTTTCTCGATTACTTGCCGGCGATATGATCGGAGACAGTAAGCGACTTGCGGCCTTTGGCACGACGGCGGGCAAGAACCTTGCGTCCGTCTTTTGTGGCCATTCTCTCGCGGAAGCCGTGCTTGTTCACTCTTCTGCGGTTGGAGGGCTGAAATGTTCTTTTCATCTTATGTAGGAATTTTTATTTGTTTCTTAGTCGCAATTCGGACTGCAAAATTAGAAAATCTTTTTTATTCCGCAAAAATATTTTTTAATTAATGACCTTTCAGAGTCCAAAATAGGCATAAAATGAAGTCAAAATCCCTCATCACAGTCCAAGATCGCGTCAAAACCTCCCAAAATTAGACGCTTTAAAGCGTGTTTCAACCTGTCGGCTTTGCGGATTCGTCAAAGTTTACTAACTTTGCAGCGGAAAGCGGGCTGCCGGAGTGTCGGAACGCCACGCTTCCAGCCCCAAACTTTCCGTAAATCCGCACAAACAAACCTACAAAATCATATGATTAACGCTCAGGACATCAAGAACGGCACCTGCATCCGCATGGATGGCCGTCTCTACTTCGTAGTGGAGTTCCTCCACGTAAAACCCGGAAAAG
>CAZPQD010000109.1:0-8365 GCA_964588625.1 uncultured Sangeribacter sp. | reverse complement strand
GAACTTGACGTCGAAAGCCTTGGCGAAATTCTGACCGAGGAAGTGGGATGTGCCGCTCTGGAGGGCCTTCCCATCCTGCATCATGGCTTCGATTGTGTAGGTGTCGATGGCGCCGGCAAATCTCTCGTTGGCCGACTTTACACCCCTCACCACAGGCACTGCCATATATTTCTCAGCAAACTCAGCATAGACGTCGAGCATGCGGCGGGCTTCCTCCACAGCCTCCTGCTCAGTGGCGTGGGCTGTGTGGCCTTCCTGCCAGAGGAACTCGGCAGTGCGGAGAAACATGCGAGTGCGCATCTCCCAGCGCATCACGTTGGCCCACTGATTGAGGAGCAGCGGCAGATCACGGTAGGAATGGATCCAGTTCTTATAAGTGTTCCAGATGATGGTCTCGGAGGTAGGACGGATGATGAGTTCCTCCTCGAGCTTTGCTTCCGGGTCGACCACGACGCCGCCAGTCTCATGATCAGCTTTCAGGCGATAATGTGTGACGACGGCGCATTCCTTAGCGAAACCCTCCACATGATCGGCTTCGCGGCTGAGGAACGATTTGGGGATAAGGAGAGGGAAGTATGCATTCTGATGGCCTGTGGCCTTGAACATATCATCGAGTTGGCGCTGCATCTTCTCCCATATGGCATAGCCGTATGGTTTGATTACCATACAACCTCTTACAGCACTCTGCTCAGCAAGGTCGGCCTTGATGACGAGTTCGTTATACCATTGGGAATAGTTGTCAGAGCGTTTCGTGAAGTTCTTTAGTTCTTTTGCCATGATCAGTCTTAGTCAGTCACTTAGTGGTAATAAATGGTGATAACCCGTTTCATGTCAGTGATTTGCGCCGAGAGGAAACGAGATAGCGAAACCTCCCCACCGAACGGCGGAGACATTCCACGTTGCAAAGTTAGCAATAAAAACTGAGACAGCCTCAACCTATTCAAAAATTTTCTTACAAGGAAAAAATTTGTAGGAGGTATTTAGGGCTACGAGGAGGAAAGAAAACAAAAGTGACGTCAATGAATGGGCAGGAACGACCTCAAGCTGAAGAATAAAAAATGTCGATCACACCTTCAGTGCCAAATAATCCATTATCCTCGGATGGTTGCACGGAATAATGAACTAAAACAAAACTTTGCGGGAATGAGACCCTCTGCGCTCTATATAGACTTGTCCCGAGACTGGGCTTGAAACATGGAACCCTTGCAGCGAATAATATTCTGGATCTTCAGTATCGCTCTTCAGGGGTTCTATTTTTACCCCCTTGCGAAATTTAATGCGACAACTAAAGTTAATGAGTGCACGTAAGGTCATAACGTCATAGCTGTACTGGCCAGCAAACACCCTTATAGTACAGAGCTTCCTACCCGTTGATTTATCTACTTCAATTGTCAGAGAACAAAATTCCTCTGGTAGGAATCCCTCATAGTATTCCCCAAATTGAGGGAAATTTTCATAAGTTTTTTTATAGTCTTCCTTGGCATTCCATCAAATTGAGGATCCGGACCAACAAACATATTTATTCTGAATTCTTTTGTCAAAAGTTCGACATCTTCTAAAAAAGCATCATCGTATTCAGGCGGAATCTCATAAGACTTCATGAAAAAAGGGATACCTCCAATCTTCATATATAGATCAGGATTCATCTTACCCCACCAATCAAACATAAAATCAGTGTAACAGACCCACATATAACCAAAGAACATTCCTTCATAGACATGCAGTAAAGCTCCTGGGATTTCAATATTAAGTAAAATCTCTTCTGTTGACACATCGTCTGAAATAACTTCTATAGGACTAAAGAAATTATGATTATACTCATTTACCAACTCCTCAGATTCATAGTTTAGAGAGAATATGGTACCAGGAGAAGCAAATACCTGAGATACAAAAATGGCAAAGTATAGAAAACTAAAAACTCTTTTCATATGAGACTTATATGGGGTCTGTTAATTTATATTGAGTCTGGCATAATAGCAATTCTTTCTTAGGATACTTATAAGTTTAGTTTTTTGTCATATCCGTCAGAGCAATGAAGGATCTGCCTAACCAAGACTCGACACTTGAGAAATGGGCCCTTCAGTTGAAATCCATAGCTCAAAGTCTATAGAATGCAAAGTTACATAAAATTATTAGATCTCATAAGGCTGCCAAGAGATAAAAAGAGGCTAATACGAAATAAGAGCATTGATCGAATAAAAGAACTTACGAGGCGGGGGCGCCGTTGAGGAGGGGGATGGGGTTGAGGTAGAAGGCTTTTTGGAGGCCGTGGGGAGAGCTGTCGATGGCCCAGGGACGGAAGAAGAGGGTGCCCATTCCGAAGTGGAGGTGGGATGGGGTGTTGGCGGCGTTCCCGGAGTTGCCTACGGTTCCAAGGTTGGAGCTGTGGGTGACTACTGCCAGGGGTGAAGTTGTGACCTCGTCCATATGGGCATAGTAGTGAAGGCGCCATTTGGGCGCAAGCGTGATCACTACATTGCCTCCTTTACCAGGCATCTTGCCGGCATAGAGCACCCATTCCACTCCGGCAGCCGGATGGATGGGAGTGCCTTTCTTCATGAAGATATCCACACCTTTATGCGTCACGGAAGTACCCCAGGGGTAATACCAGAAGGACTCGGGATGATAGTCGCTCGTTGTGGCTCCCTCCACAGGATTGCGGAAGGAAGTGGGGACTGCAAACCCTAACAGGATGATGGCAGCGATGGCGATTAGCCATTTGTATTTTTTCTTCATAGTTTTGAGGTTTTTATGTTTGATAATACCTCAAAGTTGGGGAAGGTAAATGAGAGGGATAAATACAGAAGTGTCAGGCGAGCAAGAGCTGCCTGACACTTCTGTATTTAGAATTCGTTCACAAAAATGTGATGGATTAGCGGATGCGGTCGATGGAGCGGAGACGACGCTGGTCGGCACTCATGCGCTGGTAGGCCATAACGCAGGCAAGAAGGGCAAGGAAGGGGGCAAGTGCAATCGACGACCAGCTTACGGAGTATCCCTCGATGGCTGAGTAGCCCAGACCGGCTGCTATGACTCCGGAGGCTACAATAAAGAGGATTGCCACGAGACACACGTTCATCTGCACCCGAAGATTCTTGAAGAGGAAGATGTCGATGAGGGTGATGATGGCGGTAGTGATTGATACGACAAAGAAATACCATGTGGATAGATAGTTGCCGGATACTCCTCCATTGGTGGCTTCTCCTTCTATGGAGAATCCGAAGGCTGTAAAGTTGAGTGTGGCATCGGGGGTCTGCACCTGTCCGAGCGATGCAAATGAGAAGCAAGCCATCAGGACGACGGCTGCGAGCAGCAATACTGACTGCCAACGTTGAATTACCATAGTCTGTCAGATAAGTTAGAGTGGTTATTTTGTGCAAACTTACAAATTTTTCGTGACATTGCCACCCCTCCCCTCACTTTTTTTGCTCACCACCACTCCTATTTTTCTTATATGACACCCTGTCGTAAGGAAAGGAACAAAAAACAGGAGGAAAACACCATAAATAACCGGGGATAACTGGCAAGAGATACTTAAAATCCGGTTAGAAATCAATTTACTTTCTATTCTGGCAAGGTATTTGTTATATAATGTGTAATTTTGCGTTTACATATGACTACCGACCAACAGATTAAAGAACTCAATAAAATAGAGGAGTTGGCAGCTGAGGGACGAGTGCCCGAAGCTATATCCTCACTTCGTGCTTATCTTCAGGAAATCAAGGATAACGAAAGGCTCCGTTGGCTTGAGACTACAGAATCAGACTACCGCCGTATGCTTGATTATTACCTGACGGGAAATCCGGACCCCTACCGCCATCCGATGCACTCGAAGACGGCGGTAAGCCTGCTTTCTGCCGCTTCCGATTGCCGCCGCGACATAAGGATAAGAGAATCGTCAGATCTGTTTGCCACCAAGGCCCGATTTGAGAATCTCCAGAACCATTCCCTGACACAGCGACTTGCAGGCGTCAGGGAGGCTTCTCTCCTGCTCGATCAGGCACTTGCTGAAGAGGGTGCAGATGCTGATGCGCTCAGAAAGGAGCGCGACACGCGTCTGTCATTGTTCTTTTATAAGCTTTGGACGCTGCGCACTCTAAGTGAGCAAGATGAGGCTGAACTCAGACGAATACTTATGGCCAAGGATGAGGATTTCCTACTGCAGGCCCAGATCATCAATGCCCTGCTGCTCCGATGTATGGATTATTTTGACCATAATGTAGTGCTTCTGCTTGCCGATGTGGCTGAAGGAAGTGCCTCGGATAAGATCGTTGCCCGTTCGCTTGTGGCTCTAATTCTTCTGATGACACGCCACCGGAAGAAACTCGAGAACAATGATATGATCCGCATGCGTTTTGAACTTTGGGAAGAAAACCTTCTCATTTATGTTCGTCTGCGCGAAGTGATCCTTGCCCTTATCCGCACGCGCGATACGGATAGGATATCCGACACGATGAAGAGTGAGGTGATTCCCGAACTGATGAAGATGCGTCCGGAGATAATGAAGAAGATGCGCGACATCACTCCAGACACAGACCCGTCGATGCTGGAGGAGAATCCAGAATGGGAGGAGATGATGAAGCGGTCGGGATTGAGCGATAAGTTGCGAGAGCTTTCTGAGCTTCAGAGCGAAGGAGCCGATGTGCTGATGGTGGCCTTCTCTAATCTGAAGAGTTTTCCCTTCTTCAATGACCTTGGCAACTGGTTGCTGCCGTTTGATATCAATCACTCTGATCTGGGAGCACTCCGCAGTCTCAACCATCAGGGGATTGAGAATCTGTTGGTGTCGCCGGTGATGGTGATGTGTGATTCCGACAAGTATTCACTCGCCTTCTCCATGACGGCCATGCCCTCTGCCCAGAGAGATGCGATGTTCGGGCAGTTTGAGGCTCAGCTTGAACAATTGGCAACCGAACAGGATGAGCGCCTTCTTAAGACATCAACTCCCGAATTCGACCGTGAGACAAACATGTATGTACGCGACCTTTACCGGTTCTACAAACTGAATCCGCGCCGCAAGGAGTTTGCAGATCCCTTTGAGAAGGTGAGTGAATTTACACGCCTTCCTGTTATTGGCGACATACTTATGGACAGCGATATCATTGACATAGCCGCTGAGTTCTTCTTCCGGCACCGTTATTACCGCGAGGCTCTCGAGGTTTTCCAGGCCATTGACCGTCATCATGAGGGAGAAGCCGAGGGAAGCCGATATGAGAAGATGGGATTCTGCTACCAGAAGCTTGGCGACCACACCACTGCCCTATCCTACTACGACAAGGCAGCCTTGATCGCCCCCGAGAGCAAATGGCTTCTTAAGAAAAGGGCTTTCTGCAGCCGTCATGCAGGACATTTCAAGCAGGCTGCTGAACTTTACCGACAGATTCTCCAGAATGACCCTGAGAACCTTAACATGATCTGCATGCTTGCCGACTGTCTGGCTGCTGAAGGGAAGCCGGAGGAAGCCTTGAAGGAATACTATAAGGCCGACTATCTGCAATCAGGCAATCAGAAAGTGGAACGTGCCATAGTCTGGAACGAACTTCGGAGCGGACACTATGACAAGAGCCGCCGATATAGCGTTCGTGTTCTCGCAGGAACTCCTACTGCTCGAGATTTCATAAACGCAGGTCACCTTGATTTTTTGGAAGGGAAGCCCGGCGATGCCGCCAGAAACTACAAGGAAGCCATCAAGGCATTCGGGAGTCGTGAGGTTTTTGATACGGCCATAGCAGCCGATATCGAAACACTCATTGAACACGGCGCCGATTCCACAGACTTTCAGCTACTGCTCAACGCCATCAGTTATTAAAATGCAAGACAGTAGAGTGAAATGAGATGAAAATATTGAGAAAAAGCTCTATCCCGGGAGATCCGGATAGAGCTTTTTCTATTTTCCTTGGGAATTAGTATCAGCGGAGGAGTTCCTCTTCGATTAGGCCGACAGCGTCGGAGAAGTTCTTTGCGAGTTCCATGCGGTCTTTGACTGCCGTGATACCGTGCAGCACGGTGGCATGGCTACGGTTGAGCTTCTGGCCGATAGCACCTGCAGAGAGTGAGGTAAGTTTATGACAGAGATACATGACAACCTGACGGGCATCTGAAATGTCGCGTACGCGGCTCTTGGAGAAGATTACGTCGGGCGAAAGACGGTAGTATTCGGCAGTTGCCTCAAGAATCATGTCGAAATTCACAGAGCGACGTTCCACCTTTTTGAGATGATGGGACATCACATCGCGCGCCAGCTCGAGAGAGATGGGAGCATTGAGGGTGATGGAGCGGGTAAGAATACCCATCACTATGCCTTCCAGCTCGCGCACTGAGCCTGTAGCACATTCAGCCACATAATCAATCACATCGTCAGGAATTGAGAGACCATTCTTAGAGGCTTTGAAATGCAGAATGCGCTTGCGCAGGGCAAGGTCAGGTTTTGGAAGCTTCTCGGTTATACCCCATTTGAAGCGGTCGATGAGGCGGTCGGCTATGCCGTCGAGTTCGACAGGAGGACGGTCGCATGTGAAAACGAGTTGCTTTCCATTCTGGTGCAGATAATTGAATATCGGGAAGAGTGCGTCGTCGGCGGTTTTGATCTTCGAGGCAAGTTCCTGAAGGTCGTCGATCAGGAGGACGTCAATCTGTTGAAACCAGTTGATGAATCCAGGGATCTTCCTGTTGATGGCCGCGTTGGCATAGAGGTTCTGAAACTCCTTGAGTGTAGTGAAAAGCACGCGCGCCGAAGGATTTCTCTCCTTGATACGCAGACCTATCGCCTGGATAAGATGAGTCTTGCCAACCCCAACTTCTCCATAAAGGAAGAAAGGGTTGAATTCTGTTTTATGAGGGTTATTGGCAATATACTCCGCAATGGTGAAGGGAAGACGGTTGCTGTCGCCGACACAATAGTTCTCAAAATTGAGAGATGCGTTGAGTTGGGAGTCAATCTCCTCGGCACGTCCGCCGGATGAAGGACGCGCACCGATAAGCGACTGTATGAAGCGGTTCTTAATAACAGGACTCTGGTGCTGGCTTGGTTTTGAGACCTTAGCTTTGTCATCATCCTTGATGATGGGAATCTCATAGGCCACCCTAACACCAGCGCCATAGACACGACGCAGCGTGCCCGATATTAAATCATAATATGGCCCCTCGTACTGATCGAAGAAAGCATCGGAAGGAAGAGACAGCCTGAGCTGATTACCCTCTTCAGAATAACCTATAGCCTCAGTGTTGGAAAACCAGGCCGCATAGGCTGTTTCACCAACATTATCCCGAATTATCTCGAGACATTTGTTCCATTTCTTCTTGTAATCTTCCATAACGATTCTTTCTTTTAGAGGGACATGAAATCCCTGACAGGCAACCCGAGGAGAGACATCGAGGAGATGATCGAATCGGGTCACGGAATGTTGCTTTCTGCGTGCTTCCGAATGGGGAGGGGGTGTGGAAAACGGAGTACAAAATAACTACAAAATTAGCGAAAAAAAAAGTGGCTATATATTTGGAAATATGGAAAGAGAAATAAAGAATCTGATTTTCAGTGGGTTAGATTAAATAGGGGATTTATAATATGAAGATGCGTTTGCGAGTTTAATTCTTATTGGTTGAGAGACAAAGGATTAACTAATCTGTAAACGTATTTATTAAGAAAGGAAGAAACAAGCTAAATCTTTGTGTTACATTGTTTTGACGCTTTTTCATTATTTAGATTTAATCTAAATAAGATAAAATTTGGAATGAAAAAAGCAGCCGAGTGGGTCTCGGCTGCTTTTTTTCGTTGTTTATGTTTGGTTGAGGCCGGGGGTTTCACCCTCGGTTAACCGAAGTCCAGCCCCGCCGGTGCTGCTGCCCAATCTGAAGTATCCTATATGGGATGCATCTCACTGTAGCTGAAGCGCTCGGGAGAGCGCTCCTCCCAGTGGGGGGGGCTGCCGGGATTAGCCGAGGAAGCTCAGGAGGACACCGGCGGCCACGGCTGAGCCAATCACACCAGCGACGTTCGGGCCCATGGCGTGCATGAGCAGATAGTTGGTGGGATCATACTCAAGACCGAGGTTATTGGAGATACGGGCTGCCATAGGCACTGCCGACACACCGGCGTTACCGATGAGCGGGTTGATCTTGCGGTCTTTCTTCAGGAAGATGTTGAAGAGCTTTACGGAAAGCACACCGGCTGAAGAGGCGATGATGAAGGCTACAAAACCGAGACCGAAGATGAGGAGTGTGGAGGTGGTCAGGAATTTGTCAGCCTGTGTTGACACGCCTACTGTCAGACCAAGGAGGATGGTGACGATATCGGTCATCTCGTTGCTGGCGGTCTTGGCGAGACGAGTTGTCACACCCCTCTCACGCAGCTGCTTGCCGAAGAAGA
>CAZPQD010000108.1:0-8436 GCA_964588625.1 uncultured Sangeribacter sp. | reverse complement strand
GAAGCGCTCGTTGGTGTCGGGATTCTCGCGACCCATGTTCATGAGGTCGTTCCAGGAGATACCGAGTTTCGCGGGATACTCTCCAAGATATTTTCCAAAGAGAGACTCCTCGAAATAGTCGTGTCCGGCAGGCACCGGAGTGTGAACTGTATAGAGAGAGGAAGCGCGCACAACCTCAAGAGCCACATTGAAAGGAAGATGATCCTTCTGCACATAGTCAACAAGGCGCTGCAGATTCATAAGCGCGGCGTGACCCTCATTTGCGTGATAGATATCAGTCTTGATGCCGAGGCGGTTGAGAAGATAGATGCCGCCGATGCCGAGAAGATACTCCTGCTTGAGACGGTTCTCCCAATCGCCACCGTAGAGGCTCTGGGTGATCACACGGTCGAATTCTGAATTCATGTCGAAGTCAGTGTCGAGCAGATAGAGGTGCATACGACCTACATTCACACGCCAGACATGCGAATAGATGATACGGCCAGGGAAAGGCACCTCAAGAATCATGGGCTGGCCATCTTCTCCGAGCACAGGCTCGATGGGGAGCTGCTCGAAATTCTGGGGTTCATAGTTGGCCACCTGCTGACCATCCATAGAGAGAGTCTGCTGGAAATAGCCATAACGATAGAGGAACCCGACCGCTGTCATATTGACGCGCGAGTCACTTGCCTGCTTGATATAGTCGCCGGCAAGCACACCGAGGCCACCGGAGTAGATCTTAAGACAGCTTGCAAGGCCATATTCCATACAGAAATAAGCCACGGAAGGGATATCATCGCGCATGGGCACGCTCATATAATCCTTGAAGGCGGCGTAAACGCCATTGACTCTTCCCATGAAAATCTCATCCTTGATCACCTCCTGGCATCTCTCGGAAGAAAGACGCTGGAGCAGGAGCACAGGGTTTGAACCCGTCTTATGCCAGAGATCAAGGTCGAGGTCTTTGAAAAGCTGGGTAGCCTCACTATTCCATACCCACCAGAGATTCTTGGAAATCTCCTCGAGCGGTTTCAATTTTTCAGGCAGCGTCGAGCTGACCGTTACGTTTCTCCAGCTCGGACTATTGGTGTTGCTGACTTGAAGTTTCATAAATTATTTGATTATATTTACTTTTTCTCTTTTGTCTGTGAACGTTGTTTTATTTCTTGCGTGTTGACGTACGCTTTTTCTTTTCAGGAGCTTTCTTGGCCTCACTTCTGGAGATCCCGAGTCTCTCATCGCGCGAGAGCATAGCCTCGCGGAAAGCTTTATAATAGTGAGGAATAAAGAATGTCCAGTCGGCTTTTGCGGCAGTGGAGAGGGCAGCCTTGCTGATTTCTTCGCGAAGGGTTCCGGAAGCAGATGCCACGCTCTGAATGGCAGCCGATATAGCTTCTGAAGAATCCTTATAGCTTGAATCATCGCGGGCCACAACCTCAACTCCGCTCAGTGCGAGTCCGCTTTGCAAATCTGAAAGGATCCACCGTCCGAATCCTGACTTGTCGGTAGTGACAGTGGGCACCCCGAAAGCCACGCTTTCGAGGGGAGTGTATCCCCAGGGTTCGTAGTAGGAAGGGAAGACGGTCATGTCGACAGCGGGAAGGAAATCATAATATGAAATCCCAAGCACTCCATCGCGACCATCAAGATAAACGGGCACGAAAAGCACATCCACCGAGTGTCCGAGTCGCCCTTCAGCCTCAAGCTGCCTTATACGGCATGCAGTGGCGTCGGAGAACTCATTGTTGAGTCTGTGGGTAAGGAAATCGGGGGCGCCGGAAGCTCCGGAGAATGCTTCAGATGGAACAGAAGCCCAGGCGGGAACAAGCACCAGAGCGAGAATCCTGCGTTCGCCGCCGTCGGCCAGTGCAAGGGAATCAAGGTAAAGATCGATTCCCTTATTGCGGTATTCGTTTCTTCCGGAGGTTGCTACAATCGTGACATCGTCGCCAAATTCCTTGCCCTTGAGCTTGGAGGCTATATCAAATATTTTTTTTCGACCAGCCTCACGCAAGTCATTGAATTTCTTTCCTCCAGGCACAAAACCCGGTTCAAAGCCATTGGGAGTGACGACCTTCGGACGAATTTCAAGCAACTGTCCGCATTCGTCGGCAGTAAGTTCGCTTACCGCCGTGAAGCAGTCGGCCTGATGAGCGGCTGCCTTCTCGAGGGAATGCTTACTCTCCATATTGAGTTCGCCAGCCATCTGATCTCCATTATATCCATTGAAATATCTGTAGAGATCCTTGCCATTGCCACAGATGGAGCGACCAATGCATGTGGCGTGTGCAGTGAAGACTGTGGCGGCGGCAGGCATATGGAGCTTTGTCCAGAGAAGACCCATTCCTGTGGTCCACTCATCGAAATGTGCAATGACACCCTCTTCGTCAGCTTTAAGATGTTCAGTGAGGGCTTTCATCACGACGGCAGAAGCCACTGCAAAGGCACAAGACTCTTCATAATCACCATTGGCATGGAGGGAGTCGACACCGAAGTGCTCCCACATTGAGCCGAAAATTTCATTGAGGGAGGGATAGATGCCATCATATTTCACCAGCACTGCGATTGGATTGCCGGGAATATTCCATCGGCCTACACGGATTGTGAGGCCGTAAGGAAGCTTCAGCTTTGATGAGGCACTTTTGAGAAGGGTCTTACGCTCTATGAAGGAGGGAGAGGGATTCTCGGCCGTCCATACATCCGGACCGATGAATATGAGGCGGTCGGAAAGGACGTCGCCAAGCACGCGGGCTTTTGTAGAGAGAACAGTGTAGATACCTCCTACTTTATTGCAGACTTCCCAGCTGTTTTCAAAAAGCAGTGAGATTTTGGCTGCATTTGTTTGCAATTGATCTTGCATAGTCATTTCTGATTATAAGGACACACGCCTGAATTTTCCCAACTAATTTCTCCGGAAAAAAGAAAACGTCGGGCGCGGCCTGACCTTTAGGGAATCGACCAAAAATTTGGTCGTGAGGCCTTAGGCAGACCGCTACATAATTACCTTTATATAACGCGTGTGTTTAGCAATTAATATCTTTTTTACCTGTTATTGAGCTGCAAAGTTACGAATTATTTGCTTCATGACCTAACAAATTGGGAAAATATCGCCGTTTTTGGTTTTTTCAAACATCGCAACAACAGTGGATTAGAGCCATCCTACCCGTTATTCCATCCTCTTTCCCTTGTTTACGGGAGTGGTCAGTGTAAAAAACAGTTAAAAAAAGATATTAGCTATAAAAAAGCCGGCAGACAAAGATAAGGACCTTGTCTGCCGGAGCGATTTCTTTTATGATTCCACTCTCCTTGAGAAAGCGAATCTTCTATTGTTGGTGAAGCTTCCCTACCATTGTGTGTGAAGCATCCCAACATTGAAGAGATGAAGCTTCCCAACATTGAAGAGAGAGGTAAACTATGTATAGGTTTAGAGGGTGAACCAACCTCATTCCTCTTAGGCGTGGGAGACCCCTACATAATAGAAAGTCACCTGTATAATCTATATAGGGAACCCCCAATATAATAGAAAGTCCCCTGCATAATCAATATAGGGAGACACCCATATATTAATTCAGGATGAAGTTTCGGCTAATTCAATCAGAAGGGAAGATCATCCGAAGAACCGCCATCGCCAAATCCCTGATCGGGAGCTGGGGCTGCGGGCTGCGGTGCGAAACCAGTATTGGCCTCGGGTGCAGGCGGATAACCTACGGGAGCACCACCGTAAGGCTGCTGGGGAGGATAGGGAGTGGGATTTCCGAAAGTCTGGGGTCCAGCAGGACCTTGGGTATTAACAGCTCCGGGAGTACGGACTGCATATACCGCGACGTCCGTATACCACCGACCATTGAATTCACGGCTTTCAAGATCGAAGGAAAGAGCCACAGGGGTACCGACAAGAGAAGCCTGCTGATCTTTAACGGCCTCGAATGTCAGTCCCGGTTTCATCTGGGGCAAAAGATTTCTGAGGCGCTCTTCCCCGAAAATATGAAATTTCACTTTCTTGGGATAGGTGCCTCCGGTTTCGAGTACCCACTCCCCTTTCATCCAGAGATTGCCGGCTTTGCTTGTGCCGGACTGGATGCCAAGGTCAAGGATGATAGTTCCTTCGATTTCCATATGTCAGTTGATTTATTTGTTTTCTTATTAAAATATTCTTAAGAGTTCGGCCTATCTCAATTCCTAAGCGTTAGATTAATGAAGGCAGTGGTAGCGTTAAGCTGAAGGCTTAGCCTCATGTAATCCGAAAGAATATCAGGCTGATTATTTTGCGAAATTACTAAAAAAAAGCCTCACGCGCAAAAGAAAACGAATTTTTGAGTAATTTTGCCCTATAATCACCTTTTCTCTCTCCTTTGATCCCGCTTTTCTCTCTCCTTTGATCCCGCTTCCTATATGGATGCATACCGCTTCCCATAAGGAAATTAACCCATGTAATCTCAATTGAAAAAATGACCATAGAAAAATACTTTCCTTCGCTATCGGAGGACCAGAAGAAGCAGTTTGAGCTGCTGAAGAAGGAGCTTACGGAATGGAACTCCAAGATCAATGTCATCTCCCGCAAGGATATAGACAATCTGGAGGTTAACCACATACTGCATTCTCTCGCTATTGCTAAGTTTATTGATTTTAAGTCCGGCACACGTGTTCTCGACTTCGGCACTGGCGGTGGTATCCCCGGACTCCCTCTGGCCATCCTGTTTCCTGACGTGCATTTCCATCTGATCGACCGCATTGGGAAAAAGACACATGTGGCTGAAGAAGTGGCAAAAGCCATCGGACTTAAGAATGTCACTGTTCAGAAGGGTGACATAGGGGAATGCCACGAGAAGTTTGATTTTGTCGTGACGAGGGGAGTCATGGAACTTCCAGGGATGCTTAAGCTTCTTAACCGCAACATCGACCGCAAGCACCATATAAATGCTATCCCCAATGGAGTCTTAGCCCTTAAAGGTGGAGAACTTGGTTGTGAGTTGGCGGCAGTGAAGATGCCGTTGGAGACTGTGGATATCTCCGGATATTTTTCTGAGCCTTTCTTTGAAAGTAAGAAATTGGTTTATGTGGGTTTTTAATAAGGGATGAGGGGGTAGGAATTAGGAATTAGGAATTAGGAGTTAGGAGTTAGGATTTGGGTCTTGGGATTTGGGCTTTAGCTTTGGATCTTGGGCTTTAGCTTTGGATCTTGGGCTTTAGCTTTGGATCTTGGGCTTTAGGGACTCCGGCTGAAGCCGGAACCAGTAAAAGAGAATCAATAGAGTTCCAAGGCTGAGGATTTGAGTAATAAAGTTGTAATTTTAAATAAATTAATTTTTAATCAATAAATATTCTATATAAATTCATGATTAAGATTTATATGAATCCGAGATTAAGGATCATATAGATTCCTGATTAAGAATCGTATAAGTTCATGACTAAGAACCATATGAATTCATGATTATCCATGATTAAGAATCATGCGGGTTCTTGATTTAGAAGCATATGGATTCATGGTTAAGGAGCGAATTGATTCAAGTTAAAGAACCATATTATTTTAAGATAAAGGAGATGAAGGTAGCTATTTTCACGTTTAGCCTTTTTGGCATCAATACTTATGTGGTGTATGACCCGGCCACATTGGAGTGCGTCATTGTCGATCCCGGCATGATGGGGCGCGAAGAAGAAAATGCAATGGATGGTTTCATCACGAAGAATCATCTTAAGGTGACGGGGGTCATCAACACGCATATGCACATTGACCATGTGGTGGGCAATCATTTTGCAAGCACCCACTTCAATGTCCCCGTCAAGGCACATGAGGCCGATGAACAACTTGGCAAAATGGTGCAGTCTCAAGCTGAAATGTTCGGCATCAAGGAGAAGTTTCATGCTACAGATGTCACGCAGCATCTAAAGGAGGGGGATATCGTCAAGGTTGGCGAGGGAGAGCTGAGGGTGATTCATGTGCCGGGACACAGTCAGGGGAGCATCGCGCTTTATGATGAGAAAGATGGTTTTCTGATTGCAGGCGATATTCTTTTCCAACGAAGTGTTGGACGCACTGACCTTCCCGGTGGCAGCCACGACCAATTAATCAATGGCATCAAACGCAAGCTGCTTGTGCTGCCTGACGCAACTGTGGTTTATCCCGGTCATGGTCCATCCACAACGATAGGTGAGGAGAAGAAGTATAATCCTTTCCTTGTCTGACTTAATAGACTCTGCATCTGAACACAGAAAAGTCTGAATCTATAGCCTCTGCATCTGAACATAGAAAAGTCTGAATCTATTGGCTCTGCTTCTGAACACAGAAAAGTCTGATTCTATAGACTCTGCATCTGAACACAGAAAAGTCTGAGTTTAAAGACTTTCTATCCTGAATACAGTAAAAGCCCTGACGCTTGGTCAGGGCTTTTACTGTATTCAGGATTCGTTGCGTTACTTTACAGCATGGCAGGCGGAGAGGATTACCTCGCTCACTGTAGGGTGACCGAAAATGATTTCTTCCATCTCATGGAGAGTTGTATTGCGGTTCATGAGGTCGGCACACTGCTGTGCAAGGTCGGCAGCCTCGACTCCCATGATGTGGGCACCGATAAGCATACCGTCTTCCTTGCGGAAGATGAGCTTGCAAAGGCCATCGGGCTCTCCCATGGCAAGTGACTTTCCGTTGGCGCGGAAGAAACTCTGTCCAATCTTAATCTCGATACCGGCATTCTTGGCTTGATCTTCCGTCATACCTACCATTCCACACTCGGGAACGACAAATACGGCGGAGGGCACGATATCAAAGCGGATGGAATCCTTCTTTCCTTCAATGGTATTAAGAGCGCGCAGACCTTGATAGGAAGCCACGTGGGCAAGCATCATACGTGCATTGACATCGCCGATGGCATAGATGTTGGGTACATTTGTACGCATTCCATCATCAACGACAATCCCTCTCGGGGAGAATTCCACACCGGTGTTTTCCAGACCGAGTCCTTCAAGACGCGGAGCGCGGCCTACGGCCATAAGGAGATCGGACGAAACCACAGTTTCTTCTTTACCTTTGCTCTCATAGGTAACCACAATCTCATAATCGGCATTCTGCTCAATTTTCTTGGCAGCGGCGCCAGTGATGATATTGATTCCTTTCTTGGAAAGCGTCTGTTTGAGGCGCTTTGCGATATCGGAATCGAAGGGAGGCAGAATCTGCTTCATGAATTCAATCACAGTCACCTGCGAACCGAGAGAACTGAAGATTGAGGCGAACTCCATACCTATAACTCCACCACCAATGATGGTGAGCGATGCAGGCACGTATTCAATGGAAAGAATACGGGTGGAATCCATCACACACTCAAGGTCATGACCTGGTATAGGTAGTGATTTGCTTACAGAGCCGGTGGCTATGATGTAATTGTCGGCAGTATACTCCTCGCCATTTGCAATAACTGTCTTCGCGTCGGCGAAAGAAGCCATGGCATCCACCACATTCACTTTGGCACTCTTGAGCATAGTGGCGATACCCTCGCGCAGGGTGGCAACCACGTTGTTCTTACGCTCGAGAATTTTGCCGTAATCCACTGAGAATGTGAAATCATCAATACCGAATTTCTCACCCTCCTTGAAAGTGGCCACAACCTCGGCATTGCGGCAGAGACACTTAGTAGGTATGCAACCCTCGTTGAGACAGGTGCCACCGAGATGGGCACCGTTGAAGAGAGTCACACTCATGCCACGGCGCGCAGCGGCCAGGGCAGTCTCGTAACCGCCCGGGCCTGCGCCTATGATTATAAGATCACTGTGCTGAGCCATTATGCCTGGTTCTTGAGATCCTTATAGCTGAGGATCGGGTTCTTGGCAGCCGTGGTCTCGTCGAGTTTGCGAACGAGAGTCGTCAGAGGTGCGTTGAGCACTTCCTCGGGAGTCTCGCGTGCTTCCTTAGCAACCTTATGCATCACTTCAATGAACTCATCGAGAGTCTCGAGGCTTTCAGTCTCGGTAGGCTCGATCATCATAGACTCATGGAAAAGGAGCGGGAAGTAGATAGTGGGAGCATGGAAACCATAGTCGAGCAGACGCTTGGCAACATTGAGAGTCGTCACGCCTGTTGACTTGTCCTTAAGACCGTCGAATACGAACTCATGCTTGCAGACACCCTGAATCGGGAGCAGATAGTCATCCTTGAGCGATTCCTTGATGTAGTTGGCGTTGAGCGTTGCCATGGGGCCAACGTTACGGATGTTCTCCTTACCGAGGGTGAGGATGTAAGCATAGGCACGCATCATTACTCCGAAGTTTCCGAAGAAAGTGGAGATGCTGCCGAGGCTATCCTTGCCATTCTCAACATAGAAAGTGCCATCCTCAGCCTTCTTCTCGCGAGGGTTGGGAAGGAAGGCAACAACATGCTTGGCAACACCTACAGGACCCGAACCAGGGCCGCCACCGCCGTGAGGCGGGGCGAATGTCTTGTCAAGGTTGCTGTGCATGAAGTCGAAG
>CAZPQD010000107.1:0-8585 GCA_964588625.1 uncultured Sangeribacter sp. | reverse complement strand
GCATACCGGCGATGTGCTGGATCTGACCCGAGATGCCACAGGCGATGTAGAGCTTCGGACGCACTGTCACACCGGTCTGACCGATCTGGCGGTCATGGTCGATCCATCCTGCGTCGACAGCGGCACGCGAAGCACCCACCTCGGCACCGAGAGTCTCGGCAAGATTGAAGAGCAGGTCGAAATTCTCCTTGCTGCCCACGCCGTAACCACCGGCCACAATGATCGGGCTACCCTTCAGGTTCACTTTCGATTTCTCCACATGGCGGTCGATGATGTCGACGATGAAATCCTCGGGGGAGGTGTACTTGTTCACATCAAGATCCACTACCTTACCAACATAGTTGGAATCCTTCACCTCCTTCTTCATCACGCCCTCGCGCACTGTGGCCATCTGCGGACGGCACTCAGGGTTGACGATAGTAGCAACGATGTTGCCGCCGAAGGCAGGACGGATCTGATAGAGAAGATCCTTGTATTCCTTACCGGTCTTGGCATCGGTATAGTCGCCGATCTCGAGGGACGTGCAGTCGGCGGTCAGACCGGAATGGAGAGCGGAGCTGACGCGCGGACCGAGGTCACGTCCGATGGAAGTGGCGCCCATGAAAGCGATGCGCGGTTCGATCTCGCGGAAAAGATTGATAAGGATTGAAGAGTGAGGGAGCGAAGTATAAGGATAGAGACGCTTATCCTCCACCTTATAGACAGTGTCAACACCGTAGGGGAAAAGCTGCTTCTCCACATCCTTGAGATTGTCGCCAGCCACGACGGCTTCCAGACGGATGCCGAGACGGTCGGCGAGCGCGCGACCTTTGGTGAGGAGTTCCAGACTGACGTCGGCCACCTTTCCATCCTCAAACTCGCAATAAACTATGAGATTGTTCTTATCTGCCATTTTGATTTCTATTTATAAGATGTATGGAAAGGCTTCATCAGCCGATAGTATGGTTGGCTATGAGTTCCTTCACAAGATCCTCGAGGGCCGCATCAGTATTCTCAACCTCGCGGGCTTCCTTGGCTGTGAAGACTACATTTTCGATCTGCTTCACCTTTGTAGGCGAACCGGAGAGGCCGCACTGAGCGAGGTCGGCGTCAACGGTATTGGCGCTCCACTCCCCTATCGAGAGATACGGACGCTTCTCGATGAAAGCCTTCTTCTCCTCATCGGATGCTACCTCAGAGGGGACAGCGGCATATTTATACTTCTGAACGGCACGTGCATTGCGCGGGCGGCAATCAGCAGCCGAACCATTGACTGTCACTACAAGAGGCATGGGGCAAGTGACTGTCTCGACACCGCTTTCAATGCGGCGGACCACCTTCACCTTGCCATCCTCAGCGGAGACGATCTCCTCGGCATAAGTCACCTGCGGCAGACCCAGTTTCTCGGCTACCTGCGGACCCACCTGGGCGGTATCACCGTCGATGGCCTGACGACCGCCGATGATGATGTCGAAATCACCGAGTTTCCTGACGGCTGCCGAAAGGGCATAGGAAGTAGCGAGAGTATCGCTGCCGGCAAAAGCGCGGTCGGAGAGCACTACTCCGCCGTCGGCACCGCGATAGAGGCCTTCGCGTACGATCTCTGCAGCACGGGCCGGACCCATCGTCAATATTGTAACCTTGCTGCCGGGATATTGCTCCTTAAGTTTGAGAGCCTGCTCCAAGGCGTTGAGATCCTCAGGATTGAAGATGGCGGGCAGGGCGGCACGGTTGACTGTGCCGTCCTCCTTCATGGCGTCTTTCCCGACGTTGCGGGTATCAGGTACCTGCTTGGCAAGCACAATGATATTTAAACTCATAATTGAAAAATTATAGTGTTTTGTTTCGTTTCTCTTCGAGGTCAGCGCAAAGGTAGTAAAAAAATCTGAAACGTATAGCTAAAAATTCTTATAATCGTTTTACAGGCTTGTCAGAAAGGCAAAAAATCACTAATTTTGCTTCGTGCCTACAAACGGGTGCCTTAAAATGAAACCGAATAAAAATCGATTATATCTCGCCCCCCTCACACTCTTGGGAGCAGCAATCCTCGCCACCGTATATTCTCCGGTGAAGGCGGAGCAACCTACCCCCGAGTCTGACCTTGAGGCGGGTATAGCTGCCTATCACAATTATGATTTCGAAGGCGCGAGGCGCCATTTAGCCGCCTTCTCCAAACAGCGGAAAAAAGCCTCCGAAGAGTCAATAGAGGAGTTTGAGCAATATCAGCGACGCCTCAACAATGCCGAAGGATTCCTGGAACGTATAGAAAAGATCACCATCATCGACAGCATAGCCGTGGATGCCGACAGTTTTTTCTCCGCTTACCGTCTCCCCGTCTCCGAGGGAGCCCTCCTTCCTCCAGACTCCATCCCCTTTCAGGAAGGACGCGGAGACGCCACAATGGCCTTCACTAATGAGAACCGGGATTTCATGATGTGGGCACAACGCGATTCAACCGGTTATACTCGTATTGCGGAAAGCTCTCTCCTCACCGACGGAAAATGGAGCCTCCCTACCCTTGCTCCTGAAGAACTCTCGGAAGGGGGCGACGCTGACTTTCCTTTCATGATGGCCGACGGCACAACATTATATTATGCCTCCGATGGCGACGAGTCAATCGGAGGCCTCGACATATTCGTTGCCTCCCGCGACGCGGCAACCGGCGAATATATGCAGCCCCAGAACATTGGCATGCCATACAATTCTCCGTTTGACGACTATATGCTCGCCATCGACGAACTCAACGGCATCGGATGGTGGGCCACTGACCGCAATCAGCTCGAAGGGCAGGTGACCATCTACGTTTTTCTTGTCAATGATATGCGAAAGAATATCGACACCGAGATGTATGACGATGCAGAACTCGCCGACTTCGCACGCATCGCCTCCTTCAAAAACTCACAATCAGACTATGAAGAAAGGGAGAAAATTGAAGAGGCCAGGGCAATCATCAGAAATATAGGACGAGAGAAAACTTCTAAAAAGATAGACTTCCGTTTTCCTGCCTCGGGGGGAAAGGTATATTACTCCTTCGACGAACTTCCCGATGAAAACTCACGCTCCAAGATGCGCGCCTATCTCAAGCAGCTGGATGCGGAGCAGGCTCTGAACGACCGAATAGCTGACGCGCGCCGGAAATATCATGCCGCTCCTTCCAAGGCTGCGGGAAATCAGATTGCACTTCTTGAGAATGATCTTCAGGCAATGACCATTAAAACCAAGGAGATGCGCAACGAAGTCTACAAAGCCTTAGGTTCAAGATAACTGATTGACCAGAATTCAGTCAGCATACATTTCACTTAACATCACAAGAGACAATCCTATATATATTCTTTAAATAATCATAACCTAACATCATGTTGTCATTCACCATAGCATTAGCCGTGCTTATCCTCGGCTATTTCACTTACGGTGCGTTCGTAAGCAAAGTCTTCGGAGTGGAACCAGACCGTCCCACACCCGTGCAGACCATGGCTGATGGAGTTGACTATGTCAAACTCCCCACATGGAAGATCTTCCTCATACAGTTTTTGAATATCGCCGGCTTGGGTCCTATATTCGGAGCCATCATGGGTGTGATGTATGGTCCCGCGGCATTCCTTTGGATTGTGCTGGGCACAATTCTGGCCGGCGGTGTCCATGACTATCTTTCCGGTATGCTTTCAATCCGCAAGAAAGGAGCTTCACTGCCTGAGATCGTCGGAGGCGAATTGGGCAGGAAGGTAAAGGCTGTGATGGGAATCTTCACCCTATTGCTGATGATTCTTGTCGGGGCTGTGTTCGTATATAATCCCGCAGACCTTCTCGCGATGCTCACTCCTGCCCATCTTGACAAGACCTTCTGGATAATCGCCATTTTCCTCTATTATATGGCTGCCACCCTTCTGCCCATCGATAAGCTTATCGGCAACCTGTATCCCCTTTTTGGAGTGGCTCTCCTCTTCATGGCTGTCGGTATTCTTTTCGCCCTCTATGTGCATTCCGACGGCATGCCCGAAATCTGGGATCAGTTCTACAACCACAAGACCGATCCTGAGGCCAATCCCATCTTTCCGATGATGTTCGTCAGCATTGCGTGCGGAGCCATCTCAGGTTTTCACGCCACACAGAGTCCGATGATGGCCCGCTGTCTCGCCAACGAGAAACATGCACGGCCCGTCTTTTACGGTGCGATGGTGACGGAAGGTATCGTGGCTCTGATATGGGCTGCGGCCGCCATCACATTCACCGGAGGTTATGACGGACTTCAGAATTTCCTCGAGGGAGGCACACCGGCCGTGTTGGTCAATGATGTCAGCAAAAGCTGGCTCGGGGCCTTCGGTGGAATCCTGGCTATCCTCGGTGTGATAGCCGCTCCCATCACATCCGGCGACACGGCACTGCGCAGCGCCCGGCTCATTGCCGCCGATTACCTCGGAGTGAAGCAGAAGAATGTGATGAAACGTCTCGCCGTATCGCTCCCAATCTTCGCCCTCTGTTTCGTAGTCATGCTAATGCCCTACGATGCCCTCTGGCGCTATTTCGCCTGGAGCAACCAGGTGCTGTCAGTATTCACACTCTGGACAATCACCGTTTATCTCGCCCGACATGGTAAACCATATTTCATGACCATCATTCCCGCGATGTTCATGACTTCAGTGACCGTCACTTACATCTTCTTCGCACCGGAAGGGTTCGGTGCGCTCACAGATAAACTGCTCGGTTTCTCGATCAGCTACGAGGTATCCGTGGCAATAGGTCTCTGTGCTACTGCCGTTCTAACGTGGATCTTCTACTCCTGGAAGCGTGGACTTTCCGGCATTGCAGCTCCGGAAAGTATCCTGCCTGAATAAAGGAGTAGCATTCCTTTACTATTCATCAATAGGATAAATCCTGAATGGAAAAGGATAGGAAAAGATTCTGAATAGAGATGATTACGATATGGAAATAAGGGAAATAATCAATTCCACCGACCGCTACAACCTGCACTCGCATACTCCCTATTGCGACGGCCATGCCCCTCTTCATGACATGACGGAGGGAGCGTTGGCCTGCGGGATGCTTCATTACGGCATCTCACCTCATTCCCCTATCCCAGTAGAGTCTCCCTGCAATATGGCCGCCGAGGCCGTCAGACCATTCATTGAGGAGACCTCACACTTAAAAGAGGAATACGAAGGAAGTTTGAATATCCTGACAGGTATGGAGATTGATTTCCTAAGCAAAGAGTGGGGACCGCATATTGATTATTTCCAGAAATTGCCGCTCGACTATAGAATCGGGAGTGTACATTTCGTGGTCAATCAAGATGGAATTCCCATTGACTGCGACGGGAGCGCTGCGCGGTTTGCCGTAAACCTGAAGGAGGGATTCCGCGGGGATCTGCATTATGTTGTGGAACGCTACTTCGAGCAACTGCTCACGATGATGGAGTCAGGAGGCTTCGACATTCTCGGACATGCAGATAAGATAGCGTCCAACGCGTCGGCTATAGATCAGCAGATCGAAGGGGAGCGTTGGTATGAGGCACTCATTGACGATGTGGCACGCAAGGCCTCGGATTCCGGATTGATTGTAGAGATCAACACCAAAGCTTATGCCGATAAAGGGAGGTTCTTCCCCTCCACGATTTGGTGGGACCGGTTCATAGCTGCCGGTGCTGAATTTGCCGTCAACAGCGACGCCCACTGGCCCGACCGCATAGATTCCGGGAGAAGGGAGGCTTTCGAGAAGCTGGCGACTCTTGGACTCAACCAAAAAGGTGTGGAAAAGCGTTAGAGTAGTAGGTAAAATAAAATAACATCTACAAATATGAATATAGGCGACACTTTCCCCGATCTGCTCGGCGTCGATGCCGACGGCAAAGAAGTAAGACTTTCCAACTATCCCGGGAAGCGTTTCATCATCTATTTCTATCCCAAGGACAACACTCCGGGGTGCACGGCCGAAGCCTGCAATTTCCGCGACAACGAAGATGTCTTTGCCAAGATGGGTTATCAGGTGATAGGCGTCAGCAAAGACAGCGCGGCAAGTCATGTGAAATTCCGCGACAAGTTCGGACTGAAATTCCCACTCGTTGCCGACACTGACTGCAAGCTCTGCGAGCTTGCCGGAGTATGGCAGAAAAAGAAGATGGCCGGAAGGGAATATATGGGAATCGTACGCACCACTTTCGTCACTGACGAGACGGGGCGCGTCACCGATGTAGTGCGCAAGGTTGAGACCAAGACCCCATCCGAACAGCTCTTCGCCCTTCTCGACGACCGCTTCGACATCAATCCCGCCTGACCCCACTTATAGATTCAAAACCAAACAACAGTGGATGCGCCAAATGGCGCATCCACTGTTGTTATTCTACTTCCCCTCACAATCCAAACCGAGCCAAATGTCCAGGGCTTTCCCTTGGGCTTTCCTTAATCGTTCCTATTATAAGCTCAATATCATATTCATTGATTCTCCCTAAAAATTTCCATTCATTAAATTTTTGGGGATCAGCGCTTTTAAGCTGAACGCAATCAACAAAAGAGTCATATCTTAAGAAAGGATATATGGAACACTTAATAGGCATGTGATACATTTTAATATGGGTTGGAAGATTAGCATTAATCCTTGAGTTAATGATTACTCCTCCATAGACAATACCATTGGTATCAAAACCAAGAACAATAAAATATTTATCTCGCGACTTATCACCTTGTTTTGGCTTTATTCCATTGGCCTCTGTCATTGTGATCTCATATACATCTCCCACCTCTATAGTCCTTATTGCCAAGCGTGAAAGATCTTCTGGCCTCAATGCATCTGATATCTTTATCATCCTAAGGCTTCTTCAATTTGCATCTGCTCTTCAATATATTCAAGGATGGCAGCGTCAGCATTCATGACCTTTGCCATGGAAATTGGAGATATGATATTATTTCCATTCACCCTGTGATGAGCTTCGGCCCAAGCAGCATCATGAGATTTTACCAAAAGCTGACCAAAAGTCATGGATTCGTGCTCTTCTATAGATTTATCCAAAGCCTCCTTCTCTGATCTGGAGATATAATCCATGTTTACTTCCTTTCTGGGAAGCAGGATATTGGGTGCATCCTCTCCAGCGTACTGAGCCAGGCTGCTTAATTCTTCTGAAAGCTTCAACCGGGGATTCCCAAGTTCCTTTACAGCATCATAGAGAGCTCTCGGAACAGGACCATACTTAAGTGCACAAAATTTATCAGGCACTATCCCGCTTCCCCATTTTGCAAGATGATTCATCTCGGCAAAATAAAGGATCTTGAAAGCATGGTAATAGTCCACACCTCCCGTTTTGCATAGGATATACAAAAATATCTCTGAGAGTTTCTTACGGTCAAAGTCTGTCATGTCTGGAGTCCCTTTCTTTACTCTAAAGTTCAGCGCACACATTTCAGTGTTGGATTTGCAAATTTAATGAAAAATTTTTCATTATCAAAATAAATTGCCGCAAAGAAGGAAAAAGGAGGCTATAACGAGTCAGATACTTTGAAATTGTTTAAGTTTTTTCGTGGGAGGGGGCGATATATGAGTTTTATTTTGTAATTTCGCGTCATGGAGTGCAGGGGGCGTTTCCTTGCTCATCACCCACACAGAAAAACATCTAACTCAAACTGCTATAATGGCTACAAAACCTTTCCATTATCAGGAACCTTTCCCCTTAGGTCCTGACACAACAGAATACCAGCTCATCACGAAGGATTACGTGAGAGTGGAAAACTGGAACGGCCACGAGATGCTCGTGGTGGATCCCGAAGCTCTCACCGTCATCGCCAATGTGGCGAGCCATAACTGTTCCTTCATGCTGCGCCGCGAACATAACCTGATGGTGCAGAAGATCCTCAACGATCCTGAAGCTTCCGAAAACGACAAGTTTGTGGCGCTGACCATGCTCCGCAATGCCGAGGTGGCAGCCAAGGGTATCCTCCCCTTCTGCCAGGACACCGGCACATCCATCTGCGCCGGCTACAAAGGACAGCAGGTATGGACCGGTTGCGACGATGAGGAGAAAATATCGCTCGGCATCTACAAGACTTATACTGAAAACAACCTGCGCTACTCTCAGAATGCCCCCCTTACAATGTATGAGGAGGTGAACACCGGTTGCAATCTCCCGGCTCAGATCGACATCCATGCTACTGAGGGAGATGAATACAAGTTCCTCTTTATGGCCAAGGGCGGCGGCAGTGCCAACAAGACCTACCTCTTCCAGGAGACAAAAGCCATCCTCAACAAGAAGACACTCGTGCCTTTCCTCGTAGAGAAGATGAAGACACTCGGCACAGCGGCCTGTCCTCCCTATCATATCGCATTCGTCATCGGCGGCACTTCCGCCGAAGCCAACCTTGCGGCAGTGAAGAAAGCCAGTGCCAAGTATTACGACGCTCTTCCCACCACCGGCAACGAGTATGGCCGCGCATTCCGCGACGTGGAACTCGAGAAGGAACTTCTTGAAGCCGCCCACTGCCTCGGTCTCGGTGCTCAGTTCGGTGGTAAATATTTCGCTCATGATGTGCGCGTGATCCGTCTGCCTCGCCACGGTGCATCTTGCCCCGTAGGTATGGGCGTAAGCTGCTCTGCCGACCGCAATGTGAAGGCAAAGATCAATAAAG
>CAZPQD010000106.1:0-8709 GCA_964588625.1 uncultured Sangeribacter sp. | reverse complement strand
TTTTCGCCCTCCGCAAGTATTTTTAAAAAAAACTTCACTTTTTACGCCGATAAGGTGCTTAACTGTTTTTCAATCATAGAAATCAATAAATGTTAAAATATCTTTCGAAAGATTAATAAAAGAATCGTGAATCGCAGAGAATACCCAGACTGCTTCGAAAATATCGGGATAGAAGCCGGATTTTGCATGGTTTTTCTTGATTAATCTTGGATTTTTTCATGATCAATCTTGGTTTTATTATGATTAATCTTGGGATTTTTGTGAAAGCGGGCATGATTTTTTTGAGGATTGGGCCGAATGAAAACGAAAAAAGCGCAGCTGAGCTGCGCTTTTTTCTAAATCCACGAGGAAATTTCTTATTAAAGTGAGGAAAAATATGTCTTGAGGAGTTCCCAATCGTAAAATCCGCGAGCTGATTGCGGCACATCACTGATATCCACCGGCGTCTCATTAAGGCGCGGAAGCACTATTATATTGCCCTCTGCATTCCGGAAAAAGATCAGCTGAAGATTGGCCCCCATAGGAGAAATTTCAAAATTGCGCCATTCTTCAGCCGCTTCATCAGGATCTTCAAGCTCCACGCCTCTGCCGTCGGCATCTATAAGTGAGACGAGTCGAAGCAAATCCGTATCATGTCCAAATCGGAGATCTACCGTCACCTCACGCGAAGAAAGCATCTCGTCAGCACGCCCTGTGATCTCCATAAGAAGAGGCTTTACACTCTCCGGACCCGACGACAGACTCACGGGCGCCTTTGCATTAGCATTATATTGCATATAATTCGAAGCCTTCCAGAGAGCTGCGAGTTCCTGCGCCTCGAAAAGCGACAATATATCGGCATCAAGGCTATCTATATCCTGCACTGAGATTGCCACATCATAAAGGCTACGCATAAATATTCCCAGGGAATCTGTCTGCGGCACATTCTTAAACAACTTGGCCGCCGTCTTCGGGCATTGCGACACAGAATCGCGATACGGACTGAATTCCCACATCCATGGCGCATCCTCGCCGGTGTTCATCTTTGCTTCCGGAGTGTTATGATGTATGAATTCCATGTCGCCGGGAGTGGCATGCTTCTCTATTGAAGCCCGGCTGAGGTCACGAAGGCGGTCACAGAAAGCACCCATGCTCATGATGCAGCGGGGTTCCACCGAGCTGCGGGCTACAATATGGGAATCTTCAGCGAAGAGAGATGGGAATCGGCGGCACATTCTTTCAGCTATTCCCTTATGCTGCCTCTCCCCCAGCGGCGAAAGCTCCCCGAGATGTCCGTTGGCATTCCCGGCGCAGAGGGTCACCATCTTCCACACTCCTTTCCCCTCTGGCGTAATGTTTTCAGCCAATTGCTGTGCCTGGAAGAAATCGCCCGTTATCTTATATATCTTCTGATTGACAGGCCAGCGCGAACCATGCCGCCCGTAATGACTGATATACACCGGCGCATATCCATCCGGCACCGGAGGAAGGGAATCCTTTTCCACATCGTAGGCGTAATATATACCCCCTGCCTTCTCAGGACACGCCGCAATGACACTTTCCACATTCTGTGCCGTCATCCCCGATATTGCTGACACAGCTGCAGAAGCTATCATAAAAATTCTCGTCAGTCTCATATGCTAAGTCTTTTTTTTGCAAAGTTAATGTTTTTTTGGTGTTGGAAGCACCTTATTCCGATTTTTTATTGTAATTTTGTTGATATTTTAACCTATGTTTATCATGAAAAAAAGAATGTTCTGCGCCCTGCTGGCATCCCTTGCCCTTAGCGCACCCATGCAAGCATCCGACGACATGGCGGGCTACCTCTTCGTCTACTTCACGGGCAACGACCCCCGCGACGAGTCGATCAACTACGCCCTAAGCCGCGACGGACTGAATTTCAAGGCTCTCAACGACAATGCTCCCGTCATCGACTCCAAGCTCATCAGCGAGACCGGCGGCGTGCGCGACCCGCACATCATCCGCAGCCAGGACGGAAAGGAATTTTACATGGTGGTCACCGACATGACATGCCGTAAGGGATGGGATTCCAACCGTGGGCTCACACTCCTGAAATCAAACGACCTCGTCAACTGGACTCCATCCATCATAAACATCCAGAAACGCTATAAGGGGCAAGACGACCTAAAGCGAGTATGGGCTCCGCAGACTATCTACGACAAGGATGCCGGCAAATATATGGTATATTTCTCGATGAAGCATGCCGACGGACCCGACATCATATATTATGTCTACGCCAACGACGACTTCACCGACTTCATCGGCAAGCCCAAGCCTCTCTTCATCCCGAAGAGCAAACAGAGCTGCATCGACGGCGATATCGTATATAAAGACGGTGAATACCATCTATTCTACAAGACCGAAGGAAACGGCGACGGCATCCGTAAGGCTGTCACCAAAAACCTCACTTCCGGGAAATGGACCGAACAAGACGACTACAAGCAGCAGACCCCCTACGCAGTGGAAGGAGCCGGAACTTTCAAGATGATTGATTCTGACAAATACATCTTGATGTACGACGTATACAAGAACGGCGCCTATCAGTTTACCGAAACCACCGACCTCGACAATTTCCGCAACATCGACTCGGAAGTGAGCATGGATTTCCATCCACGTCATGGAAGCGTGATGCAGATCACCGAAGATGAATATCAGCGCCTCGAAAAGGCATTCCCAAGCGCCGGAGTAAAGATTTCCAATCCCGTTCTCCCCGAATTCCACGCCGATCCCGACGTGCTGCTCAGCGAGAACACGGGCAAATACTACATATATTCCACCACCGATGGCTTCCCGGGATGGGGTGGCACCTACTACACTTGCTACAGCTCCGACAACCTCCGCGACTGGACCTACGAAGGAGTGGCTCTCGATGCCTCCACCGAGTCAATCCCCTGGGCTGAAGGCAACCTATGGGCTCCTGCCATAGAAGAGAAACTCATCGACGGCAAATACAAATATTTCCTCTATTTCAGCGCAAAGCCGAAAGGGAGCGACGCAAAGCAGATAGGAGTGGCGGTTGCCGACAAACCTACCGGTCCCTTCCAGGCACTTCCAGAGCCCATGATCACCAAGTCGCCGGCCGGGCGTGGCCAGCAGATCGACGTGGATGTCTTCACCGATCCCGTGTCAGGCACTCCCTATCTCTATTGGGGCAATGGCTACATGGCAGGAGCGGAACTCAACCCCGACATGACATCAATAAAGGAAGAGACCATAACGGTGATGACACCCGAAGGAGGCACTCTTCAAGACTATCGCTACCGTGAGGCTCCCTACGTATTCTATAAAGATGGGAAATACTATTTTATGTGGTCGGTCGACGACACCGGGGCTGCCAACTACCACGTTGCCTACGGCACCTCCGACTCACCCCTCGGGCCAATCCAGGTGGCAGAGCGCCCGATAGTTCTTATCCAGAACGACCGAAACGGGATGATCGGCACTGCCCACAACTCAGTGCTCCGCGTCCCCGGCAAGGATGGTGAAGCCGACCGTTGGTATATCGTCTATCATCGCATCAATCCTTCCTACAAGGAGAAGGCAGATGGCCCCGGCTTCCACCGCGAGGTCTGCATCTCCCCCCTCAAGTTCAATCCCGATGGCAGTATAATGGAAGTGAGCCCCAAAAGAGTAAATTAAATCATCTTTTGCAAGCATAGGTTGAGGGTTATGGGTTTAATGAGCTGTAAATTTATGAAAGCTAAAAAACAAATCACTCGTAAATATATAACCACATAAACTTATAAACCTATAAACCAAGGAATTGACTCATTGCTTTCCGGGAGGAAAGCAATGAGTCAGTTTCTTTTAAGAAGTGGGAGTGCATAGAAGCCTACGAGGAGTATCACGATTACGGCTGAAGCCGGCACGTCTATGATCACCGAAAGCCAGAGTCCCCCGATGCATCCGGCGAGCGACACAAGTCCCGAAATCAGCATCATCCTGATATAGCTGCGTGTGAGGCGTTCCGCCACGAGTTGCGGAATTGACAGAAGCGACATCAGCAGCATCACCCCGATCATCTTGATGGTGAGCACTATCCCCACCGCCACAAGCACCATCATCATGGTGTTGACAAGTCTCACCGGCAGATAACGGGTGCGCGCGAAGTCCTCGTCGAAGCTCACAGCCATTATCACTTTTCCGAAAGCAACGTAGATTCCAACAGCCAAAATAGAGAAAATGGCAAAAGCCCAAAGGTCGGCGCGGATGATGTTCAGTACATTCCCGAAAAGAAAGGAGTTAAGTTCCGGCACGTAACCCGGAGTGAGGAAAACGAAAAGGATACCCAGTGCCATCCCGAGTGCCCATACCACAGCAATTGCCGAGTCTTGCCTCACCCGCCACCGCGCCATGGCATCCACCCCCAGACTCCCCGCCACCGCAAAAGCCGCGGCTGTAGCAAGCGGGTTCCATCCCATGAAGTAGCCAAGTCCAAGCCCTCCGAAGCAGGTATGGGTGATTCCTCCGGCGATAAACACCATCCGCCGTGTGACGACATATACCCCGATCACGGCGCAAGCCACCGAGATCAGAGCCACTCCCGCCAGCGCATTGCGGAAGAAAGCATACTCTAACAATTCAAAATTCATAATGCACAATGCATAATTAATACTTGGTCCTTCACTCTTGGTTCTTCACTCTTAAGTAAGTCATCCTTCACTCAACATAAGTTCCAGTTCCGGCTTCAGTGTCTCTGGCAGATTGATACGCCTCTTCTCCAGACTGATGTTCCATCCCGGGGCATCCGACGGCATAAGCGTAAGCAGCACGTCGCGAAATTCCTCCGTCTCCTCATCAGTATAGTCCGAGGCATCGCGACCCGCAAAACGGTCCAGCTCCTCGTCATCATAATACACCGGCGGCTCATTTATCTGCCCCGTCTTCTCGCATATCGCATGAAGCCCGCAGCATACTGCGTTTTGCGTAGCGCGTGGCGCGTTTTGCGAGGTAGGTTGATCGCTGACCGTGGATTGTTGATCGTTGTGGTGGTGGAGGGAGTGGCCGTGCCTCTGAGAGCGCCAGCGCTCCCAGGCCCAAAGCATCATGCCGATCGCGAGTGTAAAAACGAGTATTAATAGTGCTCCAATCATAATTTAGTTGTCAGTTATCAGTTGTAAGTTGTCAAGACGCGCGCCTGGTCAGCACGGGGAGGTTGGGAAACCTCCCTCCCATTCACTATGCCTCTTGGTTCTTGACTCTTAGATGAGCTTAGAGAGCTCCTTCCAGTAGGCTGGAAAGGATTTTTCCACCACCGTCGGGTCCTCGATCTCCATCTCCGGAAAAGCAAGCTTAGCCGGAGCGAAAGCCATAGCCATGCGGTGGTCGAGATAGGTGCGGATGAGAGGTCTCATCTCCGCGTCAACCCGGCTGCCGTCCCATGCCATTGAGTCTTCCCCCGTGGTGATCACATATCCGAGTCGGCGCAGTTCCGTGGCGATGGCCGCCATGCGGTCGGTCTCCTTATGGCGCAGATGCGCCACTCCCTCTATCTTGATAGGGATTCCAGCCACGCACATACCCACAGCCACTGCCGGAACAAGGTCTGGAGCATCGTTGAGGTTTAATACCACCCTCTCTTCTTGACCCTTGATCCTTGACTCTTGACTCTTAAAAATAGCCGCCACGCGGCTGTCGCCCTGCAGCGACTCAGCCGGCGATTTCAGCGTCGGCATCTCAAACTCCGGAATCTGTAAGCCAAGAGCCTCGGCTATCAGGCGCGTCTCAAAGAAATAGGAAGCACCACTCCAGTCCCCCTCCACATCATATCGTGCACACTGAGCATAACCCGTAGCCCGCACCACGACCTGTAAAGATAACTTTGAATTTGCCTCACTTGATTCTTGACTCTTGACTCTTGACTCTTCTATGACTACGTCTCCTCCGAAGGCGCGCATCACCCCCGCCGTCATCTCGATATATGGGCGCGAAACCACCTGCCCCTTCAATCGTATCTCCGTGTCCTTGTCCCATGTTGGGGCAGCCAACATCAGAGCTGAAATGAATTGGCTGCTCACGCTTCCGTCGAGCTCCAGCGTCCCTCCCGAGAGAAGGCGGCCGCGGACGCGGATCGCGTGCTCAGCAGGAAGAAGCGTTATGTCGGCTCCCATCGTGCGCAAGGCATCGATAAGGGTAGAGTGAGGACGCTCCATAAGTCGTGGGCTCCCTACAAGCGTAATTTCGAGTCCCGGAATGGAAGCACAGGCAGCCATGCCGAAGCGGAGTGTAGTCCCACCCTCCCCTATGTCTACCGTAGTAGGGGTTCCGGATGCGATAGCTTGGCGCACAGCCTCCGTAAGCCGGAGCATCCCGCGAGTATCGCCGCAATCCGGCAGATTCGTCAGCACAGTATCATGCCCCCCGAGCAGACGGCATACCAAAGCCCTCGCTGCCACGCTCTTTGATCCCGGTATATTTATAGTTGTCATCGTTTTCGTCGTTTTCAGAATACTTTGTTCTTCACTCTTGGTTCTTGACCCTTAAAAAGAGGCATGCATCCCCATAAGAGAGGAAGCGATAATCGCGCTCCAGCGCCTCCTGATAGATGCGTCTCCAGAGAGGATTGCTCAGATTGTCGCCGTCAAGCAGCGAACTTACGAGCAGCAGCAGCGTCGACTGCGGCTGGTGGAAATTCGTCACCATCCCGTCTACGATACGCCACTTAAATCCCGGTGCTATCATAATGGAAGTGGCAGCCTGCATACTATCGATTCCCTGCCGCTCCATATACTCCTCAAGCCCCTTAAGAGCCTCCACCGTGTCGATAGCGCGCACTTCGTCGGCATATGCCTCCCACTGCCCCACTTCGAGAGAGCAGCGCGTATCGCGTATCGCGTATCGCGAGTCATTGCGGCCGTTAGTGAACCGCCGTTCCATAATGTGTATGTCGAGGAGGGGGAGGGATTCGAGGGTGCGGACGGTAGTAGTGCCCACGGCAATTATCGGCCTCCCCGTCTCCAGAGCCTGGCGTAGTGTACGCACAAGATCGAGATTCACCTCGAAGGTCTCGCGGTGCATCGGGTGCTCCCCGATTTCATCGCTCTTCACCGGCTGGAATGTCCCGGCCCCCACGTGCAGCGTCACCTCCCGCGTCTCCACGCCACTTTCGCGAATGCGGTCCAGAAGCTCAGGCGTGAAATGCAGTCCCGCTGTCGGGGCAGCCACGCTCCCCTCTATGCGGCTGTAGACGGTCTGGTAGTCGGTGGTGTCAGAAGCCTCCGACTTTCTGTTCAGGTATGGAGGGATAGGGATATTGCCGGCTGCCTCCACTATAGAAGCGAACGTGACTTCCGGATCGTCCCATGTGAATTCGATGGCATGGGCATTTCCCGGAAGCGGCTCATGTCGGAATGCCTTGAGCAGCACCCTCCTGCCGTTGATGTCGAGGGTTTTCTCAAGATGATCATCCTTCCATTTCTTAAGGTTTCCCACGAGGCACTGCCAGGTGCATCGGTTGCGTGTCTGGAACGCCACGGCATAGTCGCGGGGGTCGAGAGGCTCAAGAAGGAAGATCTCGATGCGTGCTCCCGAAGCGCGGAAGAATTCCATGCGGGCATTTATCACCCGGGTATTGTTCATCACGAGCAGCGCATCCTTCGGCAGCAGCTCCGGTATGTCACGGAATATATGGTGGGATATTCCCTCCGCGTTTGCCACGAGAAGCTTGCAGCTGTCGCGGTCAGCGAGAGGATGCTTCGCTATTCGCTCATCGGGAAGCGGATAGTCGAAATCTTCAATCCGAATATCTTTTATCTCTTCAATTTTCATATTTAATCCAAGAAATTGATAAGATCAAAATACATTGATCTGGTAGAAGAATGTTTGTCTTTCTCAAGGAAACATAAAAAAGTCATTCAAATCGGCGTCGCCGCAATCGAATGACTTTATCTCGTAGTCGGCATCAATCTGCCTGAATGTGAAATTCTCAAAGTCCATAATCACATTGGAAAAGTACTTATGGCTTTGAACTGCTCATACGCCTTCCGAGCAGCCTCTTTCTCCTCGCGCGACACTGGAGAGGGGTTGGCTATTCTTTTGGCGAATTCAACAGCGTCCTTTCCCCTTAATACAGGGGTTTCTTTAATGGGTCTTGCCATATTTGTTTCCTTAGATAATATTACTATGCAAAGATACAACAAATTTTTTAATTAAGATGTTGAATCTAAAAATTTTTTACACATGATAAGAAAAAAAAGAGGAGATGCTCTCGCATATCCTCTTCTTGTGGGCGATTACGGATTCGAACCGCAGACCCTCTGCTTGTAAGGCAGACGCTCTAAACCAGCTGAGCTAATCGCCCGATTGCGAGTGCAAAGTTACAACCTTTTTTTGGACTGTGCAAATTTTTCAGCAACTTTTTTCAAAAAAAATTAAAAATCCCCATTTTTCCACCTCCATCTTGCTTACTACCTTGAGGCGGCCGCCGAAGCTTCCCTCAGGAATCTTGCTTCCACTTAAAAACAGCAATCGCCACCAAACCGGCGGCGATAAACCCAATTATAATATATTCTACCATTCCCTCATACTTAATACTGCGAGCCCTGCGAGCCGATACTGCGCCCGCGGCGCCAATACTCACTTAAAAAATACTGCGCGCCCCGCGAGCCAATACTCCACCCTCGCGATACGCACTACGCAAAACGCGCTACGCAAAACGCCTCACCTCTCTGCCCTCATCGGATTGTTGAGGAAGTCTTCATAGGAGAGGCG
>CAZPQD010000105.1:0-8755 GCA_964588625.1 uncultured Sangeribacter sp. | reverse complement strand
GATATGGTCAAGGACATCCTTTGGGACATGACCGACGAGGGCGGCAAGTTCTACAACATGCAGGAGAAGCTGGCTGGGTCAGTCAAGACCTCCTGGAAACTTGTACGAGACAACATCGAGCTGATGTTCGGCGAGATTGCGGAGAGCGGTGTCGGCGAGGCTTTGAAAAGTATCGGCCAGACTCTTCAGGAAGTGACCCGAAACTGGAAGGCGTTGGGAACCGTCATTGCAGCTGGCGGCGGAGCATTCGCTCTCTATAAGCTTGCTGTGTTGGGAACAAACTTGTTGCTTGAAAGGCAAGTCGGAAACATCGCCTCCAACTATCTTGCCGAGAAACAGGTACAAGCTGAAAAGTTGAAATCCATTGGACTGACAAGCACTTTGTCGGTACGAGAAAAGGAACTTATTGCCACGAGGAAAAGACTCACGGCTACGGATCTTGAATATCTCTTTGTCGAGAAAGGCTTAACAGAGCAAGAGATAAAAAGGCTCTATCTGTCGGGCAAGATCACAAGAGCTGAATTGCAGAAGGCTGTGGCCCTTGGCGTGGTCACTCAGAAGGAATTTGAGCAGATAGCCGGCACCAATGCACTCAATGGAGCATGGCTGAGATTCAAGGCTACGGCAATGGGCACTTTTGCAACCATCAGGACGGGCATAAGCTCGGCTTTCGGGATGGTCTTCAATTGGACCACCGCCGCATTCGCTGCAATTGCCGGAGTGTCCTACCTCATTCAGCACAATATGCGAGAGGATGAGATAGCCGAAGATTTCACAAAGACCTGGAAGCAGAAGGGCGAGGATATGGCTAAGGAATTGGAGTCTTCCCTTTCCAAGCCTTTTGAGAATCTATCCGCACCCCAAGCCACAGAGCTTATCAATGAATACAAGAATCTCATCAAGGACTTCGCCACGCTGCCTGACGATGTGATTCAGCGTGCCATCTATGATAAGGACGGCAACATACGAAACACAGCCGACCAGATTAAGTATCTACGCCAAGAACTTGAATCGCTGAAGGAGTCTGCCAAATCTATGGCACAAGACATTGGCACAATTATCGGAGCCACAGGCGACGGATGGTTTAAGGAGGATGTCATTACCAACCTCAAAGATTATTCTGATGCTTACAACAAGGCGAACTCCGTGTATCTCAAATTTGTCAACGACCATAAGGACATTGCGCAGAAGATGGTTGAGGCCGCCAGCAACGCTTCCCCGGCTTTTGTCAAAGAGATCGCCGACGCAAAGAACCTTACCGAGCAATTCGCTATCCTTATGCGTCAGAGACAAAATTATGCCGTTGCTTGGGATGCTGCAAAAGGTGTTGAGGGTGCATCCGGAATCGGGAAAGAGGATTTCCTTACTGGCCTAAGAACATATACAGGCATAAAGACCATGCCTGTTGAAGCTGCCCATAAGGAGCTTTCGGCCTACAATCAGGCAATGGAGGATTTGCGCGTCACAATCCAGGGGATAAAAAACATCTACGACGGCTGGGATTGGAGTAATCTTTCGGAATCGCAGGCCGAAACAATACGCCAAGCATATAAGCAGATTATCGAGACCGCAGAATATTCTTCTCCGGAGCTTAAAAGGGCGATTGCGGACGTGTTCCAAGAAGCGTTCAATATTAAGATTATCCCTGATAAGACGGAGGATAATTGGATGAACAATGCCAAGAAAGTTGTGGCTAATGTTTCCGATGAAGCCACCAAGGAGGCTCTGAGAGTAATGAAAATTGAGGGTACAAACAAACTCTCTGACGCACAGAAGGAACTCATTAAGAAACTTTTCGCCACTGCTGATGAGGAAACTCAAAAACAACTTCCGGAACTCTTCGCCAATGCCCAATCCTGGATAAACCAGAATCCTCTGTTTGCCAGAATCAATCTTTTCTTCGATAAGATTCAAGGCGGTTATTCACAGACTGCTCAGGACATTATCAGTTCAAAGGGTGGCACTAATAAATTATCTGCTATCACCACCGATCTCCTGAAAGATGTCGATGGTGAGGGCAAATCCATCTATGACATCCGTAATGCGTTCCAAGAGAAACGCCAGGCGGCTAAGAATAAGATGGAGGCTGCTATCAAGGGTGGATTAGATGAAACTACCCAATCATACAAGGAGGCAAAGCAAGAGCTTGACAATGTTGAGAAAGCGCTGAATGAACTTGGATGGACTGACCTGCTGACCAAAGATCAAAAGTCGAACAAGGGGCCAAAAGAGTCACAGAAGGACACCGTAGCGGAAAACCTGAAGCAACGCTTCAAGGACATCAAGGACGCTTGGAGCGAGTTCCAGAAGTGGAGCAAGACCGAGGGCAAGGAGACTGCCGCTACCCGCATCGGAGAGTCCGGTCTGTTCTCAACCCTTGCCAAAGAGGATATTCCCAAGACAGTTGAGAAATATCGTGCCCTTGTTGTAAAACTTGAAGAGGAACTGAAGGCCGCAGGTATCGCCGGACATTCCCAACGTGAGAGCCTTCTTAATGATATTTTGAAACAGTTGCTTGACATTGACAAGACAGTTGTTGACGAGCAGCTCAAACTCGCCCTCGACGCGGTGAGCAAGGAAGCGGAGCGTCAGCTTGCCGACTGGAATCTCTTCGACAAGATACGCAAGGCCACCGGAAACCAAGACCTCGCCATGAGTATTGCCTTCGGTCTGAATGCTGATGCCGAGACGGATTATCCGACTTTGGTCAAGAATCAGTTCAATGAGGTTGCCAAGGCCGCCAAATCAACTCTTACTTTTGACACGGCAACACCGGAATTACTGAAAGATGCGCCGGAGGAAGTGCAGAAGGCTTGGGAGGATGCTACTAAGAAATTGGAGCAGTATGCCCGTCAGCAGAAGGATGCCATTGAGAGTATTCTTTCCGAATACCAGTCGCTCTCTGAAAAGCTGGCTAAGATTGATGCTGACCGGGAGAGGAAAATCAAGACGGTCAAGGAATCTGATATGTCGGATGCCGACAAGGAAACTTATATCCGCAGGATTAACGTGGAGGCCGATTATAAGAAGTTTGAGCAGAGCAACGAATATCTTCGTTTCTTCAACGACATCTACGGACTTACTATGCCTGAGGCCAACAAAATCGGTGATCTCATCCAACTCAATCTCAATCAGAAGTTGCAAGCCGGCTTAATCTCAATCTATGACTATGAGCAGCAGATGGAGAAGGTGCGCAAGCAATTGGAGGCTTTGCGCAATGTCAAGTCGAATGCACTGACCTTTATGACCGGAGGGCTGAAAGGACTGAATGAGAAGAGACTTCGAGAGGAAGAAGGAAAACTTGCCAATAATACTGACTATCAAAAAGCTCTTGCTGACCAGATAGCGGCACAGGATGCTCTGAACAAAGCAAAGGAAAGTAGCAATGAGGAAGAAATCTCCGCCGCTGAGGAACAGCTTAGGCTTGCCAATGAATCGCTGAAGGTATACACGGCCGTCCGCGATGCCATCATCAGAGACCAGGAGAAGTGGCAGGGCATTCTTGACGTGACAAACATTGTCGCCAACATAGCCGGGGGGATGTCGGATGCCTTCAACACCCTGCGCGATATGGCTGGCTCTTTCGGCTTCGACACCGACAGTAATGCCTGGAACACCGCAGCTGCCGTCATGGACACGCTCACCACCGTCACGGGAGGCGTGCAGAAGACCATACAGTCGCTGATGAGCGGCGACATCGGAGGTGCCATATCGGGAGTGTTCGACACCGTGCTCACGCCCTTCACTATCTGGAACAAGCTTCACGACAAGAAGCTTGACCGCCTTATTCAGAAGAGCAAGGAGGCGGCTCAGATAATGCAGAACCAGTATGACATCCTGGAGAAGCGGATGGCTCACTTCCTCGGCAACGCGGCTGCTATGAAGACCGGGGTTCTCGGCGGTGGTTACGGCAAGCAGAGGGAGCTGATGAAGGGGCAGCTCACGGAATTGGAGAAGCAGCGTCAGGCAGAGATTGACAAGAAGAAGACCGACAAGTCGGTGGTCGCTGACTATGACCAGCAGATTGAGGAGATGAGGATTGCTATCCGTGACTTCGCTATCGAGGTGGCACAAGACCTGTACGGCATTGACCTCAATGGCTGGGCGGAGCAGCTGGGTGACGCTCTTGTAGATGCCTTTGCCGCCGGGGAGGACGCTGCCGAGGCTTTCGACAAGACTGTTGGCGACATCATGCGTGACGTGACATCGAAGATGATTTCGCAGGACATTCTCGCCCCTATGTTCGGCGACTTGCGTGAATATCTGTTCGGATCGGACGGAATGAGCGGCGCTTTCGGTGCAGACTTCAAGCTCGACCCATCCGAGATGGGAGCCATGAAGGAGTATCTTGACAAGATAAAGAACGAGGGTATTCCGGCGGCTCAGGACTTATTTGATGCCATCAACGAGGCAACCGGCGGAGTGCTCAACGATACCGAGAAGTCGAAGTCAGGAATGAAAGCCGGGTTGCAGTCGTTGACCGAGAACACTGGAGATTTGATTGCAAGTTACGTCAATGGTATCAGAGGTGATGTTTCGGTAATTCGTGCCGATTGGGATGAACTGATTCAGTCCACATTCCCACAGATGAACATCATAGCCGAGGCTCAGCTGACCGCTCAGAGACAGATTGCAGAGAATACATTGAGGACTGCCGAGGCGGCTGAAACCATCAACAAGGCAATGAATGTCGTTACTTCTAATCAAGAAAGATTGGAACGCTCTTGGCGACGGATTGCAGAGAAGAATTGGGGAACTTATTAACCGATAATTATGGAAAATCTTAGAGAGATACTGAAGACTCAGGCAGAGTCGCTGAAGGCTTGCAAGAAAGGGTTGAGGGATTTGCCTTCGACCTCACAAGGCCTCATAGAACGTTGGAAACAGAATTTGGACTTCGCGATTGAGAATGATTTCCCGCCTCTTGACTTCATCAGAGCCAATTTTGACGCGAAACTCCTTGCGGATAACCAAATCTATGTTGACCGGCATCTGAGCCTCAGAAACGCCCCGAACGGTGTCTATGTGCTCAATGGGGATTGTTCCGGAACTCTGCATTTCAGCTCTTGGGGCGCCGCTACGGTCTATGTGCGCCACAATTGCCGTGTGAGCATTATTGCCGAGGATTTTGCCAAGGTGTTTGTCAGGGTCTATGACGAGGCTGGGGTGGAGGTGTGCGAGATAGGCGATGCGGTGGTGAGGGTGTATGACAGGAGATGACCTGCTGCCGGAAGTCCATTTGCCGTGACCTGTTTTCCGCCTTGTTTAAGTTTAGGACAGTGCCGGGGAACGGCTGTTTATGATATTTTCCTTTCCTTTGCGAGCCCAGACACGAAGAGCACGGTGCTGACCAACTCCTTAGCAAGCCCGAGGAAGAGAAGGGCGAGAGCCTTCGACTCACGGTATTCCCTTGCCGTGCGTGCCGTGTAAGTCATATAATCCTTGTCCTTGATGCCGCGCATGGCAGCGTACTGTTCCCAGTTGACTGACATGCGGGTTGACTTCTCAAATTCCAGCCTTCTCTCGAAGTCCTCACGCTCACGCAGGAGCTTGTCCTCGACCACCGCCATCTTGTCACAGTACTTGCGGAACGCCTCCATGATCTTGAAAGGGGTGAGTTGGCCAAAGATGTCATATTCACCCGTCTTCAGCGCATGGAAGAAGCCGAGCACTGTGGTGAAGCACAGCACACGTCCTTTGCGTGACTCGACAATGGCTTCCGACACCGACTGCATGTCAACGGCATCCATGCGTCTGTCCTCGCCCATTTTCAGCACGACGGAGGTGAGGTGGGTGTTGATGAAGGCGGCGAACGTCTTCTCGCCATATGCGGCGGCGACACGCCCGAATGTCGGCAGGTGGCCCTGCACCGCCTTCCCGACGTTCTCCAGGCAATACTTCTGCTGGTTGACGCTGAACCTCCGTATGAACCGCTCCATCGGGCCGTACTGCCCGCGTATGGCGACCGCCCATGGCTCGTTTGACTGGGCGCCAGTCTGCATCACTTCTCCGCGTCCTGTGTTTGTCAATTCCATATTCTTGTGGTTTTAAATGTTTTAGAATGGGTTTTCGGATTCTTGTCCTTGTTCCTGGCCGCTGAGTGTCCTCTGGAGACTCTCGCATGAGGCCCTTATCAGTTCCTCGCGGTGTGCGTCACGGGACTTCGGACGTGCCTCCTCGTGCGCCTTCTCGTCCCGGTCTATCCTGATGCGCCAGGGGAGCCAGCGATTGAAGTTGATCTTCGTGTCCTTCAGCGAGCCGTGTGTGCGCCCTTCACTGACACAGAAGTTGGCGAACCTTTCCAGATAGGCGGTGAGCTGGTTCTCCGTCAGGTGGTGGTTCTTGCAGACGGCCTGCCGCCATACCTGGGATTTCCCCATCTCGACGATGAAATCCACCGTGACCGAAGGGTCATTTTTCTGGGCCGGTGAAAGTTTTTTTTCGACTTCCTCCCGCCTAGTTTTCTCCTTTTCCCCCGTACCCCCATATTCTCTTTCCTGAGAAGAATAATTATAATTATCAAAATTTATATTTTTATTAATATTATATTCTTCTAAGGGGGGTGTGGGGGGATTCACAGAAAAAAAATCTTTCTTAGGCGCGGGCGGCCATATGTCTCCCGTGTCCGGAGAAAAACATTCCTCGGACTGGATGAGATATGGGAGACACCGGCCTTGTGACGTAGGCCTTACGGATGCAAGGAAGCGTCGTTGGATGCTCGCCGAAGTGAGCACTGCGTCCGAGTAGAACAGGGTCTTGTTAAAGAATCCCGATTTTACCAAGGCCAGCACTATCTGGTCGAGCAATCCCGCCGACACCATGCCATGCAACTCAGTCGAGAGCTCGTTTCTCAGCTCGTCAGACAGCTTGACGAAGTAACCGTTCCGGTATACCGCGAAAAGGAGTTTGACCACTGCAAGCTCTCCCTTGATTCCCCATTTCCTGCCTATGCTAATCACCCTCTCATCGGAGAATAGATATGCGTCGGCTGGCGGCCAATCAAGGTCTGCTTTATTGGTGTGTGCCATTTGGTAATATGTTTTGTGGTTGTTAAGTCATGGTTGTGCGGTTTTAGAGTTTGTTGTCTCCGGCTCTCCTCCCTTCTCCCGTCTACATTTCTCTCGCTTGGGGCAAGAAAAGAGAAGAGCCGCACCCGTGGACTGATGCGACTCTTCTGTATGAAGTGGGGTTTTGCAGACCCCGACATTCCGATTCATCTGTTGTACCCGTCCACTGATACGGCGCAAAGTTACAACAAGTAAAAACAAAATACAATACCCTAAAAATCAGTGAAATAATAACAATACGCTTTTAATACACTTTCAATACGCCTACACAACAAGCACTCTGGAATAATTTAAGAATGATTAACATTTGCGGTTGCCGTTCATAGTATCTGGGGGACCTTCTGCATGGCCTCGATCTTTGTCTTGTCCATGAGCTTTGCGTAGATCAGGGTCGTCTTCACCGATGCATGTCCCAGAAGCTTTGACACCGTGAAGATGTCCACCCCCTGGTTGAGCATGGCTGTGGCGAAAGTGTGCCGGGCGCAGTGGAAAGTGATGTGCTTCTTGATGCCGGCGGCCCTGACCCACTTGTTCAGCGTATACGCTATCTGGGATGGCTGCTTGGAGTAGGGGAACACGGCGCTGTCGCCGTCCGGCTCTTCGCCGATGAGTCTCTTCGCCTGCGGGTCGATATGGATAGTGAGCACCCCCTTTGTCTTCTGCTGCCGGAAGGAAAGCCAGGTGAGGCCGTTCTCCGAATGCACCTCGCTCCATCTCAGCTTTGTTATATCGCTGAATCGCAATCCCGTCAAGCAGGAAAACAGGAACATTCTCTTCAACATCGGGCTGTCCGAGGGTGTGCTGTTGAGCCTGCGCACCTCCTCTACTGTCAGGTATTCCCTCTGCTTGGAATCCGATTTGAAATCACCGAGTCCCTTTGCGGGATTTCGCGGTATGATCTCGTCCACGACGGCGCACTCCAAGACCGCCTTCACCTTCGTGAAGTACATGAACTTGGTCTTGCCGTTGAGCTTCCTTTTCGATTGTGTCACACACCCCGGGTGGGAGTGCATGGCGGGGCAGGTGTCCAGAAAGATGCAGAACCCCCTCAGCCATCTCGGGGTGACTTCTGAGAAGTTTAGCCTCTTGTCCGGGTGGTAGAGCAGGAGCTTTTTCTTGACACATTCCCAGAGGATCTTCGTATTCCCCGTCTTGGTGGCCATCACACGGTCGTAATACGGGTAGAAGAGCACATCCTCCGGATTGTTCCGTGTGATTCCCATTCTCCGGTTTTGGAGATCCAGCACACGCTGCGCCCTCATCATCTCGGCCTGCCTCATCGTTTCCTTGTCCTTTGCCTTGTCCTCGCGCGACCTGCCCCCGGTCAGGTAGAGCTTCAGATACTCCGTCCTCCTCTGCCCGTCATAGGAGATGTCAAGGTAGAGAGCCTCCAGACCGCTCGCCCTTTTGCGGGTGCGGAGCGTCACGAAATCTTTGGTTGTAGTCTTCATAAAATCCTGTTTTAAGTGTCGGGTATGCGCCGAAAACGCGCAACAAAAACGCAACAAAAATGCAATACGCTTTCAATACACTTTCAACGCACCGATGCAACGCTTATTGTTTTTGTATTTTTGTAGGGATTTGTGTATTAATTCATTGGCGTTGTAAAAGTGTATTGAAAGTGTATTTTTATCGTATTATTTTGAGAGTAAAAATTTTTTGACTAAATTTGTGGCTTGAAAATGAAA
>CAZPQD010000104.1:0-8881 GCA_964588625.1 uncultured Sangeribacter sp. | reverse complement strand
TTATTGATCTTTAGTTGTCTCATAGTAATATTCTACTGCAAATATTATGCCTGTTTTTTCTTTTATTCTGTTTTTTTCGTTCTCTCTGCCTTCGAGCGGGCCTCCCGGATTCGCTATGGCTGACGCAAGTCAGAAATTGACTCCGAAACCGATCCGGGCGATATAAACGTCCTTCACGTCAAGACTCGTCTCGTTTCGGTGGCGCTCATTGAAATGCCGGAAACCCAACGCCATGATGATATGGCTCTGAAACCGGCGGCTCATCGCCAGATTGATGCCGCATCCCAAGGATCCCATCCAGTCGCCGAACGTCGGCGAGTCACCTAACGTATTGAAAGAGTAGCCGAAGTCGAGATGCATGAAGAAGAGGGAGGGCTTCTTGCGGAAGGAACTGCGGAACACAGCGTAAATCGGCACAAAATTGTTGCCGTTGCCGAAGGCACGGTGAATGCCTGCTCCGATTCCGACAAGTCTGATAAACTGACTCTTGTAGCCTATAAGGACATCGGCATCAAAAGTTGACATGTCATGTCCGGTAAGGTCGATTGAGGCTCCTGCCTCAGCTCCCCACGTGAAATGGCTGCCGGCCAAACTTCTCGACCCTTGAGGAAACAGACTCTCGCGCTCCTGCACCACATCGGCTGCTTTGCCCGCTATTGAGTCAGTCGGCGCTGAAGCCTGCGCACACATTGCCGTGACCATCATGAGGATGGCCGCGAAAAGGCTGCGCTTTTTCTTTGCCGACACCACCATGGGAATGGCCGCGATGAGGCTGCGCTTTTTCTTTGCCGACATTGCGATTCTCATTTGCTGTGCGTTTTTGCCGGTGCTCGTTCCTTTCTTTATGCGTTAGGAATAACAATGGTAAATCCGGACGGGTCGAAAATTCTTGCAAAGTTAACATTTTTTATCAACATATGCAACCCTGCACCGCCGCCCGGATTTATTTTCCGGCTCTTACGGACTCTTTCACCGGTTCTTCCGGACTCTTTCACCGGCTCTTCCGGACTCTTTCACCGGTTCTTCCGGACTCTTTCACCGGTTCTTCCGGACTCTTTCACCGGTTTTTGCTGGGATTCCTTACCAATCATATAACGAAAAAGATGGCCGCGAATTGTCTCGCAGCCATCGTTTTTCTAATCATCCATTATCAATGAGGAACTACACCATCCGAAGTGAATCCTAATTGCAAGCCCCGAATCGAATCCGAATTAAAGAATCCGAAGCGAATCAGGATTACAAGGCCTGATGCGAATAGGGATTGCAAGGCCTGAATCGAATCCGAATTATAGAATCCGAAGCGAATCAGGATTACAAGGCCTGAAGCGAATCGGGAATTGTAGGTCGCGGCATGCCGAAGCCTATATTCCGTATGCGTCAGCAGGTTTGTCGTAGGTGAAGGCGTCTTCCAATAAACCCGCCCAATAATTCCTCATTCCTAATTCCTAATTCCTAATTCACGCTTACTCCTCTCCCGACAGGTTCACGGCATAGTAGTATTTCTTACCGGTGGGATAAAGACCCGTCAGGAACATCACTTTGTCTTCGTCATCACTCTTCATGATGGTATTGTAGATATACTCCACATCGTCAGCAGTATTTACTTCCTGACCGTTGATATCCGTGATGATGAAGCCATCCTTGATTCCGGCATCCTTGAAGGGACCGGGCTTGAGACCCGTCACCTGCACACCGCCGGAGATTCCGAGGTTGCGTTTGGTCTCGGCTCCAATCTTCATGAAGGCGCAGCCGATCTCGCTGAAGTCCCCTTTCTTCGTTATGCCGGTGGTGCCCTGAGTGTTGCGGAGCACACCGCTCTTAGTAACCTTTCTGTTGTCTCTCACATAGGTCACGCTGATGGTGTCGCCCGGGCGGAACTTATTGAGCTGTTCCACAAGCTGGGCATGATTGGTCACTTCCACACCATTGATGGCTGTGATGACGTCATTCTCTTCAAGACCCAGTTCCTTGGCAGTGCTTCGGTCGTTGACACTTGAGACAATCAGTCCGGTCTTGGTGGCCGTGATGTTCTTCTCTTTTGCAATCTTGGCATCGAGTTCTGCCACTGAGCAACCGAGCACGGCACGCTGTACAGTGCCATACTGGCGGATATCGGTCATCACCTTCTTCACGATAGTAGTGGGAATGGCGAAGGAGAAACCGGAGTAGCTGCCGGTGTTGCTGTAGATGGCGGAGTTGATACCTACGAGTTCACCTTTGAGATTGACGAGCGCACCGCCGGAGTTGCCGGGATTGAGGGCTGCGTCTGTCTGGATGAATGACTCGATTCCCATACGGCCGCGATGAGAGTTCTGACCAAGACTGCGCGCCTTGGCACTCACGATGCCGGCTGTCACTGTGGAATTGAAACCGAAGGGATTGCCTACAGCAAGAACCCATTCACCCACTTTCAAGGTCTCGCTGTCACCGAAAGTGATGAAGTCGAGTCCTTTGGCGTCGATCTTGATAAGTGCAAGGTCGGTGGCCTCATCTGTGCCGATGATGCGCGCCTCATATGTAGAGTTATCATTGAGGAGCACCTCAAGCTTGTCGGCACCCTCCACCACGTGGTTGTTGGTGACGATATATCCATCTTCTGTCATGATGACTCCGGAGCCGAGACCGCTCTGCACAGGTTCACCTTTCTTCTGCTGGGGTTGACGCTGCTGGGGCTGACGCTCCTGCGGACCGAAGAAAAAGTCAAACATCCCGAAGGCATCTGACCCGAAACTGCCGTAATTCTGCTGCTGGCGGGCAGTGAAGCTCTTTATGCACACCACCGTATTGACCGTCTTCTCGGCCGCTGTGGTGAAATCTGTCTCAAAAGCACCGGGAGCCGATGCTGTGCGTATGAATGCAGGTTCGTTGCTCTCGCTCGCGGTGGCAAGGGCAGGGGAGGAGAGTGGAAGACCGATGGCGGCCGCGAACGCCACGACTGTTAAAAGCTGTTTCTTCATGTTTCTCGTTGTTTTACTATATATTCAATGAAAAATCCCCGACGTTATTACGCCGGGGATCTCATTTCCTGCATTATTTAAAAAAAATTAATAATAGAGCTTCTTTACTTTTAACAATTGTTAAACCGCTCTCTCCTTCCTGCAATATTAATTATAGGGTGTTGGCCAGAAGATAAAAAGGTGGTCTGACCATACCATGTAATAGAGAGCCACTGCCGGCATCACAAGAAGAAGGGAGTCGATGCGGTCGAGGATTCCGCCATGTCCCGGAATGAGATTGCCGCTGTCCTTAAGCCATAGACAACGTTTTATGAGTGATTCTACAAGGTCGCCGAAAGTGGCGACGATACTCACAAGTGCTCCCAGACCAAGCCAGAAGGGATAGTTGTCGATGTTGACATAGAGGCCATAACCATACCGGCAGAAGAGTGCCGCTGACCCGACAGTGAAGATAAATCCTCCGAGGAATCCCTCCCAAGTCTTTTTAGGACTGACGCGTTCGAAAAGCTTATGTTTGCCAAACAGGCTGCCAATAAGGAAGGCTCCGGTGTCATTGATCCATATCATGAAAAAGACTACGAGAAGCATCCCCCAGTTGTAGTAGGTGCTGAGATGTTGGTTGATGCTGGAGTAAGCCAGAGGATTTCTGACTTGGTACTGCCACAGCAATAAGGGCACCATGGTCATGGCGAAAAGAGGAATTCCTATGTAGACTATATTCAGCATACTGTAGGCCAGGGCCTTCAGTGGGTTGGCGTTATAGGAATAAAGTTCGGAGATAAAGCGGACGACCAGGAGACCGAGAAATATGAATATCATCCCGGGCATGCTTGACAATGCAAGAGTGACGCAGATAAAGACATCAAGAGTCTCTGTGAAAAAATCCGCCCTGCCTCCCTCCAAATACATTTTGGTGAACTCTGTGGATGCAAGGAAAGCAAGGATTATAGCAAGGATCATAATGCCGATATGGCCGTAAAGGCAGGCTGTAATGATCAGGGCCATGTAAATCAGGCCGGAAATCCCCCTGATGAGCAGATTCTTAACTTTCATTTCTCTGTCAAGATAAATGTTTTGATATGGAGTATGGGTAATTTTGCCGCAAAATTAACAAAAAATTCCTTTATCACGGTGTGTGTCAGTAAAAAATAAATCCGGTCTCAACCGTGCAGGCGCGGTTGAGACCGGATTTATCTCTGTTTTATCTTCCCGGCACTTCGTATTGGGTTAACTTAAATACGGTTCCTCCGGTACTATGCAGGTTAACTGAAGTACAGTTCCTCCGGTACTATGCAGATATACTGAAGTACGGTTCGGTAGGGAGGTGGCCGGGTCAGTCGTGGTGGCCGGATCAGTCGATGAGGTCGAGCGGGAGTGCCACTACCTTGTAGTCATGGTCCTTGATGTAGCCCATGATGGCATTGCGCTCTTTTCCTTCGGTTACGTCTTCCTTGATGCGGCGAAGTGCGTTGTAGGCCGATGTGTTCGACTGGTATACGTGGCGGTAGCACTTGGCGATATCTTCGATCACTTCCTCGCTCTTGCCTCCTTTGCGCAGTACAAAAGCGTTAACTCCATAATAGGAGATGGGATTGTGGGCCATGATGACGTAAGGAGGTACGGCTCCGTTGACACGGCATCCCCCCTTCACCAGTACCCATTCTGCAATCTCGCATCCTTCATGCACTATCACTCCGGAGGAAAGTATGGTGCAGTTGCCTACCTTAACGGCTCCTGCTATCTTCACGGAGTTGCCGAGCACGCAGTGGTCGCCGATCTCCGAGTCATGTCCGATATGGGTCTGGGCGAGGATGAAACTGCCGTTACCCACCTTGGTGGCCTTCCCTTCGTAGATGCTGCGGTTGATGATCACCTGCTCGCGGAGCGTGTTGTCGTCGCCGATGGTCACGTAACTGTATTCCCCCTTCCAGCGGAAGTCCTGGGGTTTCGCGCCGATCACGGCACCCTCATGGATACTGTTGCGCTTTCCGATACGGCTCCCGTTGAGGATGCTGACGTGGGGGTGGATATGACAACCCTCGCCGATCTCCACATCGCCTTCAATGAAGGCGAAAGCATCGATCGTCACATTGTCGGCGATTTTTGCATCAGGATGCACATAGGCCAGATTACTGATATTCTTCATAAGTATGAGGTTTTAGGTATTTCTTATCTTCCGCCGCCCACTGCCTGATAGAGGCTGATGATGGCGGCTGCCTTTGCGTGCAGGCATGCGAGGCTTGACAACTGTGCGCTAAGCAGACTGGAACGTGCCGTAAGAAGCTCAAGATATGTGGTGTTGGTGTTATACATCAACAGTTCCTGAGTGTACTCGACTGATTTCTCCAGTTCGTCGATCTGTTTGAGCACAAACTCACGCTTTTCTGAATTGGTGCGAATGGCTGTCAGTGCATCGCTTACGTCGGAGCTTGCATTGAGCACCGTATTCTCGAATGTATTCATGGCCTGCGCCTGACGGGCCTTTGCTGCCTCAAGGTTGGCTATGTTGCGACCTCTTGAGAATAGGGGGGCGGTAAGTTGGCCGGCAAGTTGGATAAACCATTTTCCGGGATTGCTGATGATGCTTCCAAGAAGATTGGTGAAGCCTCCCTGGGCCGAGATTGTCAGCGAAGGATAGAACGCGGCGCGTGCTCCCTGGGTAGTGTAATATGCCGAGGCAAGTCCTCTTTCAGCCGCCCTCACGTCAGGACGTGCAGCCAGATAGCTCATGGGCACGCCGCTCTTGATGTTTTCGGGCAGATCAAAGTCAAGATTGCTTCCCACTTCCCACTCCTGCGGGTAGGCTCCAAGAAGGATGGAGAGGGCATTCTGCGTCTGTTTGATGCTGTTCTCCAGATCGGGAATCGAGGCCATGATACTGTAATAATTGGCGCGGCTCTGCACTACGGCAGCCTCATTCATCCGGCCGGCTTCCTTCATGAGCTCCATGGATTCCACTTGGTCTTTCCAGATCTCCGAAGTGCGCTTTGTGAGGCCGAGCTGCTGATTGAGGAGCACGAGGGCATAATAAGTGCTGGCCACTCCGCATATAATCTGTGAGCGGGCTGCCTGTTCATAATCCTGCATCTGTTCCACTGCAACCTGTGCCGAGCGCTTGGCGTTGGTCAGTTTGCCGAACGCGTCGATCTCCCAGCTTAGGGCCGCGGGAATGGTGTAGGTCCAGTTCATGTGTGATCCGCCGTAGCTCGCTGTCCCTCCGTTAGGGTTGAGGGCAAGGGAGGGAAAATAGCTGAGCTTTGCTCCCTTGAGCTGCGCTTTCGCTATGTCGATGTTGAGGCGAGCGTTGTCAAGGTCGTTGTTGTTGGCAAGGGCCAGACGGATCAGATTCTGGAGTTTCGGGTCGGTGAACACCTCCTCCCACCCCAGGAAGGGGAGGGAAGTGGAGTCCGCCTGCGCCTCGGCCGACTTGCGGAAGTCGGCAACGAGGGCATTATCGTCGGGCAGCTCATATTTCTTGTAGAGATTGCAGCTCCCGAGTGTCACGGCCAGCATCACGAAGAGGGCCGTCTTCTTTATTGCGGTTTTCATCATTGATTATCTGTCGATACTGTATTGTTCGATTTCCGACGACATGCCGGAGTTGTCCTTGTCGGTCCATTTCAGCGGCGAGATCTTCTCCTGGAGTGTCTGGAAGGCCACGAAGAGGGCCGGCACCACGAGCACCTGGAGCACCATGCCGATGAGCATACCGCCGATGGCACCCGAGCCGAGGGCCTGGTTGCCGTGGCGTCCCGCACCATGGGCGAACATCATCGGAAGCAGACCGATGATGAGGGCGAGCGATGTCATGAGGATAGGACGCAGACGAGCCACGGCTCCCTGGATGCCTGCCTTCAGGATGCTCATGCCTGTCTTGCGGCGGTCAAGGGCGAACTCTACAATGAGGATCGCGTTCTTGGCCAGAAGACCGATAAGCATGATGAGTGCAATCTGGAGGTAGATGTTGTTGTCGATATCCATCATGCGTGCGAAGATGAAGGATCCCATAAGGCCGAAGGGCACGGAGAGGATAACGGCCCAGGGAAGGATATAACTCTCGTACTGGGCGGAGAGGATGAGGTAGACGAATACGAGCACAAGTATGAATACATAACCTGTGGATCCGCTCGAACCGGAGGCCTCCTCACGTGTCATGCCTGAATACTCGAAGCTGTAGCCCTGCGGGAGTGTCTCGGCGGCTATCTGGTTGATGACCTCGATTGCCTCACCGGAGCTGACGCCGGGAGCCGCGGTACCCGTCACGGAGATGGCCGTATACATGTTAAAGCGGTCGATAAGGTCAGGACCGTAGACGCGGGTGAGCTTCACGAAGTTGTCGATGGGGGCCATTTCCACTCCGTTGCGCACCTTGATGCGTTTCAGTGTCTCGGGCGATACACGTGCCTCGGGTTCTGCCTGCATCATGACGCGGTAGAGCTTACCGTAACTGTTGAAGTTGGAGATGTACATACCTCCATAGTAGCCCTGGAGCGCGGAAAGAATCTGGCTCTGCGTCAGGCCGGCCTGCTTTACCTTGGCAACATCAATCTCCACCATGTATTGCGGGAAGGTGGGGTTGAAGTTGGAGTATGCCATCTGGATGGCGGGGCTGGCGTTGAGCGCACCGATGAATTTCTGGTATACGCCGAAGAATTTGTTAAGGTCGCCGCCTGTGCGGTCCTGAAGCTTGATCTCAAAACCGTTGGTGGCGGAGTAGCCGGAGATCATCGGGGGCTGGAAGAACATGATTCGGGCATCCTTGACTCCACCGGTCATCATGAAGAGCTGACCGAGGATGGCGGAGGCGCTTTCCGTGTTTTCATCACGTTGATCCCAAGGTTTGAGCTTGATGATGAAGGAGCCATAGGTGTTGCCCTGGCCGCCCACGAAGCTATAGCCGGTGATGGCTGTGCGGCTGCTGACGGCGGGGATGGATCCTACGATGCTGTCCACCTTGTCCATCACGGCTTGTGTCCTCTCCTGCGAAGTGCCGGGAGGGAGCGTGACGGCACCCATGATAGTGCCGGTATCCTCCGTAGGAACAAGCGAAGTCGGCGTGATGGCCATAAGGTAGACGAGTGCTGCCACTGAGGCTGCAACAAGGCCGAAGCCCACAACCTTATGCTTGCAGAACCAACTTACCACTTTATGATAACCGTTCAGCAGTCGCTCAAACGACTTGTTGAAGGCGTTGATGAAGCTCTTGGTGAAGATACCATAGAGTGCCAGAAGGGCCACGCATACTGCAATGATTCCTTCTGTCACATTCTCGAATGTGTACCAACCGAGTACGAGGAAGACGATGGCCGCAATCAGAAGAACCACTATCAGGATCGGAGGGAAACTGAGTCGTTTCTTGTAGGTCTCCGCTACTGTCTTGGCAGCCTCGCTGTATGCCTCTCCCATGCGCTCCTTTAGCGGCTTGTCATCGTGCCCCTTCAGGAAGAGGGCGCAGAGTGCCGGGGAGAGCGTTAGGGCGTTGATGGCCGACAGACCGATGGCCATTGCCATTGTCAGACCGAACTGACGGTAGAAGATACCTGACGTGCCGCCAAGGAACGACACGGGGATGAACACAAGCATCATCACAAGCGTGATGGAGATGAGCGCGCCGGAAATCTCGCGCATGGCGTCGATGGAGGCCTTCCTTGCTGACTTGTAGCCTTGGTCAAGCTTGGCATGGACGGCCTCGACGACGACTATCGCGTCGTCGACCACAATCGCAATCGCAAGCACGAGAGCGGAGAGGGTCAGAAGGTTGATGGTGAATCCGAAGATGTAGAGCAGGAAGAACGTACCGATAAGGGCCACGGGAATCGCGATCATAGGGATAAGCGTGGAGCGGAAGTCCTGCAGGAAGATGAAGACAACGAGGAACACGAGCACGAATGCCTCGATGAGGGTCTTCACAACCTCATGGATAG
>CAZPQD010000103.1:7141-9056 GCA_964588625.1 uncultured Sangeribacter sp. | reverse complement strand
GCCCTCACCCCGGACAGATTGAGACAGGCCGTGTGTTCCGCAAGATCCTCGAAGGGAGCGAAATCATCAAGAGAGAGAAGGAACACGTACAGGATCCCTATTCCTTCCGTTGTATCCCGCAGGTGCATGGAGCAGTCAAGGATGCCATGAACCACGTGACCAACGTGCTTCATATCGAGATCAATTCCGTGACCGACAATCCCACAGTCTTCCCCGATGACGATATGGTGGTAAGCGGCGGCAACTTCCACGGCGAGCCTATCGCTCTCATATTCGACTATATGGGTGTCGCTCTCCATGAACTCGGCAACATCAGCGAACGCCGTGTGGCACAGCTCATCGACGGCCAGAGAGGTCTGCCCGAGTTCCTCGTGGCAAAACCGGGCCTCAACAGCGGTTTCATGATTCCGCAGTATGCAGCTGCTTCAATGGTGAGCCAGAACAAGATGTACGCATGGCCTGCTTCTTGCGACAGCATCGTAAGCTCCAACGGACAGGAGGATCTCGTTTCAATGGGTGCCAACGCAGCCACCAAGCTTCACAAGATCATCGACAACCTGCGCTACATTGCAGCCATCGAGTTGATGAATGCAGCTCAGGCCATCGACTTCCGCCGTCCGCTGAAGTCATCGCCGCTCATCGAGAAGGTGATGAAGGCTTACCGCGAGAAGGTGCCCTTCGTGGAGGAAGACGTAGTGATGACCGACTACATCCAGACCACAATGAACTTCCTCGACAGCTTCGACGTGGTGCTTGAGGAAGAGGTACAGATCTAACGCCAACCATCTGAGAATAAATCAGCTAAGATAATCCGGAGAACGGCCATTCGTTCTCCGGATTTCTTTTTTCTCTTAACACTCTTTCTTGATTCCTTCAATAGGCGAAGGCTTTATTCCACTATAATTGGAAGGGAGAAGAAAGCTTTGAAGCAGCACCTTCACCTAACGACAAACCGGCTTACGCATTCGATTAGAAGGGAGAGAGGAAATTGGAAGGGAGAGTGGAACTTGGAAGGAAGAAGAAAGCTTTTAAGCAGCACCTTCACCTAACGACAAACCGGCTTACGCGTTTGATTGGAAGGGAGAGAGGAAATTGGAAGGGAGAGTAGAACTTAGAGGGGAGAGAGGGAATTAGAAGGGAGAGTAGAACTTAGAGGGGAGAGTAGAACTTTGTTAAGGCAAAGTTGTTATAAGGGAAAGAATTGAGTATTAACTTAAAAAAGCAAGATTATGAAAAGAATTCTAATGATTCTGGCAATTGTTTTAGGTGTCGTGGCCGGAGCATCAGCAAAAGACACTTATGCACATGATGCATCTGTTCTTCCCAAGGCTGCGCAGACAGAATTGGCAAAGAACTTCAAGGCTAAGGTAAGCCTGGTTAAAATTGACAAGGATTTCGGCCGCATCAGCGAGTATGAGGTAATCCTTGATGACGGAACAGAGGTAACCTTCGACAAGAACGGAAATTGGGAAAACGTTGAGGTCAACAACTCGAAGTCAGTACCGTCAGCATATGTTCCCAAAGCCATCGCCGACTATGTAAAGAAGAATCAGAACGGAGCGCGCATCGTTGGAATCGAAAAGGAGCGAAACGGCTATGAAGTGGAGCTTTCCAACGGAGTGGACATGAAATTCGACAAAGCCGGCAATTTCCTTCGTTATGACAAATAAATCAGTTTGAGGGGGAAGCCGAAAAAATAAATGGTAATTTTAGATCCTCCCTGCCGGATTTGGCGGGGAGGATTTTTATTAGGTAGAAAAATATAACAGAAAGAATGCGAGGAGAGAAAATAATTTCTGACGACTGAAGGGAATTATTTCTGACGAGTGAGGAGGAGAATTAGCAGGAGAATTATAGCAGGAGAATTATAGCAGGAGAATTATAGCAGGAGAATTATAGCAGAGAATTATAGCAG
>CAZPQD010000103.1:0-7041 GCA_964588625.1 uncultured Sangeribacter sp. | reverse complement strand
GAGAATTATAGCAGGAGAATTATAGCAGGAGAATTATAGCAGAGAATTATAGCAGAGAATTATAGCAGGAGAATTACTGACGAGATGAGAAAGTAAGGGTTGCGGAAGAGGGGGAGGATGCAAGGAAATAACCAAGGCAACCTTCCCCTGAGAAGAGACGCGGACCGGAGGAGTCATTGGATATTGCCGTGAGGTAATCGAACATCCGGTTGTCGATGGCATTGACAACAACTGTAACTGTGTCGCCAGGCCGAAGAGCGTCCTCATCATCTTCTTTATCGAGATTCTCACGCGAAGTCATAAAACTCGTAAGAAGGATTCCTTCAGCTGAAGCCGCATCATCTATGACATTCCATTTGTAAAACTTGCCGTTGCGGTAAAGACGAACCCAGTAATAATTTCCATATTCCAAAGGATCCACTATGGCTACCTGCAGAATGGCGACATAGTCATAAGGCATTTTTATCCAACTCTGAGAGAAGTCTGCAATTTCAGATTGAGCAAGCATAGTCATAGATGAGGAATGTGTTTGGTCTCCACGTGTCACGCTAAGACGGTACTCATCACCCTCTATACCTCCCAAGAGAGCTCTGAATACACCTTCATCATCAGGGGTGAGAGAAGTTGACTGGCCTGTAGTCAGATTCTCCACTGTCACCTCCGCATCAGTAAGCAACTTGGTGTCAAGCGGTTCATTCATGGGCGTTGTGAGCATAAGCTTTGCCCAGATTTCATTATCCGTGAGATTGGATTCCACTACGAGTTGAGGAGCTATTTCCTTGTATTTGAAATCGAGAGTCCGTTCACACGAAGCGAGGATAGAAAGCATAGTTAAGAGAGCGAGAAGAAAAAGAATAAAGAACATCCTCATCAGAACGACTCTTCGGAAGAGAGGAAATTTAGTGGAACGATAAGGGAGCGGGCGGCGAGCTATACGATACAGTTGAGTAGGGGTTCGATGTTTCATTGCAAAGGATATTCAGAAATGGATGGTATAGGAGACTGAAGGAAGCAGACCGAAGAGAGCTCGGAGCACCGCCCGTGAACCAGACAGAGACTCCGGGTCGTCGGTAAAATAGATGATGAAGGGATTGTATCTGCAATAGACATTATACAATCCGAAATTCCACTCCGAAGAGAAATGTTTGTGCTTTTGCTTCCACGAGGCAGAGATGTCGAGCCGATGGGTTGGAGGTGTTTTGTAGCCGTTGCGTGCGGAGTAATAATAGACGGTAACACCGCTTAATTCATATTTCACATCCGGGGCAGTCAGTGGGCTCCCTGAAGAGAATATCCAGTCGGCAGACAAAGTCCAACCCTTTCCAAGATTATAGATGGCGGCTACAGATATGTCATGACGTCGATCGTTGGTGGCATTATACCAATGTCCGTCATTGATACCGGGAATACAGCTTTGGGTATGAGACAGCGTATAGGCTACCCATCCTGTAAGTCTGCCATGATTCTTTCGGCACATGAGCTCAAGACCATAGCTTCTGCCCTTTCCACCAAGTACAATAGAAGCGGGATCCACACGGGAAAACATTGTCATGCCGTCGGCATAATCGTAGACTCCGGAAAGACTTTTCCAATAGAGTTCAGCCGACCAGTCGAAACTTCCTGAAGGTGTCATTCCGGCATATCCTGCTCCAATCTGTCTGCATCTTTCCGGCATCAAGTCATTTCCTGAAAGGATATAACGGTCGAATGGCATACTTGTGGTGCTGGAGCGAAGGGCATGGATATATTGGGAAGTCATTGAAAAGCCGACCTTTACATTGTGAAACTCCGATACATCATATTTTAAGGATACTCTCGGCTCCGGCAGGAATGAGTGATAAGCGGAAGTGGAAGCGAAAGATTCCGCAGCCGCTTCAAAAATATGGTATCTTCTTCCTTCAATAGAAGAGAAATAATTAAGGCGTCCTCCGACTTCGAAGGCAAACTTACCGAACGATCCATCATAATTGGCCCATAGGGCACCTGATGCACCAGACCTCACTTCCCGCTGTCGGCCACCGGGGTAATCCATCTCCATTGACATCACCCGGAGGAAAGAGCCTTCAACTCCAGCTTGGAAAGTGTGAAAATCGTTGACACTCCATTGCATATCGGAACGTAAGGAAGCGTCTCTGACATATTGGCGGAGGGTTCGGTCATCCCCCGTGAAGGTCTGGGCCATTTTCGGGCTATAGTCAGTATATGCAGCCTGTGTGGTGAAAGATAGTTTATCGGAGGCTCGTGCGAACCAGGAGAGAGAGGTAGCCAGATTGCCCCAATACATACCCATGACATCCTTGATTGCCATATTGTCGTGGGCAATGATGAAAGATGCATCGATAATATGGGCTGAGGAAGGAATGATGCGCAGTCGGGCTGAGGCATCATAGAAATTCATGACCGTTCCTTTATATTGGGGTATCATCGCAATGAAGGCATCGGCATAAGAACGGCGAACTCCAACCGCTAAGGAAATCTTATCCCTCACTATCGGACCGGAAGCACCCGCCTTTGCAAGAAGGAGTCCCAAAGAGGCACTTCCACCCCATTTCTGCATATCACCCGACTTCAGGGATGTCTCCAGAACAGCGGAACTTGCACCTCCGAACCGTGCGGGGACGGGGCCCTTGAATAGAGTGGCTTGCCCGGTGGAGAAGTCATTGAAAGTTGAGAAGATCCCCATGACGTGGGCCGGATTATAAAGTGTCATTCCATCAAGCAGCACGCGGTTTTGAGATGAATTTCCACCTCTCACCTCGAAGCCACCTCCCCCCTCTCCTTCACCCCTCACACCGGGAAGAAGGGCAAGAGTCTTTATCATATCGTTTTCTCCGAAAAAGGAAGGGAGCTGCTTCATTGCTGAGAGCTCGAGACGTTCCGCACCGAGCGAGACACGTTCGAGACGCTCGCGGGCCGACCCGGCGGTGACCACAAGTTCCTCAAGATCAGAAGCCACCGAGTCGCCAACAGCATCCTGAGCAGAACCCGAGGCAACCAATCCTATCGAAAGAAGCATAGACGCAATAGAGGGAATCATAGTGCAAAATTACGAAAATTTAGCTTCAACACTCCTCAATTTTGAAAACGAATCAAAAAATCCCTCCGTTATAAAAGCATGAAGATAAAGAATTAGGAGATGAAGACAGAGAATAGGGATAAGAAGAAATATAAAAGGATAGGCTGGATAGCCAATGGCTTGGGGATGCGTATGCCGATAGTCAGGAATAAATGTCTTCCACTCGGGGCATCATATGGTGCCATCAATCTATTCGGCATACTTTTCGTAAAACCCGGGATGAAACTCGATGAAGAGACAGCCAATCATGAACTAATCCACTCTCGCCAGATGCGAGAATTGCTATGGATTCCCTTTTACCTCCTCTACATCCTGGAGTGGTTTTGGAGGCTGATTGAGTATCGCGGTGACACCTTCAAGGCTTACCTCAACATCTCTTTTGAACGCGAGGCCTACAAGCACGGTAAAAATCAGGACTATCTGCTTGCGCGGCAAAACTTTGCCATGTGGAGGAAATAAATTCCATTATTTTCCATTAAGTTCCCGGATGACGGAAAAAATCCGCCTTGAGCTCATCATAAGCCCAAGGCGGATTAAAAAATTTATTGATAATTCAATTGAATCAGAAAGCTGCGAGAGCGAGGTCGGTAAGCCAGATCCAAAGAGGACAGAATCCCACGAAAAGGATTACTGAAAGGGTAAGGGAGGAAGTACCGGTGGCCACATAAGTATTGTATTCGTCGGCGATGATGATTCCGGAGAATGCCGGCGGAAGGGCAGCTGCCACAACAAGCATCTTAAGGTTGAGGGGATCCATATGGAACACCAGACCGAGGATAAGCACCACTGCAGGCATCATGACCATCTTGAGGATGGAGCCGAGCACGGCCTGCCAGTTGAGGGAGAATTTGACGGCAGAAAGCGTGATACCGGCAGAGAAAACGGCCATTGAAGCGTTAGCTTTGGCAATAAGGTCAAATGAAGGGCTGAGTTCCTTAGGCCAAGGAATACCGACGAGCACCCAAATTACAGCGAGGATAGGAGCCCAGGCCACAGGTTGCTCAAGAGCATGGAGGACAGGTTTCCAGGCGCTCTCCTTCTTTGTTGAGCCGGGGTTCTGCTTCTCAAGAGAAGCGTTCATCAGCGAGAGGCCTACAGGAATACCGATAGCGTTGACCACGATACCGACGATGGCAACCACGAGGGCCACAGCAGGACTTGTGCCGAAGATAGGTTCGAGCACTGCAAATCCAAGGAAGCCGATTGTCGGCGAACCACTGATAAGAGCGGAGACTGCGGCGTCAGCGCCAGTGTTCTTCTTGAAACAGTATTTAAAAATGAAGTAGACAGCCATAAAACAGGCCATGATACCGATAGTGGAGACAAGAGTGAGCTTGATATCCTTTGCGAGGTCCTCACGTGAAGCCTGGACGATGGATACGAACAAGGCAGCCGGCAATGCGAAGTCGAGCACGACCTTGTTGAATTTCTTGGAGTCGTCACCACTGAAGGCACCTTTCTTGCCGGCGATAAAACCTGCCAGCATCACGACGATGATAGGGACCACCGCGTAGAGAATAACATGTGAAATGCCCATGACGAGTGTGTTTTTATTGGTAAAAAATTAAAATAAAACTGGAATCGAAAATAAAAAAAGGAGGGTTCACTCATGGATCGAATCCGTAAAAGTGGACCCTCCTGAAATCAAATCTATCTATAATCAACGCATCCGTAAGGTAGGATTTGAGCTCTCCATTACGGAGCGAACAGGGAATCAGACAGTATAGTCGATGAGCGGAGTCGGGTTAAGATATCCGATGTGGCCGGATTCCTTACCAGAGTCAGCGGCAAGCTGGACATCGATAATAGTAGGTTTCTTGGAGGCAACTGCCTCTTCGAGAGCCTTCTTGAGGTCGGCAGTGTTGTTCACACGATAGCCCTGACCACCGAATGCCTTTGCGATAAGATCGTAGCTCGCATTGATATCGAGAGTGGTAGGAGCGGGAGCATCGCCTCCCGAGGGGTTTACACCTACACCGTTGTAGATACCGCCATTGTTGAAGATCACTACCGTGACAGGAAGCTTGAATCGGCAGATAGTAGCGAAATCCATTCCGGAGAATCCGAAGGCCGAGTCACCTTCAACAGCCACTACGCTCTTTCCGGTTGCAACCGCAGCTCCGATTGCAGAACCCATGCCCATACCCATGATTGACCAAGTAGCGCAGTCGATACGATGACGGGGTACGAACATATCCACAGCATCGCGGGTATCGTCGAGAGTGTTGGCGCCCTCATTAACGAGAACCACATCCTTGTTAGACTCAAGGAACGGTTTGATTACGGAAAGCGCTGTCCAATGGTTCATCGGCATCACAGGAGCCGCATCTTCAAGGCGTTTTGCAAACTTGGCGTTCTTTTCGGCGGTCACCTTCTGAAGCATCTGAAGCCATGCAGGATCATACTTCACAGGGTTAGCCTTCAGGCCTTCAAGAATCAAATCGAGGCTGAGACCCATATCACCTACCACAGGGGCTGCGATAGGAACATTACGGTCGATTTCCTCAGGCTCCACATCAAGCTGGATAAACTTGATATCCTTGTTCCATTTTCCACGTCTGAAAGAGAGCATCTAGTTGATACGGGCTCCGATGACCATCACGACATCAGCCTGCTCCATTATTTCCGAGCGGCAGCTGAGGGCACTGTATTCACCATTATCGGGAAGCAGACCCTTGGCCATAGACATCGCAAGATAAGGAATCTTATAAGTCTCAACGAGTTCCTTGATCTTATCGTCAACCTGTGCGTAAGCCGCACCCTTACCGAGAAGGATTGCCGGACGCTTGGCAGAAGCCAGAAGACTTACAGCACGGTCTACGGAAGCCTTGTTGGGAGCTACCTCTGAAGCGGGATCAACAGGAGTATAGAAAAGTTTCTCTGCATCCGCGGCATCCATGACCTCACCGAGGGCAGGAGTAGTCATATCGATGTAAACACCTCCGGGACGTCCGCTGACTGCTGCACGATAAGCGCGGGCAACGGCAGTGGGGATATCTTTTGCATGAGAGCAACGGAAGGCTGCCTTAACAAGAGGACGGGCAGTATTGAGCTGATCGAGCTGCTCATATGTACCCATATCCATATCCACCATCTGAGGGTCGGAAGCACCCGAAATCTGAATCATCGGGTAGCAGTTAACCGTAGCATTGGCAGTGGCAGTGAGGCCATTCATGAATCCGAGGGAAGAAACCGTGAGAAGCACACCCGGCTTCTTGGTGAGCCATCCGTAAGTGGCGGCGGCCATACCGGCCTGCTGCTCGAAACGGAAGCCATAGAAATTCATGCCTACCTTCTGCATGGCAAAGGCTGCCTCAGTCACCGGGATACCCACGAGTCCGAAGACATCGTTGAGACCCAGTCGGCGCAGAGACTCGGCGAGGATATACATACCAGTCACCTGCTCGGGAAATTTGGGGGCGGCAGCCGTATTATTCTGTGTGTCCATAATATAATCTTGATAATCAGTAAAAAATGAGGAGAAAAAAATTGAGGAGAGAGGAGAGAGTCAGGTCAAAGACCCGTAGTCAATTACATCTGTCCGTCAGCGAGAGGATGAGTTGTTCCGTTCTTTGCGAATGTTGCGATCTGTTCCTGAGTGTAGCCAAGGGATTCAAGCACTTCGTCGGTGTTCTCTCCAAGTGCAGGAGCCGGACCGTAGGTAGGCTGGTAGTTTGACATTGTGAACGGACATCCTACAGTGACGAACTCACCGATCTCACCACCCTGATTGATACGTACGAGTGTGTTGCCGTCATAGAGGCTTTCATCTGTCATGATCTCCTTAGTGGAGAGTACCGGACCTACAGGCACACCAGCTTTGCCGAGGATGTCAGTGACCTCAAACTTGGTCTTGTCGGCAGTCCATTCGCCGATTCTCTTGTAGATTTCCTGTTTGTGGCGGTCACGCGCGTCGGCTGTGTTGAAGTCGGGGTTGGTAAGCCAGTCCTCAAATCCGAGAGCCT
>CAZPQD010000102.1:0-9376 GCA_964588625.1 uncultured Sangeribacter sp. | reverse complement strand
GCGACTATATCACAGGGTTGCCTCCTGCCATCGCCATCGAGCAGAAGGTGAATACGAGGAATCCGCGAAGCACTGTCGGTACCTCCACGGAGATCTACGACTATATGCGTATGCTCTTTGCCCGAATCGGCAAGACTGTTTCGCCGGTGAGCGGACAGGTGGTGAAGAAGCATCATATCGAGGATATCGTCAATGAGGTGTTGAAGTTTCCGGAGGGGAGCCGCCTGGCTGTGCTCGTGGATATTGTGCTTCCTGAGGGAAGGACCATGAGCCAGCAACTTGACATTTACCTGAAGGAGGGATATTCCAGAGTTGAGAAGGAGGGCGACTTCATTGACATCGCTGACATCATCGCCGGTGGAGATGCCGACGGGATGGAGGATCTGCGATTGCTGATCGACCGTCTCTCGGTCAGCGCCGACAAGGATGAGGTGTCCCGCCTTACTGATTCCATCGAGACGGCATATTTCGAAGGTCATGGAGAGTGCATAGTGAAGGTTTGGGGTGAGGATGGACCCAAGGAACTCCCCTACTCCCAGAAATTCACAGCCGACGGTATTGAATTCCGCGAACCTTCTGACCTGATGTTCAATTTCAACAATCCTTACGGAGCCTGCCCTACATGTGAGGGCTTTGGGAAGGTGCTGGGAATAAGTGAGGATCTGGTGGTGCCGGATAAATCGCTGTCGATTTATCAAGATGCAGTGCAGTGTTTTCGTGGTGAGAAGATGGGAGAATGGAAAAGGGAACTGATACGTGTGGCTCCCAAGCATAAATTCCCAATTCATGCACCATATGCCGAGCTCACTGCTGAACAGAAACACTTCCTCTGGCATGGAGGAGGCAGCTGGGAGGGTATCGACGGTTTTTTCCGTTGGGTGGATGAGAATCAATACAAGATACAATATCGTGTTCTCAAGGCCCGCTACCGTGGCAAGACGGCATGTCCCACCTGCTGGGGCACACGCCTCCGGCAGGATGCACAGTATGTTAAGGTGGGAGGAAAGTCGATCACCGAACTCGTCAATATGTCTGTCAGCTCACTGAGACAATTCTTCCGCGAGCTTGAACTCGACGACACCGACCGCACAGTAGGAAAACGACTGCTGGATGAGATCAACAACCGTCTGCAGTTTCTTGATGAGGTGGGACTCGGATACCTTACGCTCGACCGGTTGAGCTCCACCCTTTCAGGCGGAGAGAGCCAACGTATAAATCTTGCCACATCACTTGGTTCGGCACTTGTCGGTTCGCTGTATATCCTTGATGAACCATCAATCGGTCTTCACTCCAGGGATACCGACCGACTGATTGCCGTGCTTCGCAGACTGCAGCAGGCCGGCAATACAGTTGTTGTGGTGGAACATGACGAGGAGATTATGCTCGCGGCTGACCATATCGTCGACATCGGTCCGGACGCCGGCAGGCTCGGCGGCGAGGTAGTGTATGAAGGCAACCTCCGCGAAGCGCTTGAGAAGAAGCCGGGTAAGGATGAACGCGGTTACACGCTGCAATATCTAAGGGGAGAGAAAGAGATTCCAGTGCCCTCCTCCAGAAGAGTCTGGAAACAGGCCGTCACCGTAGAAGGAGCTTCGGCCAACAACCTCAAGAATGTGGATGTGACTTTTCCTCTCGGTGTGCTTACAATGGTCACAGGTGTGAGCGGAAGTGGAAAATCCACTCTCGTGCGCGATATACTCTATCGTGCCGTCAACCGTCATCTCGACAATCCATGTGATGCTCCCGGCTCTTTTAGAAAACTTTCCGGCGACCTGAACTCCATCAAACATATAGAATTCGTCGACCAGAATCCTATCGGCACCTCCTCGCGCTCCAATCCCGCCACTTATCTGAAGGCTTATGACGAGATCAGACGTCTCTTCGCCGAGCAACAGCTCTCGAAGCAGATGGGATATACTGCCGCTCATTTCTCCTTCAATACCGATGGGGGAAGATGCGAGGAGTGCAAGGGAGAAGGGACCATCACCATCCCCATGCAGTTTATGGCTGATATGGTGGTGGAATGCGAGGCCTGCCATGGCAAGCGCTTCAAGGCTGAGATACTCGACGTGAAATACCGCGATAAGAATATCTATGATTTCCTGGAGATGACCGTAGACCAAGCCATCGATTTCCTGAAGGCCACTCCTGAGGCCAATATGCGTGGCATTCTGGAAGGGAAGATCATCAAGCGGCTCATGCCGCTGCATGATGTTGGTCTTGGCTACATCAAACTCGGGCAGTCGTCATCAACACTTTCCGGAGGTGAGAACCAACGAGTGAAGCTTGCATACTTCATAGCCATGGAGAAGCAAGACCATACCCTATTCATCTTCGACGAACCCACCACCGGACTTCATTTCCACGACATATCCACGCTGCTGCGGTCGCTGCAGCGGTTGGTTGACAGCGGCAACACCGTTGTCGTGATTGAGCATAACCTCGATATGGTGAAGTCTGCCGACTGGGTGATCGACATGGGTCCGGAAGGAGGCGATGGCGGAGGACAAGTCGTAGTGGCCGGTACTCCGGAGGATGTAGCAGCCTGCGAGGCATCCTACACCGGCAGATTCCTTGCCGACAAACTCAAGGCTACGTTCCCCAAAAAATGAAGGAACGAAAGGAAAAAGGAAAGGAAAAGCATAGGAAGAAAAAATTCTTAAGTGTTTTTAAACTTTTTTCACTCCTTATAGGTTTTTAGGAAAGATAACCCTCCGTTTCATTTTCCACGACAACGAGCAAAACAGGATGAAGAAATATAAAATGACTGTGGCCGCAGTGCTCCTGCTGGCCTCCACCATCGGACTCAACAGCTGTATCGGCAGTTTCGCATTGACGAAGCGAGTGATAACCTGGAACAATCAGGTTGGCTCGAAGTTTCTCAACGAACTCGTGTTCTTTGCCTTCTGGGTACTCCCGGTGTATGAGGTCACTTCCCTTGCTGACCTTATCGTACTGAATTCCATTGAGTTCTGGAGCGGCAACAATCCCATGGAAGCTTCCACAAAGGTGATCGACACTGACCATGGACGCTATCTTATCGCCTGCGATGGCAAAGGATATGACGTCACTCTTGAGCGCACCGGAGAATCCTACCGTCTTGACTTCGATGAGAAGGAGCAGACCTGGAGCCTCGTGGTTGATGAGAACACTTATCCGCTGATGACCTTCGTAGATGATTATCACGTAAAGATGATCCAGCCTGACGGCGATATGCGTATGGTCGACCTCACGGAACAGGGAGTGATGGCATATGCCGCTTCTTCCGGCGCTTCCTTCTGAACCATCCCGTCTTATTCATTGTTATAAAAGAGGAGTTAAGGGATAATTGGGATTCCATCTATCAAGGAATACTCATATGAGGTTTCCCAGATAAAATGGTTCCTAATAAAAAAGAGAATTATAAACTAAAAAATCAATATAAAAATGAAAGCAATCCACGTTATCAGCGCAGTTATCGGCGGTGCAATCGCTGGCGCAGCAGTAGGTCTGCTCGTGGCTCCTGAGAAGGGCGACGAGACAAGAAAGAAAATCGTAGCTGTCCTCAAGGAAAAATACAGCCACCTTCTCAAGAAGGAGCAGATTGAGGAGCTCGCAGAAGAGATCGAAGACCAGCTCGAGAACAAAATCTAAAAAACCTTTCCTCAGCAGAGTGTGATATGGCTGCACAAGCAGTAATTTGTATGCACTCGGAGGAAACAAACACTTAATAAGATGAACAAGACACTCAGCATACTCTATGCCTTCCTTGGCGGAGCTATCGTAGGCTGCGGAGCAGCCCTTCTTCTCGCCCCTGAAAAGGGAGAGGACGTAAGAACCAAGATCTGCAAGTTGCTCAAGAGAAAGGGCATCAAGATCAGCGATTCTGAGGTAGACGCTCTCGTGGCAGAGCTCGCCGGTCATGAGGACTGATTCGCCGGAGCTTAAACCGAATTCAACCGGGAGGAGGGATAGCTGTAGCAGCCATACGCTGCTCCGGCATTACCCCCTCCCCTTTTTTATGGTTTTGCTTTTCTCAGCCTTCTTAAGAATTTCATATCTTGGAAGAAAATGGCTTCAATGCTTCCTCTCTTCAGATTCTTCCCATACTTGAGTACTGATTCCGCATAACCTCCATGGATACCATCCAGAATGGAAATGGTGAGTTTAAATAAGAAGGAAATAAAATGGCGCAAAAGAGAAAAGAATAAATGTAATACCAAACCTGGAGATGAAAGAAAAACTAACCGATGAAATAAAGGAACTTTTCGTCAACGGAAAGGACTGGGTGAAATATGAGGTGATCTATGCAAAGCTGACTGTAGCCGAGAAGATGACAATCCTTGGCGGCGCAGTGGCGCTTGCTGCCGTGATCATGGTAGTAGCCCTGCCCATCCTCATCATGCTCTCCTTCGCATTGAAGGGAGTCTTCGGCATGCTGATGTCGTCACCCTTGGCCTACCTCTGTGTGGCCGGAGTATGGATCCTGCTTATATGCATCATCTATCTGTTCCGTAAGAAACTCATCCTCGACCCCATAGCCAAGTTCATAACCCGCCTCTTTTTTGAAAAGAAGCCCTAACTGTCCATAGTCATGAGTGAAGAAATAAAACAGACGGCAGTAGAAATAGCCGAAGAAGAGCGCTTCGGAGGCTTCACACTCGAGGAACTACGTTATCGCCGCGCCGTGGCCGACCTCAAGAAGCAGTTCGCGCACGCAAAGATAGGGAGCCACATTCAGAAAATACAGAAAAAGAATCCATTCGCCGGCGGCGGCAGCAGCATGCTCAAAGCAGGAGGCATGGCCGGCAAACTACTGACAGGGCTCAGCTACGTAGACTACGCCATGATCGGCTTCTCAATCTTCAACACCGGCCGCAAAATATTCTCCTTCTTCCGCAAGAAAAAGTGAACCGGGGTTTTGGAAGTGACAGGTGAATTATAATGTAAAACCGTGTTTTTTAAGTTGACTGGTGATGAATGATTATGTTACCTTGAGGGTGGACATCGACCCTTGCTGCGAGGATACGACTGATCTGCTCGCTGCTTTCTTATGTGACATCGGATATGATTCCTTCGAGCCGGATGATAATGGATTGATGGCTTATGTGCCTGCAAGATTGTTTGATATGAAGCAGGTGAAGGATATTCTGGATGACTTCCCAATGGAAGCTTCCTTCGCTCTGAGCAGCACTCTGGTGAAGGGTGAGGATTGGAATGCCGAATGGGAGAAGAATTATTTCAAGCCTATCGTAATAGGTGGGGAATGCGTTGTGCATTCTTCTTTTCATAAGGATGTGCCGGAAGCGCGATATGACATAGTTATTGATCCTAAGATGGCATTCGGTACGGGTCATCATTCCACTACTTCTCTAATGGCACGCTACATTCTGGATTCGGATATGAAGGGGAAAGATGTGATTGATGTGGGCACCGGAACGGGTATTCTGTCAATTCTCGCAAAGAAATGCGGAGCTGCCAACGTGACCGGTATTGAGATCGACACTCCTGCTTGGCAGAATGCTGTGGAGAATTGCCGGCTGAATGATGTGGAGGCCGACATGATCAATGGTGATGCTTCAGATCTTGAGGGTCTTCAAGAGGCTGATTATCTGTTTGCCAACATCAACCGCAATATCATTCTTGCTGATATAGACCGTTATTCCTCACGCCTGAAAAATGGGGGCACGATGCTGCTGAGCGGTTTCTATGAGGCTGACGTAGATATGATTCTTGAGGCAGCCTCTAAATATGGCCTGAAATTTGCGGAGAAGCGAATGGACAAAGATTGGTGTGCCTTGAGATTGGTGAAGGAATCCTGACCGACCCGAAAGAACCTCCATTCAGGTAAAAGGTGTGCCATGAAGCATTCAGGATGCTATTAGAATCCGTTGGAAAACCTCGCCATTCATTCTTCAGGGGATTCGTCGGCATAACTGATTGAGCGGAGGTTTATTGCAGGCTTAACAATCTTTAACACGAGATTTTTATCAAATAATTTGGAAACCGGAGGATTTTGTATTAACTTTGCAATACAGAAGCCTCCGGAAAGTCCGGAAGAGAAGATAAATAACGAAATATTAGAACCCAAAATCAAATTGCCTATCGATCGACGACTACGTAACGATTAAAGACAATAGGAATGGCAAATTACACAAGCATGACCGACGAGCAGCTGGTCAAAGCTTACGCACAGGGAAGCAACGAAGCTTTCGATATTCTTCTGAAACGCCATCAGAACAGAGTATTCAACTATATTCTCCGCATCATCAAGAATGAGGATATAGCCAATGATATCTTTCAGGAAACTTTCGTGAAGGCCATCATGACCATCAAGCAGGGCCGCTACACGGAAAACGGCAAGTTTCCTGCATGGATATCCCGCATAGCACACAATCTGATAATCGACTATTTCCGTCAGGAGAAGTCGGAGAATCTCCAGAGTGCCGATCTTGAGGACATCGACATCCTCAACCGTAAGGATCTCTGTGAGCAGACCATCGAGGACATCATGATCTCTGAGCAGATCACCAGCGATGTCAGGAGTCTTATCGAGGAGCTCCCCGAGCTGCAGAAGCAGGTGCTCAACATGAGATATTATCAGAATCTCTCTTTCAAGGAAATAGCTGAAATCACCGGAGTCAGCATCAATACTGCCCTCGGACGCATGAGATATGCTATCCTCAACCTGCGCCGAATCGCTGCTGAGAAGGACATCGTGCTTACGCTCTGATCCTTCTCATACGATTAATTTCGGCGTTTCCAGGTTTGTATTCTGGATTTCAATAAGTTTCCCGACCCCTATTCATCTGTGCCACGGCCCCGAAGGATGCCGTGGCGAAGTTGTTTTTTAAAGGTACGCATACAATATATAAGACGTCGATGTCGTTATCAAGATGTATGTGTAATCTATAAAAAATCCCGCCTATGACGGAAGACTCTACTTCATTTAAACCTAAAGCTGACGTGACTATTACCAATAATATGAAGACTCCAAAGATTTCTACCATCAGCTATATCCGTCAGTTCGCCTGTGCCTACCGCACTCTGCGTGGCACTGCCTTCAGCACCATGATTGCGAACTAACGCGATTATCGTTATTGAAACGGTGATAAAATAAAGAACCGGATCAGGACGAGCCAAAAGCTCTTTCTGATTGTCCGGTTCTTATTTTATTTTCTGGGGTATCGAATCTTTATATATTCAAGCAAAAAAATCTTCAACCCTTGCAACGTGACATGCATGGGACTTGTGCACAACGCTTTGTAATCCTTCAAAAGACTTTTTGGGTAGTTAATCCGTCGCTGATTAAGATTGGACGCGGCTCCCCGCAAATGTTGATCGTGACACCTTCAAGGGGAGTTCCGATGTAAAGGAGTCTACCCGTGATGCTAATTGCGCGTAATTCCCTTTCCGCACGTAGGAATAATGTGCCATTTCTGTCACATCTGAACTCAATATCTTCGTTCTCAGAGAAAACCTTTTCTGCCGAAAGAGGAAAATTATTAACTCCGATGATATTGTCGAAATTCATCCAGTAAGGAGACTGGGCATAGCGCGTCTCACCTCCCTTTGGCACGAAGAGTGAGGAATGCTCATAGTTGATGTTTGAGAAAGTATTGTATTCTATGGCCGGAGGTGCAGGATTGATTACATAGATTTCCTCAAGCATCTGGCATCCTCCGAAGGCCTCCGCCCCTATGCATCCCACTTTCTTTCCAAATTCCACCTGACGCATTGCACTGCATCCTTCAAAGGCATAGGCTCCAATGTCGGTGACATCCCTTCCTATCACGACAAGTGTTGCCCCCGAACAATGTTCAAATGCACCTTGCGCCACGTGTGCAGGGCCAGGTTTAAGTATTATCTCATCCAGCGATCTGCATCCTGAAAAAGCCCTTTCGCCAAGAGTATGCACTCCGTAGAAGTCGAAAGAACGCAGAGAGGCGCAATTGCTGAAGGCATGCTGCCCCACAACCCTTATGGTGGAATTATATTCTATATCCTCAAGACTTATGCAGTCACAGAAGAAAAATTCGGGAATAACAGAAATAGAAGAGGGAAGAGACACACTTCTAAGCGACATGCAGCCTCTGAACAAACCAGCGGGAAGCACCCCCACACTTGAAGGAATCTCAATTTCACGGAGCGAGGTGCAATCCTGGAAACAGTACTCCCCTATCCTCTCCACTCCATATGTCATTTCAACAGACTCCAGCGAACGGCATCCGGCGAATGCCTTCTCCCCGATTGTCCTGACACTTGAGGGAATCACAATACTCCTGATTTCTGAAGCTGAAAAAGCATCCGGAGCAATCCCCCATACAGTCATGAGAGCGCCATTATGCCTGACAGCATCCGAAATCGAAACTGTCATGACACTCTCGCCGCCGGTTTCAGGGATTTCATCGGATTGAAAGGTATGATCTATGCCTACGGCAATGCAAGTGCCCGGGAGCGGTGAGGCAGAGTCATACATCACCCCTCCGAAACTGAAGATCTCGGCGGCTGCCCCCAGAGCTCCTAGCAAAAAGCACAATGCAAACGTTGTCTTTCTCATTATCTTTGCAGAATGGCTGGAATTACATGATATGGGTCGAGTTTCGCTCCAATACCGAGACAAAATTAATGAAAAAAACATATCTATCGAAAGATTGAGGCAACAAATCACGCAACATTCTCAAAAAAAATTGTAATTTTGCAGTTTTAGAAATCTGCTGTAATTTTAAGACGGTGCTGACTGACTGAAAATTATAGCTGGAAAAACATGACATCGAAAATGACAGAGATTATAAATGACCCCGCTCCCGCAGAAGAGGGCGGACTCAATTTCATAGAGCAGGAGATAGCAGCCGACCTGGAGGCCGGCAAGAATGGAGGACGCCTCAACACACGCTTCCCGCCCGAACCCAACGGCTATCTGCATATTGGCCATGCCAAAGCCTTCATCATGGATTTTGGAGCTGCTGAGAAGTTTGGAGGCACATGCAATCTCCGATTTGACGACACCAACCCACAGAAAGAGGATACTGAATATGTGGAGGCCATAAAGGAAGATATCCATTGGCTCGGCTACGACTGGGAAGACAGACTCTATTATGCCAGCGACTATTTCCCTCAGCTCTATGATCTGGCCATAAGGATGATCAAGGAGGGAAAGGCATATGTGGATGAGCAGACAAGCGAGCAGATAGCTGAGCAGAAGGGTACTCCGACCCAGCCGGGTGTTGCATCACCTTATCGCGATCGACCCATCGAAGAAAACCTCGACCTGTTTGAACGCATGAACAAGGGTGAGTTTGAGGAAGGGAGCATGGTGCTCCGTGCCAAGATCGATATGGCCAACTCCAACATGCACTTCCGCGACCCCATCATGTACCGCATCATCAAAACCCCA
>CAZPQD010000101.1:0-9706 GCA_964588625.1 uncultured Sangeribacter sp. | reverse complement strand
TATCTATCTAACCGCAAAATTACGAAAAAGGTTTTACTTATGAGTAAACATTGGTATAAAAAATGGGTACAGGTGTGTCACAAATTCGGGGAGTGGGCGTTAGTTTGGTGTGGGGGTTGCTGGAATCGGAGTTGGGATTGCAGGTGGCTTTCACTCTGAGTGTTTTACTTTTAGTTTTGCAGTTATGAAAAAATTGTTGATTGCGGTGGTTGCGATGTTGGCCGTGGGTGTGCCTCGGGCGGATGCTGCTCCGAAGGTGAAGAGTGTCTCTAATGATGGAGGGAAGACTACGGTGGTGGTCTATGATGATAATGCCGGTGAAACGTGCTCAATGAGCGGCGCCCGATTGCTGACCAGAAAGAAATCGGTAGATGCGAAGGAGGCTTGGTGTGAGCTTTCCAATGGGATCGCCACTTTTGTCCTAACGTTCCCTTTCCTCAAGGATTTTACCGACGGACGTGTGGAAATGACCATCAATGACCGCAACGTTACCCTTCCCCTCCCCTCCTACCCTGACACGGTTTCCTCCCTCACTGAGCCTACCGACCCTACATCGGAACCCTGAAAAAGCCGTCGGATATATGATTGGCACTCCCCGAGCACATCGATGATAAAAGAGGGATGTGAAATCATCCACAGATCCTTCTATCTATTTGTATTCTTGGGGATAAAGCAGTGATTTTACCGTGGATAAAAAGGGAAATAAAGGGTTTATTTTCCTCTGGCACTGATCAAATTTGAACAGTTGTCCTATCTTCATAATAGTGATTGAGCATGAAGAAATATTCTTAAATTTGTGAAGATCAAAGATTTTTCGTAACTTTGTGAAACAAAACATTGCCATGATAGTCACATTCGAAGAAGAATATTTGCGGGATCTCTACTCCCAAGGAAGTTGTCGCGACAAGAAACATCGTTACAGGAAGGATATAATCACACGTTATAAGCGTGGAGTGGATTATCTGAAATGGGCTAATCGCAAAGAGGATTTATTTCGGGTGAACTCTCTTAGATTTGAGGCACTTAGGGGAGACAAGAGCGGACGTTTTTCCATAAGAATAAATGACCAATATCGAATAGAGTTTACCATTCAAGAAAATACTGAAGAACCTATCTTGACTATCTGCAAAATTGTTGAACTCTCAAATCATTATGACTGATATGATTACACTGCAGGGGGTACACCCCGATATGATTGCCAATAATATCTCTCCTTTTGAACCTACTCATCCGGGGGAGCTTGTCAAGGATGAACTTGAGGCTCTCAAGCTACCGCAAGCTCGCCTTGCGGAGCGGATTGGTGTCAGTCCTTCTCTCATAAATGAGATAATTAAGGGCAAACGAAACATCAATACTGAAATGGCTCTGCTTCTTGAGGCGGCATTGGGAACCCCGGCTGAGCTTCTGCTCAATCTTCAAAGTGCCTACAACATGCAGAAAGCCAAAGCTGATACATCCCTCATGAAGCGCCTGGCTTCTATCCGTAAAATTGCGGCAATCCTGTGACCTCTCAGTCTTCCTGATTTAGGTTGACTCGTATTGAGGGTATTGAAGCGTTTGGGAGACATTTAAGTGCAGCGGATTTGGAGGCAATAAAAATAATTATTATTTTTGCAGAAAATAATTTTTCTGAAAAATAATTTCATGGAGTTTCTTGATCGGCAGGAGGAAATTGCAGAACTTGAACGGGTTCTGAATCCACAAACACCACCTAAATTTGTGGTCGTATATGGCAGACGTCGTCTGGGTAAGTCTACCCTGATAAAACATATATTGCGACCAGGCGACATATACTATATGGCAGGTGATCTGGTTGACAATGTTCAATTGGAGATGCTTCAACAGACTTTGGCCCAGCAGTTTCCAGAAATTTCCATGGCAAAATTCTCAAGTTGGGAGGAATTGCTGGTCTTACTTAACCGATTAACCACCGAGCAGTTTACCCTCTGTCTGGATGAATTTCCATATATGGTGAAACATTCACCGGAACTACCCTCAATCCTTCAGAAATTATTAGACAGCAAGTCACTGAAATACAACATCGTGATATGTGGCAGTTCACAAAGGATGATGCAAAACATGATCTTAAGTCAGGGCGAGCCATTATTCGGACGGGCGGCCGCTGTGCTTAATATAAGACCAATTCCGCTTCCATACCTTCAAAAGGGATTGAATCTTGATGCTATAGAGACTATCGAGGAATATTGCGTATGGGGAGGTGTCCCCCGCTATTGGGAATTGAGGGAGGAATATCCCACACTTCGAGATGCCATCAGAGGAATGCTTCTGGGACCTCTCACAGTGCTATATGACGAACCGAAGAAACTATTCCTTGACGATATGAATGTCACTGTCCAATCTGAATCCCTGATGGCTGTGGTTGCAGGTGGCGCAAACCGTCTGTCGGAAATCGCCGCCCGCATGGGACGCGAGGCAACCTCCCTGGCCGCCCCCTTGGACAAGCTTATACAGATGTCCTATCTACGTCGGGAGTTACCTTTCGGAGAGAGTCCCAAGAAATCAAAGCGCGGTATTTATAGGATAAACGACCCAATGATGTACTTCTATTACACCTATATCATGCCAAATATGTCAACTCTGGCCCGTGGCCGCAAAGACATGGTAATGGAGGAAATAGAACGTTCATTCAATGGATATGTAGCTCGGGGGTGGGAATATCTTTGTCGTGAAGCCGTCAGTGGAAATTCCCTTTTCGGGCATCGTTGGGAAGAAGCTTCAAGATGGTGGGGAAAAGTGCCGGCAGAGGGAAAAGGCAAATATCATGAGATGGAGTTTGATGTTGTCGCCGAGTCTACGGATAGAACATCCATTCTGATAGGTGAATGCAAATGGACGAATCCTGAAGTAGCCTCTGAAATATACAAGAAACTCATTGACAAAGCGGCTTCTTTCCCCTTGGCCAAAGGAAAGGAGATAGTTCCCGTATTGTTTTTGAAATCTCCTCCAAAGGACTCTTCTGTTTTATCAAATCTAAATATACTCTATCCTCAGGATGTCATCAATCGAATCTATGGTGACACGGAATAGAGCCTTTCGTATACAGAAGGCAAAGGTTCTCGCGGTCGGGGACGGAACTCGAGGGTGTTGAAGCGGTCGGGAGACCGTTCCTCCCAGGCGGGGACGCTCCCACCGGCCCCCGGCACGCTGGGGAACGTGAACTTTCTGAATTATTGCGGGTTCGGAAATTATTCTTATTTTTGCAAGCGGAAACAAAAACTGAGTGAATACTCAAGAATACTGGAATCAGAAACTGAGTTAATACTCAAAGAAATATGGAAACAGTAACTGAGTGAATGCTCGGAATAAAACTTTAGGAATTATGTTGCCACAGTCTATTGTCAATAAGATTCTTGCGAAGTATGGGAAGGATACCATCTATCCCGGGGATTGCGCTGCGTTGGGCGGCGAGATCGGTCTGAGTGAGGCCACCATGAAACGTATGCTGGGTCTGGTAGGGAAGGACTCACCGGAGAGAAACCGTACGCCGCACGTCTCCACAATGGATATCCTGTCGGCTTGGCTCGGATATAAAAACTATAAGGAGCTGCTTCGAGAGATCGGTGAGGAGGATTATTCCTCGGAGTTCACATCGATGGAGAGCATCGATGCTGCCGATCTGAATGCGGGGACGCAGGTGCAGATAAAATATGAACCTTCGCGCATAATCGTAATGTCGTATATGGGCGACGATCAGTTCCTGGTAAATGAGTCTAAAAACAGTAAACTGATCAAGGGGGATGTGTTGACAATATCCCACCTTGTGCTTGGCCAGGAACTCCTTGTCAAGGATGTGAAACGCGATGGGAAAAGTCTTGGAAGCTACCGGGGTGCGAAAGATGGCGGTCTGACATCGCTTGAGATAATCGTCTGACCGTCGGCAATGGCTGCTGTCAGTGAGCCAGGATGGAATCGGTGGATTCCTGCATGAAGCGTCCGTAAATCTCTGACGTTCGGCTGCGTTGCAGGGCGGTGGCCACGGCATACTCAATCTCCATCTCAGGGAGGTTGGGGTTCTCTTCGAAATATGCCTTCTTCGTCCTGTCGAAATTGGTTTCATAGGAGCGCATCACACTCTTTTGAAGTGTCTCCAATTGCTGCTTTGTGGCGTAACGGCCTGAGCGCAACTCCGTCAGTGCCCTCTCGGCATCTCGGATAAATTCGGCCATGCGCACATCAAAGTCGGCCGTCACCTGGCCGCGATGTGTCCTGTGGCTCCCTACCCCTGAATCCGGAACCGGACTATTGCCGGCTTCCGGATTTATATTTTTATCGCCGGCAGAATTGATCGGATGGAGGGAAGTCTCCCTGACCAACACAGTATCGACAACACTTCCGGCCGTCCTAACTTCTGAATCTACTGTGGCCACAGGTTCGGACGGGGTTCGGAAACTAAGATAACAGGCTCCTGCTGCCAGCAGCAAGCCAGCCGTCAACGCTATCCATCTGCCGGAATGCGACTGGGGCCGCAAGGCTCTCACAAGGGTTTCAGCCGTAACGTCCGTATCGGAACATTCCTTCCGGAACCTTTTGAACCTGCGGGCAGGGAAATCCGCATCCCGTTCGGAAATATAATCCAGGAGCGCCCCGATAGCCTGAAGATCCTTCTGGGCTGTGGGTCGTTCGCCGGCAGAGAGCGGATCGCTGCTATGGGCCGTGCCTCCATGCGTACTGTCGAGCGTGTCGCTGTAAGACTTATCAAGGTCGATGAGCATCACGCTGCGGTCGCTGCGGCGCAACATGACGTTGGCCGCCTTCAGGTCGCAATGAATCACCCCGCTCCGGTGAAGATACCCCACTACATCCACAAGCTGCAACAGGAACCGCCTTACCTTCTCCTCGGACGAGAAAAACCGCTGTCCCTCTTCCGTAAGAATAAAATCGCGGACGCTTTCTCCGTCGATGTATTCCATGACGAGATACACCTCCTGCGTATCGGCCCGGAAATCGCGATACACCGGCAGCGCGTCATGCTTCAGCAGCTGACCGATCCGAAACTCCTTGCGGTAGGAAGCCAAAAACTCCGGACGCGAGCGAAACTCCTTGCGCAACCGCTTTACTGCAACCCGCATTCCATCCAGCCCCATACGATAGACCACACACGAAGCCCCCTCGCCACATACATTCTGCGGCGAGAAACCAGCCGTCACCGAGTCCGCCCCGGCCACGCCCGAGAAATCAGACCCGAACTCCGACCCTTCCTCCTTCTGTCTCGTCTCCATCTTTCAGAATATTCCTTAATGAGTTTCAGAATAACTCAGATAAGAGAAGTGCTGTATATTATTATGCACCTCACTGCTTGGATGACACAAAGTTAATAAATTTCTTGCACTGGTCAATCAGAGGAGTCAACGAATCATTATTAATCGAGGCAGGTAAAATCTGGGCTATGTGTCAAATTCTTCCAATTCCTTTATTCATTTTGGAATGCTTCAAGCACGGTATAGTCCAGAATGACTTTTGCTTTCCATACCGTCCTTTTTAAATCTTCTTCGACATCCGGATTGCGCATGATGGGGTTGAGGAGGGGATTGAGTCTTGACGGTTCTTTGAGTTCAGGGTGTGCTGAGAGATATTGCCTAAGGGATCCTTCGAACTCTTCATCCTCCATATCGACCTCCTTTGCAGCCAACAGCAGACATTCTATCAGCCATTGACTTTCTGGAGGCAGGTAAGTTTTTGTTAAATCGGATATTTCTTCGAAAGTTAGGGTTTCTCTCTCCCAAAGAAAATGCGCAAACTCGTCAGGATAGTCCGGGTTGCCAAACGTGAAGTTAAACCATACTTCATCCGGGTCATACCACGCCTGCAAGGCAAACCCCTCATTCTCGTCAAAAGTGACTACTTCCCAAGGGGCGCAGGAAAAAGAGCAATCATTCAATCTGTCGAAGACGGCTGGCAGTCGCTCGCCTGTCCCGTCAACCAGTCCCCATTTGCCCTTAGGGGATTGATACAATGAATATGGCGGATTCTTTCCTGAACCATACACACTATTACTCATGCAATAAAATATTAGGATATTGTGCCATTAATTCCTTCAAAATAGTCATTATAGTGGTGATATCGACAATATAAATGGGTTGTTTAATCACATTCATAGAAAGATTCCTTTGAAGTTAATAAAACATATACCCGCAATGAAGGCAACCACCGCAATTACAACACCGGCCGAAATCCATTTTTGCCGATGTTTCTCTTCTGCCTCCCGAACTTCCTGCCGTTTGGCCTCACGGAGGATATACTCTGTGTCGAGTTCATTATCCTCATCAAGGATCTCCTCTTCCCCGGGCACATAGTCATCGCTTTCGTCATAGATGATTACGCCGTCTTCATCCTCAACTATCTTGAATCTATCTTTCTCCATGATTACACGGGTTAGAACACCTCATCTTCTCCGAATAGCAGATAGCATATAAGGTTGAGAACAAATCTTATTATCTGCCACGCAATCCAGAGAACAACACTCCCTACCATTATCCCTATGGCGAGAAGCAACAGGAAACATATTACGGACCACATATAACCTTAGATTAACGGATGCCTACTTCCTTTTAAGCGATTCGGCCATCTCTTTTGAATCTCTTTAGGATTCCGATGCAAAGTTAAGGATAGTTTTTCAATAAACCTGAGTTCATTTCATTCACTTATTTCAGGATAAATTTAGGCCTAGTCATTTTATCACTTCACAACACACAGATCCAATAATTTTCGACATGTGGAGTCCGGATATTGAAACCATTGACTCTCATAATCAGACACACCAGTCGTTTGAGACACACTTTCACTGTTGTTCAATTCGGTGAAGATATTCTTATTCTCCTTATTGCAACTTGCAAGCAAGAGGGAGGCCAGGAATATTAGCTTAAACTTCAGCATACTCGGTTTATGGCTCTATAATTTGGAAGCGTTCTCGGATAAATTGGTTTGTCAGGGCGGAGAGTATTCCACTTCATCACCAGTTCTTCATAACGGGCGCGGTACATTTCATTAATTGCTGTCAGTGAGGGAAGTGGAAGATGATAAGTCAAACTTTCATTATCAGGATAGATTTCCGGAACAGTCATATTGAATCGGATCATCGTTTCTTTCCCATTGTCAGAAAACAGCAGGAAGAAGTTGGGTTCATCGCCTATGCCATCCACATCAACAATGACAGTTTCCTCTTTAAGAAGCAGTCCGGACTCCCGGGAATACATCAGTATCAGTTCCGGCTGCCCGTCAGCAGGCTTTTCAGAAATCGTTTTGTATCCCATTGACTCGAAAGCAATATCTATCAATTCATCGACATCGCCATCATAGTAAATTGACGATAGTCCCGAAGAGTCGCTTCGACATTCAAAGCCATACTTTTTCTGGTTGGCTTCCGAGTTGAAGAATTCATCAAGAACACCCATAGAATTATTGCGATTGGTATAAAAAAGGCGTGAGAAACACCCTTCTTAAATAGAATTTATGTTTTTCACGCGCAAAGTTAGGTATAATTCTCTACCCCAAAAAGCTATGAACAAAGTGAACAAAAATTCATTTTCGGAGAAAGCGAACCATTCACAGATCTTTCTTCGTTAGCTTTTCAAACAACTTGGAGAAATCATCGGATTCTTCTTTTATCCTGGTCAGGAAATCACCCCTCCTTTCTCCCATATTTGCAAGCATCCGGTCATAGGCTTCAGTATTGAGATTACGGCTATCTTCCCTGCGGAAAAAGCGGCTGAGTTCCTCGATCATAAACAGACCGACAGCCTCAAGCATCCGATGAAAATTCGTTCTCTCCACATCATTGGGGTAAAGGGTGGCTTCCTCCAGCATCTCTTTAGGAGGCAGATACCCACCCAACCCTGCGCTGACAAGGGGCCAGCCCGTGCAGCGGTAGAAATCATACTCCACCGATTGCCCGAACATCTTCCTCAGAGTCTGAGGCACAAGCACCATAAAATAGAATAGACCGGCAAAGATAAAATTCTTCTCAGTCTCATTTCTAACATAAGGGATCTCCTCAATGGGCATCGCCCAGAACTCTTTCAGGGAATATCTGCGGGCAGGCAAACCGCTGCACTTTCTCTTCGGGTTGAAATGCCTGTCAAGATGAGCGAGAAAGGCAATTTCCCGGTGACCTACCATCGGCTTTATCTCAAAATACTGCCGAAGATCGGTCCCGAAATCCTTGCCGTAATAGCCTTCTATCAGCTCTTTCGGAAATATGAGAGTGCGCATTTTGGTTAATATAGATGGTAAAAGCTCCCTATCATCAAAGTCGGGAGGGAAGACACTATGATCGACATCTTCATTTTACGGACGGCTCGTTTTTCTAGAGATCCCATATACTTTTTTAACGATCTCATCCTTTTGAGGGAAGACTATACTGCCCAGTCAGGGAGTTACCGTACAGTCTTGTCAGGAAAATAGCATACGGACTTCAAGGCGGAGCCTCTGCGACTGCAAAATTAGGTATTTCCCTCCATATCTCCTGAGTTCTTTTTGTTCACATTCCTATATGTGACCTTTCATAGGACTGCCTGCTTCTCTTTTCCTTGTTTCTCCGACTTTGAAGCGGTCGGGAAAAGGCTCCTCCCGGATTGGGACGGAACTCGAGGTATTGAAGCGGTCGGGAGACCAATCCTCCCGGTCTGGAATTAAATGGAACAAAGTGGAACACCGCGGAGAGGAGCTGAAGGGATTTTTATTGATACCTTTGCCGGCGTAATCAATAATCAACATCATTATGAAACAAGCAAAGACTCTCAAGGGGAACTTCGGTTCCCGTGTGTGGATGCTGATGAGCCTGGTGCTCCTGACCCTCTCTGCGGGCAGTCTCGCCTCCTGCGGCAACAGCGACCCCAATTCCGTGACTCTCGAAGCCAAGCCCGAACTCGGGGATTTAGGCAAATTCATGTCGATCGATTCGAAAGACGTGAAACTGTCGCTCACCGAGATCACTGAGGATGGTGTGCCCTGCATCAAACTTTCCTCCACCATCCAGTTGACTGTGACGAAGAGCGTTGCCTCCAACTATGATTTCGACCTTGACGTAGAGTTCTTAGATGGAGATATGAACCGCGTCGCTATCTTTAATCTCCATTATGACATCGAAGCCCAACACGAATGGGGAGGCGACTACAACTACTACCTCAAGGCCGGCAGCTATCGTGGAGTCATCGATGACACTGTGAAGAAATCCGAGTGGGACAGCAGCCCCGAGGCAAAACAGACTTGGGATCAGATCCGCGAGAAAGCGAAATACATCGTTCTCAAACCGGGCGACAGCAGCCAGAAATTCGTGGAGTATACCGGCACCGCCACTTCCGACGATTCTTCAGAGGAACTTTATGATGACACCGGTGGCTTGATCGACCATACGGCCACCACCTCTTCCGCCGGCAGCACCGACTGGGACAAAGTGCTCGATGAATACGAACAATACGTCACCAAGTTGGCCTCCTACTCCAAGATAGCGATGTCGGGCGATATGTCCGCCCTCACGCAGTATGCCTCCCTGTTGGAGAGCGCCGAGTCCCTTCAGTCGAAGTTGGAAAACGCCGAAGGCGAGATGTCAGTGGCTCAGATGCAGCGCCTCAACAAAATCAACGCGAAGTTGGCCCAGAGCATGATGTAAGCATGGCTCTAACTCCTCAATAACAGCAAATCCAAAAGACGATAGCCGCCCAAAATCAATTTTGGGCGGCTATCTTTT
>CAZPQD010000100.1:0-9992 GCA_964588625.1 uncultured Sangeribacter sp. | reverse complement strand
TCTTCGAGTTGGAAAAGAGATTCTACGGGTTTGCTGAAGTAGCGGGCCATCTTTAGGGCAAGAGGGGTGGAGGGATGGAAGTGTCCCCTCTCGATGGCTATTATGGTCTGGCGACTTACTCCGACGGCGTCTGCAAGCTGCTGCTGCGTCACGCCGGCCTCCACTCTCGCCAGTCGGATCTTATTCTTCATTGTCGGTAAGTTTTCTGTAACTGTAAATCTGCAATTCAAACACTATTAGGAATACCACGGGGAAGAGGCAAAGGTTTATCTCCATTACGATGAAATAGAAAATCCCATAGATGGCAAGTGTCGAGATGATGAGGATGCCGACATAGATGTAGAGGGAAATGAGAAGGGCACGAAGACGGATGGCCCTCGTCATCTCATCCTCCTCGCGCAGACGGCCGCAGGCTACGAACAGCGCACCAAGTGTCCACCCTATAATAAGGAGGTTGTTGAGTATCGATTTAGCCACAACTCTTGCCGAAGGAGAAGTTAAGTAGCTAAACACATTGTCGGCGGTCTGATACTCAGAAGCCATGACGATCACGAAGGCGACCAGTGACAGCAGGAGGAGCGCCCATCCGATTTTGCGGAAGATGTGGGGCAATAAGATAGTTTTCATATGCATGTGATTTGGTTGTTATTACCCCTATAACGCAGTAGATGTCAAGAATGTTTTACAAAAAGTAAAATAAACTTAACATTTTATCTGAAAGGTCTGCCCGCTGCCTTTCCCCACCTCGCAGAGGTCATAAAAATACTACCTCGTAATACCCTGATTCCCAACCAATAATATAAGTAAGCTTCAGTTATAGAAAAATTTTTCTATAGAAAATTTTTTCTATAACGATTGACAGCCACCAATCATCGAAGAAAGAGGTAAAGAAAATGTCGGGGTTTCTACGTAGAAAACCCGACATTTCTCATTTCTATGGTCGTAAAATAGTATTGAATTTTAACTTGATGGAACCATTGACAGGAGGGTCAGATGATGACTTTAAGGGTGTGGGAGTCAGCATTGATGATCCAGCAGCCGGAGGGGAGAGTGAGTGAGGATCCGATGGGCAGGGGAGAGTTGTGGAAGATTCGGCCATCTGGATATAAGATCAGGAGTTGAGAGATATCTTCAGTTGCTCTCAGGGAGTTGGAGATGATACTCACGGGGGTGATGACCTTGATCGGAGTCACGCCTGAGAGGATGTCGGAGTAGATCTGCATCTGTTCCTGTATCCACACTTCGCGGCGGTCATACCATGCGGCAGTCTGCTGGCAGAAGGATTTACTGAGAGAAATGAGCGGTTCCAAGTCGGTAGAATCTTCGGTATTGACATTTTCCATTGTAGATGCATGATAGTGGGAGAGGTCGAAGGCAGCTGACAGAGTCTCATCAAAAGAGTTGAGTGTATCCCTCACCTTACGGAAGGCTGCACTTCCAAATGTGTTCCAGGCTTCGAGGTATGTCTCAATTAGATTCTTGAAGGCTTCGGTTCCCTCTTCCGGCCACAATGTCGTGTGATGCCAGCTCCATTGGTCATCGGTGTATTCGGAGCCAGTATATCCCTGTGCAGGGATGATCTGGAGGGGGGATAGAGCAGATGATGCGTGGATGATAAAATCGGAGCAGGCATCTGAGCCGAGAATATCGTTTAGAAGCACCCATTTTACCATAGCTTTCATTTCTTCTGGATTGGAGGATGGGTCGGCAATCCAACAATTTTCCCACTCGGAAATACGGCGATGTATTGATGCGATGCGAGCTGGGGTCAGCTCGTCAGCAGAGGGAATGACAAAAGAATAATTGTGAAGACCTTGTGTATAGGACGGAAGGAAATCTTCCCCGTTGCTCCACCATCGATGATCATTCTTCATGATGAACCCTCCGTCAGAGAGGTCGGTAGTCGGGAACTTGGGGACTTTGATGTGGAGATACACTCCTTGGTGGATTCCGTCGATGTAGAGATTCACCAGCTCAGTCGAGGCTGTCTCCTCAGGATACATGCTTTGGCGCACGGCAGCAGCTGTCAGAGCACTCAATTCCCGGGTGTCAATTAGATGCCATTCAATGATTGAAGATGGTCGCTCTGTCGCTGAAGCATCCTCTTCCATATTCTCATCATTTTCTGCAGACTCAACACCCTCGTCTTCATTTGTTGCCTCAGTGTCAATCTTTTGCCCAAAAGAAATTGATAACGGAAGAAACCGATCAGAGGGGAGGGCATCAGGATGCACATCAAGCGTCATCTGGCCCTCAGCGGTTGAGAAAAGAAGTTTGCCCGACGAAGAATAGGATTTTACACTTCTCAAGTTAACTGGGGCGGAAATGGGCCGGTGGCCAAATAGTCCGTCGGGAGTCTCGGCAAATTCAATACTGGGAACCGATCCGTCGCATGTGTTGAGCATGATGAAGGGGAGTCCGAGTGTGGCAGCCTCTTCAGCCAGTATTTTTTCCTTCAGTTCCGCTATATGTGTATTGAGCCAATTAAGACGCGTGCCATACCATTCTTTCACCCTCTTGGAAGCTTCATGGGAATAACTTTCGGTTCCCTTCCATCGTTTCCGGTCGGCTTTAACAGTAGCGTTGTAGGCAGCCCAGGAGTCATTGTTGAGATCGTCGGCTATAGAGTCGAGGGCAGCGAATAGGTCATCGCGCACTTCCTCCCAGCGTTCCACGTAGGATCGACGGAAAGCCGGATTGCGATTGTTGAATAGTTTCTTGAAGCGTCCGTTGTGAACGGTACTGAAATCATCTGTATTTTTTTCCGAACTGTCGAAGTCCCATAGCGGACCGCATTGGATGGGTGAGTCATCGGAGAGGCTGTTCTTAGTCAAGTACCAGTTGACACCGCCGCCGTCGCTCGTACCGAGCACATCGTGACCCAATACCCAGTTGGCGAAGGATGAGACATCGATCACTTCCGGATAGGTGCCGTCATTTACGGCTGCTTCATATCTGAGGAGTGATTCATGAATGGCCTCAATCTGCTCCTGAGTGGCATCCTCATATTCCGGATATTTGAAGGTATAGTTATAACGGGGATTGTTTTCAGATTCAAGATATGCTCCATCCTCATTCCACCAGTATGGGTCATGTTCCATCACGAAACCATCCTCCTCAACCTGTATGCGGCATTTCTCGTTGCGTTCGATGCTTTCCTGCAGGAAATAAAGACCGCGATAATCGCCGTTGAAGACCAGATTCACAAACATTCCTTCCGGCATCCATGTATGACCCATAAGCTGTCCTACCTTGTTGCCGAAGTAGGTCATGAGGTTATAGCTTCGAATAAGCACCCAATTCTTGTCGTTGTATTTCTTATCGCCACGCCCGAGTAAATCTCCTTTTTTCTGAAGTTTGATCTTGAAGGGTTTCTTATTTGTATAGGTGCTCGTATTACCGCGGATCTTCACGGTCATGCCGCTCTCTTTCTTCACATATTCTCCCGATTCATACATCACTGATCCGTCCGGTGCATAGACAGTTACAGAGCCTGGCACCTTCGTGGCATTTGTGATGCCGGCTCCCATTGAGCCTTCCGGACAGTCAATAGGGTCAGCTGTAGGTTCCTCACCGTCAATGGTGATAATCTCCACTACAGGCAACCCCAAGAGCAGCGCTTCTTCCAATGCCGGGGAAGGCGTGAGGCCGGGATCATTTTCCTTAGTCTGGGCAAAGAGACAGGAGAAGGGGAAGAAGAAAAGGAAGGTTGCTGCAAGTAGATGTAATAGTCGAATTTTAAATCGTAACATAACAGAGGTAAGTCAAATTATCAGAATAATATCTGGGAAGTCTGCAATTTATTCAATAACTCATGTTTCCCATTTACAAAAATAGGAAATTTTGCTGAGATGGAGAAATTTTAAAGCCTGAGGCAGAAGAACGATAGAGGAAAATGATAAAAATGTCGGGTTTTCTACGTAGAAAACCCGACATTTTCAACTAAGTGAATTATTTTTTGAGTTAAAGGTAGTAAAGCGTTGATCCCCAAAGGCCTTGTTTCAAGGCAAGTGAATGTCTTTTACAATAGTTTTTACGACTTTCATCAAGTCCATCATATTGGCTATAACATTTTGTTCCGGAGGGATGTCCTTATATGCCAGTGCAGTCAATTCCTTTTTGTAGGTTGCCGACAAATCGGTTACCCAGATTTCGTGAAGAGAATTGAATAGGGGAGACTCAAGGACTGTCCTTTGATTCCATCCTTCTGGTTTGTCAAAGGATTTCCAGTCGTGAAGAAGGAGATTCTTTAAATCTTCTGCAAATTCAATTGATTGAAAATAGGAGGAACAGTCCGAATCAATGGAGAGGTAATAGAGATCGTAGAAATGGCGGATCTTTTTAGCCAATTCTTGATTGTGGTTTCTGGCTAATGAAAACCGCAACAATGATAATATTTTTTCGGTTGCTGTCCTTCTCTTATCCAGAACGTTCATAGAAAAGTCTCCAAGCCCAAACTCCTGGATAATGCCCTCATTTCCGGTTTCTCTCAAAAACTCATTTATGAAATTCCCAATCTTGCTTTTTACAAACGGAAAGGGATTGGCAAAAGAATTTATTTCAAGCATTATTTGACCGGTTCTTATTACCGATGCTTCCGACGGTTCAGAAAGTTCAGTAACTTTAGGATACCCGTAAATGGCGCGATAATAATTTGAACCCTTGCTGGTGATTCCCGAGGTTGGAATCTCATCAAGACCTGCAGTGGCTGATTTGGCCAGGCGTCTGATGAGAGTCTTCCTTTGATTGCCGTTCATTGAGTCTGCGTCAGCAATGGCTATGTCTATATCCTCTGAAAACCTTGAACCGATAAAGTGAGCTTTTGAAAGACTTGTGCCTCCTTTAAATATAGCTCTTCCTTCCTTGTCACCTTCCGCCATGAGTTTGAGGGCACGGCTTATCCAATAATCCTTTTCTACGAAAATGGGATTTATTCCAAGGTACTGAGCTGTAGCCAGAACAGCATCGGTAAATAATCTTTTGTCAGTGTGCAGGTTCATAGATTCTCCAGTTTGATTTGTTTGGCAGAACGGATTCGGATATGGGAAGTATATACTTGGATGTGCCGTTGAGCGATTGTCTCAGGGGGAGGGAAAGGGTGGCAGCTAATCCTAATTTCTCAAAAATAGCTCCTAAAAGGGCGCGCACAGAAGGTCCATACTTCAGGGCATATTCGGAAAGAATCCGTATTTTTTCCTGACTCATCTCTTTCAGTATGCAGATGATGCGGCTGCATGCTTCATCTGGTGTTGTGGCAGGAATATCTTTAATGAATCGAATACAATCCAGAAGCTGGAGTAGGTCTATATAGCTTTCCTCTATATAGTTTGGTTGAAGGATAAATTGGATTCGATAATCCCCTCTATCGAGTGGACGTCTATATCTGTTGGTGCCGATTTGAATTTCTTTTGAAATCTGAGTGGTGAGGGAGTATTGGGAGAAGGCTGCTCCTCCCGTCAGATAACCGATGGTTTTGCCATCCTTGATCAAATATTCTTTTGCGATTTGTGCCGGGGAAGGTTTTAGTTCACCGAATATACTCATTCGAGGCTTATAGTATTTTCCATTGGCTATCTTTGATATCTCACCCTTCTTTGCCATGCGTTGCAAAGCCCTGGCAGCAGCCTCCTGCTGGTTAAAGTCACTGGTAAGGTCAGTGGTAGCGAAAATGCAATTATCTGGAAAATCCGAGATGAGCTGCCTTATCTTCTTTGCCGTAGTCATGGGGATATGAATTATGAGTGTTATGATTTCGGGGACAAAGATAATAAAAATGTCGGGTTTTCTACGTAGAAAACCCGACATTTTTATTCCGGAGGCTCTGAAGTTGGATTCAGAGGGTGGCTGCATTTGCGGTGGAAGACGCCGCCTCAGCCTTTGAGTTTCTTGGCGATGGAGGAGGGGATGGCGTCTTTGTTTACCATCACGGAGATGGTCTTCTCGAGGAAGTAGGGCTCGGAGACGTAGAAATAGCCGTCGTAGATCTGGTTGGTGTCCCAGGAGTTCTTCACCTTATAGTAGCGGTTGCCTTCCTGGTCGGTAGCCACACCTACGATCACCATGCCGTGGTCGTCGGTGGTCTCCATGTTGTCAAAAGCTTTCTGGCGGCTCTCCTGAGTCACGGTCTTTTCCTTCACAGGACCCTTGATGTCATACTGGGCGGCGTCGCGTTCCTTGTCGGAGAGCTTGACCCAGCGTGAGAGCTCGGTGCCTTCCATGTCTGCGGCAGTCTTCTCGGCGGGGAGCACGGCGTAACCCTTGGCCCACTTGAAACCGCCTTCGGAGACGTCGGCAGCCCACCCTACGGTGTAGTTATTGTCGAGAGCATTGTCAACGATGGCCTTAAGCTCATCCATCGGCACATTCTGACACTGCGACCATAGCCAGTTGTCGGCAAGCTCGAGAGCACAGGGCTGATAGAAGGGATGATGAGTGTAGGAAGTGATGTTGATGAAATCGTCGGCGGATATCCCCATCTCCTTGGCGAAAGATTCGGGAGTGTATTTCTTGCCGTTGTAGGTGAACGACTCAGGCACCGGACCGAGGTAAGCATCCAGGATACCGATGAACCCCGGGAGCCATGCAGTGGAGAGATGCTTGTTGCCGTTCTGGAGCACACCGTCGAGGTAGCCCTTCATGGCGTCGGCCATTTCATAGTGGGAGTGTTTGGGTTCGCCGTAGTTGAGACCTGCGTAAGCCTCTTCGGGGATAGCGCCGTAGTTTTCGAGCGCATAGAGCACGTCGGCGAATGAACCGCCCTGGGCGAAATTGACATTGCCGCTGGTGCGGATATACTTCTTGGCCTTGTCAATGTAGCAATTGCGCACGGTCCACATCTCGGAGAGGTCGAGTTCCGGCCCTCCCTTGCGCAGCACGTCATCCTCCAGCACACCGATTCCGGAGAAGCTCCAGCAAGTGCCGCTCTTGTTCTGGTCCTTCACGGGAGTGTGGGGGATTACCTTCACGTCGGTGAAGGTGAAGCCGGTGGAATCAGGCGTGATGGGGCCCTCTTCGTCGTATGCTGGAGCTGGCATTCCGTGGGCCGACACTCCCATCGCCGGGATGAGGAGGGAGGCAAGAAGGGAAGTTTTGAAAAAGAATCCTTTCATGGTAAGTTGGTAAGAGTTATGTTTTGATGATTGTTTTCGGTAAATTGGAGTAGGGTCGGGACCGGCCTACGCCTTATCAGTAGATTCCCAGAGATAGAGGCGGTCGGAGAGTCGCACCTTCTCCGGCACGGGCATCGCGAAGAGGTCGCCCTTCTTCACTTCCTCCACCGGACCGGCATCGAGGCGCAGCTCCTCAGCCTTGAAGATGAGCGCACCCGTGGTGGGACCCGTGACGATCACCTCGTCGCCAACGCGCAGCGTGCCACTCTCCATACGGAACTCCGCCACGCCGAGTCGCGAGAAGTAACGAGTGGTCTTGGCGATATAGCGTTTCACCCTTGTGGCCGAGGAACCATATTTCTTGCTCCATTCCCCGAGTCGCTGCCCGAGGTAATAGCCATCCCAGAAATCGCGGTTGAAGATCTTTCGCAGACGCTCCTCCCACTCCGCACCGCGTTCGGGAGTGTAGGTGCCTTCGCAGATGCTCTCCAAGGCTTCCGAATAACATCTCACGGTCTCGGCCACATATTCCGGTCCGCGAGCCCGGCCTTCGATCTTGAAGACAGAGACCCCGGCTTCCACCATCTTGTCGAGGAAATGGATGGTGCGCAAGTCCTTTGGCGACATGATGAACTGATTTTCGATGTCGAGTTCCTCACCCGTCTCGCGGTCGCGCACGGTGTAGGAACGGCGGCAAATCTGGTTGCAGGCTCCCCTGTTTGCACTTGAGTTCATCTCATGCAGGCTCATATAGCATTTGCCGCTGACGGCCATGCAGAGCGCTCCGTGGCAGAACATCTCTATGCGTATCAGTTCGCCACGTGGTCCGCGGATATCCTCGCGGCGTATGGCTTCGGAAATCTCCTTCACCTGGTCAAGGTTCAATTCCCGGGCGAGCACCATCACGTCAGCCCATTGCGCATAGAAACGCACGGCCTCGATGTTGGTGACATTTACCTGAGTGGAGATATGCACTTCCACGCCGATGCTTCGTGCATAGGCGATGACGGCAATGTCGGAGGCGATGATGGCGGAGATGCCGGCCTGCTTGGCGCGGTCAACGATGGAATGCATCAGCTCCATGTCGGAGTCATAGATGATGGTGTTGACCGTAAGGTAAGTCTTTACCCCGCGCTCCGCACAAGTGGCGGCTATTTCCGCCATGTCGTCGGCAGTGAAATTGGCGCTTGAGCGTGAACGCATGTTGAGGCCTTCGATACCGAAATAGATGGCATCAGTGCCGGCCGCCAAGGCGGCGGCCAGAGATTCGCGACTCCCTACGGGAGCCATTATTTCAAAATCTTTGCGGTTCAATTCTTTCGGGATGGTGAGAGGGAAAGTTGAAAAAAGAATATTTTACGGACGCACACCCAGATAGATGGTGACGGCTCCGAAAGTGAGACCCTTCCAGAGGCACGCGGAGAATCCTGCTTCCTTCATGAGTCGTGTCATGTCGTCGCGCTGCGGGGCAGCGGCGATGCTTTCCGGCAGATAAGTGTAAGCCCGGGGATCGCCGCTGATGAGACGCCCGGCCAGCGGGATCAGTGTACGTGAGTATAGGTCATAGAGGGGAGCCGTGAGGAGGCCGGCCGGGCGCGACAGCTCTATGACGCAGAGCAGTCCTTTAGGCCGGAGCACACGGAGCATCTCGGCGTATCCATCGGCGAGATGCTCGAAATTGCGCACTCCATAAGCCACGGTGACGAGGTCGAAACTCTCATCTTCAAAAGGGAGTGCAAGACAGTCGCCCTGCATGAATGTCAGCCGTTCGCTCTCCTGCTGAGGCAGATGGCTCATTTTGCGTTCGGCCTGACGGAGCATCTCTGCGGAGAGGTCGAGTCCTACGACGTGAGCCTGCGGCCAACGGCGAGCCATTTCGATGGCCACGTCGCCGGTGCCGGTAGCCACATCGAGGATGCGGGCTGGAGCTCTACGTCCTGCCCGGCTCAGCACATCCTCCACCATGCCCAGAGCGCGGTTGCGCCACCATGTGCAGAGTCCCATCGTCATGGCCGTGTTCATGAAATCGTAGGCCGGGGCGATGGAGTCGAACATGCGTTCCACCTGTACAGCCTTCCCGCAAGAGTCGTCGAGATAGGGATTGACGAGCTCCGCTCCCGAGAGGGGCTGCTGTGTGCCGCCATCGTTGGGTTCGACCGTCACGTCAGACTTCTGATTTGTGTCCTGTCCTGTCACTTCGTTCGGTTGCGTCATAGCTTCTTCTGGAAGGAGCGGCGGCGGCGATGCTGCCTTGTTTTGAAGTATTCCCACTGGCTCTGCACCTTGCCGTTGGTCTCCATCTCCGGGTTGGATTCAGCGTAGCGGTAGCCCTTGCGGATGTAATGAGGTATGAGGTCCTGGAAGAGCAGGGCGTTGACACCCTTGTTCTGGTATTCGGGCTTCACAGCCACGAGCAGCAGGTCGACCCTGTCGTTCTTACCCTTGAGGCCCTTGAGCAGATGCCACCATCCGAAGGGGAAGAACCTCCCCCGGCTTTTCTGGAGCGCGCGGCTCATGGAGGGCATCGAGATGCCTACGCCCACGAGCTGGTCATCCTTATCCACGATGAGAGTGACGAGGTCAAGGTCGAGCAACCCGAGATAGATGTCGATGTAATAGTCGATCTGGCGGTCGGTGAGGCGTGAATATTGGTAGAGGCCGTCATAGGCGTCGTTGATGAGATGGAAGAGAGCCTTGCCGTATTGCTCCTTGATCTTCTTGCGGCTCTTGAACTTCAGCACACGCAGTCCGAATTTTTTCTTTACGATTTCGGCTATGCGGTTGTATTTGTCAGGAATCCCTTCGGGCACTTCCATGAGGAACTCCACCCAGTCCGAGTCCTTCTCATAACCCATGCGCTCCATGTGGGCAGGATAATAGGGA
>CAZPQD010000099.1:0-10253 GCA_964588625.1 uncultured Sangeribacter sp. | reverse complement strand
ATTTATTATCTTTGCATTCAGTATGACTTCTTCACGGAATTTGCTATCGCCTCCCCTGCTGCTCCTGGCAGCTGTCAGTCTGCTGATCCTGTCTGCGGCCTGCGGCCGGTCGTCGCAGCTTCGGTCGACGCTCGTGCACGCCGAGGCCATCATGGAGGAGCATCCCGACTCCGCCTATGCCCTGCTTGCCCCGCTGCACGTCGACACAAACGCCGCCGAAGACCGAGCCCTTCACGCCCTGCTGCTCACCCAGGCAATGCACAAGACCCACATTCTCGTAGAATTCAACCAGGAAGCAATCTCCTGTGCTGACTCTCTTATAAACGTTGCATCTTCTTTTTTTGAAGGTGCTAATGATGAGAAGCACCTGATGAAGTCATATTATTATAGAGGTGTGCTTCTCTCTATGGATGATGAAAATTATTCTTCAGCACTGATTCCATTATCAAGAAGTCTTGAGATTGCATTAGACTTGAATGACTCGTTTTGGATTGCCAAGAATTATGATTGCATTGGAGACGTATTCTTTCAAGGAAACTCTTTCAGGGATATGATTGCGGCACAGGAGAAAGCCCTCGAGTACTTTACGCTCTCTGGCAGGGAGGAATTCATGAATTGGGCACGTCTGTCATTGTCTCAATCACAAATCAGCGTTGGGGATCTGAAGGAGGCCAGGAGAACAATCATTCCAATTCTCGACAATATCAGGGATGAGGCAGAAGGTGACAGCTTGTTGATTGGTCAGGCGAAACAGATTCTGGCTAAAATATCTTTTTATCAGGGAGATTATCAGGAATGTGTCTCCATCCTTTCAGGAACCGGAAATCTGAATGATCTGGATTCCGAGTCCGCCGGGTTCCTGATAGGTTCCTTTATTGAATTGGACAGTGTGCGTAAAGCACGAGATCTCTACAAGCAATTACTCCCCCAGCTTGAAGATGATGAGGTCATTATCATTGACAATCTTTTCGCCCAAAAGCGGGGCGGTATAGAAAATGTGGAGGATCTGAAGAGAATGTATGATAATCTTGCAACAGATTATAGGAAAACAGTCGAAACAGATTTCAATACCATCCAGATGTCAATTGCGAGGGAAGTATCCAAACGAAACAGGGAAAGTCGGGAACGACAGATAAAGTATGCTTCCAGTATAGTTGTGATTCTCGTCCTTATCGCGACATTGCTTGAATATATCCTCCGCAAACGCAGGAAGATATTGGCAGTGAAATTGGATACCGAAATAGACAGACGCAAGGAGGTGGAAAGACAAATGGAGGCAACCGACCGGAAGAACAAGAATGCCATAGAGAAGCTTCAAGAAGATGTTGAAGCGCATAAAAATTTATTATCATTCACTGAAAGCCGGTTGGAGGAGAAAACCGAGGAAGCGAGAAAAGCCTCGCTGCACGCTGAAACGATCATGCAGAGAAAAGAGATCGATGAAATCAACAGATTTGTGTCCTACTATTATGCCAATGAAAGGGAGCCGGACATGGCAGAAATGCAAATACTCAATGAAATCAGGAAAAAGATAGAAAGGTATGGGCCGAGCAAGAAAAAGAATGTAGTCTTCGCGGCAGATATCAATTCCAGATTTGAGAATATCCTGACCCATCTTAGGGATGACTTTCCCACAATTAAAGAAAATGTCATATCGGTTGTGATGTACTATCTCATGGGCTTCAGCTATAAGACCATTGCATATTTCACGGAATGTAAGGATGAGCGAAGTGTAGTCAATCAGATGTACCAACTCAGGAAGAAGATAGAAGGATTGCCCGATGAAAAGAAAAAAAACTATGAAATTCTTCTCTCAGATTCCAGATAAAGAGTTCAGAACGGAGGTTTAAGAGGTAGGTATATTCACTTTTTTTTCATAAGATACTGATAATCAATTAAAATAGTCGGTCAAAATAAGACATAGTTAAGACCCATAATTTTTGGTGAAGATAAGGAAAGTAGGTAATTTTGCCATGTCATCGAGGCTGGATTAACCTCGGCAAACGATGACAGTAGTATAAACTCTTTTTAATTTCAACACCATGATTGGAATCAATAAACCGGTGATTCTGCTGACGATGGGTGTGTTCCTAACCCCGTTCTGCATGAATGCAGAGACAGGAGTCACCATCCCAACAAAGGACATATTCCTCCTTAAAAGAAAGACAAAGAAAAATCCCTGGCGTCCCCAGATGCCTGGAAAGGATACATATATATCTGTGGGGGTTGCCAACGGTATTCTCACCGTAGAGTTCCCCGGCGAGGCGGAGTGGGGAGTGGTGACCCTCAACAGCGGCATGATCGACCTCTTCTCCATCGACATCACCCGCAATGACAACTCCGTGGAGTTACCATACGAATACACCGGAGACTTCCTCCTAAAGCTCACCTTCGACAACGGTGAGGAGTATGATGGCGGAATAACGCTCTGAAACATTCCCTTTCCAATCCTTTGAATAAGCTTGCGGAGTTGAATCCGTAGCTTGTTCTAAGGATGTGAATAGGAAATATTTGTATAAACCTTCAAATTTAATATAATGAAGGGATCACGATACAATTACTTTGTTCCGTATAAAGATAAGGTAATTCTACTGAACGGGGTTACTGAGAAGCACGTTCTTTTGCCGAAGGAGCGTGCCGACATCTACCGGACTATATTGGAGAATCCATCCGAGTATACAGAACAGTTCGGAAGTTTCCTGCAGCGTATGAGGGAGGGTGGCTTCGTGGTTGACGCAGAGAGGGATGAGCTTGATGATGTGAAAAGAAAGTGTGAGACTCTTCGGCGCAATGATCAATACTATCTGATGATACTTCCCACCTACCAGTGTAACGTGCGTTGCTGGTATTGTGGCCAGCATCATCAAGATTTGTTCCTCACAGATCAAATGGTGACGAATATAAAGGCATTCATCAAACAAAAGTTAAAATCGGAGGAGATCAAGCATTTCCATATCTCTTGGTTTGGAGGTGAACCGTTGCTCTCTTTCGATAAGCTTCTTGACCTGACTGAGTTCTCCCGCGACTTGGCAAAATCCTTAGGTAAACTTTTCACTGCGCAAATCACTACAAATGGCACACTGCTTAACGAAGAACGAATCTCAAAACTAAGAGAGGCTGGAGTGGTGCACTACCAGATTACGATTGATGGAGATCCTCAGACACATGATTCAGTGAAGGTGCTCACCAATGCCTCAGCATTTGAGCGCACGATGAAGAATGTCAACCTTGCTGCCAAGTATGCCAAGGTCATACTCCGTTTCAATTATACTCAGAAAAATCTTAAACCTGTGGAGATAATGAATGGAATCAATTCATACCTATCTGATGAGTCGAAGAAGAATGTGACCTTTCATCTTGTCAAGGTGTGGCAAGAGGATCGAAACACTATTATCAATGAGACAGCTGAAAAACTCATGGAGTTGGCACAGAGAAGCGGTCTGAAAGTAAACACTCTACACCATGGATTATGCTATGCAGATCAAAAATATTATGACTGCATATTCCCGAATGGAAAAATAGGTAAATGCGACCATGTATCTGTGGAAAATGCCCCAGGCGTCATAGAAGAGAATGGCGAGATAAAATGGAGCGAAGATATGTCTGCCATCTACAACTACAACATTTTCAATAATGCTGATACGGAGTGCTTTTCCTGTAACTACCTGCCTATATGTTGGGGACCATGCATGGCAAAAAAGGAATCCCATATCAGAGAGCATGGAAGCATCTTATGCACATATGGGGATAAGAAAAATGAGGAAATGGCAGTACATATCAAGAATATAGTAGAAACTCAAAACTAAACTGGATCTAACGTTGGATTCAGAAATATAATTTTATCAGAAATATAATTTTATATGATTAACAAAAATGAAAAAGGAATTGTGAAAGCAACTCCCGAGCTTCTCCAGGAAATGGAGAGTCTCCAGATTCAGGGCGGAAACGCTCCCAACGACATCCCCATGGGGGATAACTTCTGCGGCTGCACTCAAGTTTTCAGTTGTTTGGTGCACAGAAACTGCGGCTAATGTTCAACTGAGTTAATCTTCTGACATCATAGAAGTCAGAAGAATGGCTCACAAGGCATAAAATTTTTGCATAAGGTAAAACACCTTGAATAAAAAGTTTTAACTTTGCGTTAAATTAGCCTCCCCAATTGAGATTCGGGAACTAAGATGGCTAACGTTATCTTGGTTCCCGAATTTTTAAAAATAATTTGAATTCTGATTTCTTTGATAACTCATCATTATAAATGAATCAAAACAAACTGACTTATATAGCTGCAAATTTGTTTTTTGCTGCCGTCTCTCTCCCGGGCTTTGCACAGCAGACGGAGGAGCCTGATTCCTTGGGTCTGAGTTATGACCTGCAGGAACTGGTCGTGGAGGGCAGGACGCAGAAACTCACGAAGGATGGTGTGGAGTATATGCCTGGCAAGAAGGTGAAGGAGCACTCCTACGATGTGGCTTCTCTGCTGCAGAACATGATGATTCCGCAGGTGAGGGTTGTGGATGGTTCAATCTCCACCCTTGCCGGAAGCGCCTACTCCATCTATATAGATTATGTTCCTGCCACTGAGAACGACATGAAGGCACTCCGGCCACAGGACGTGCTGAGGGTTGATGTGCTGAAATCCCCGCAGGATCCGCGTTTCTCCGGCAATATGGACGTGATCAACATCATCTTGCGCAAATATGAGTGGGGCGGTTACACCAAACTCATGGCCTACGGGAGGGTCATCAACGGCGAAGAGCTCTCAGGCGGAATCTATCAGAAATTCAGGTTGAAGGACTGGACTATAGATGCGGCAGGGAATGTGGAATGGTATGGCAGGGAAGATGTCGAGAAAACACTAAGCGAGAACTTCAGGGGGATTACGCTCAATGGCAAACGCTATACAGATCTGCAGCGCGATACGAAGGAGAAGCTTATCAAGAACTCCAACAATTCTCAGGATGCCACCATCCGTGGTTCGTATAACCGCGACATGACGTATGTGGCTCACTCTTTTTCCTTCAAAAGGCAGGGAATGCCAAAAGATGTGAGAGATAACTCCTATACTTATTCCGACGGACTTCCGGACGCGAAGTCCTGGAACAACACGGACTCCCAATCCATCACATATGACGTTTCAGGTCGTTATCAATTCGGGTTCGGCAAGGAAAATTTCCTGATGGTCAACTGGGAGTTCTCCAATTCACATAACCGCAACAATTCCTTTATCCGGTATTCTGACAATTCCGACATCTTCAATGCAAGTCAGGAGACCACATATAATCCGCAAGGCTCGCTTGAATATTCCAAGGGATTGGGACATGACAACACCCTGACTGCGGCGGCAGAATCCAACTGGAACATCTATAACACTGACTATTCCGGCAGTTACACAGGCCGGCAGAAGCTTCTGACCAATGAGAACATATTCTTCATAAACTATTCCCATACTTTGGGTTTCGGATTAAAGTTCTGGGCAAATTTAGGATTAAATTACTCCATGGTGAAACTTAATGGAGAAAAAATGTCAAGCAACGTCAATCCACGTATATATGCTGGTGGAAATTATCGGATAAATGAAAACAATGAACTTATCCTGTATGCAGGTTACCATACCACACAGCCTGATGCCAACACCACCAACAATGCCCTCATACAGAAGGATGAGCTCATATGGCTCAAGGGTAATCCTCACATTGGAGATTCAAAGTATCTTCATCTTGAATTGACATATAATTTTATTCCTACAAATTGGCTTCAGGTACCCGTAAGCGCCCAGTATACGCGTGAGAGGTATTACATGTTCAAGTATGATTTGCAGGAAGGTCTTGATGGAGTGGTGAGAACTTTCACAGATGATTCTCATCAACAGAGCTTCTATATTGTTACTGCACCAACCTTCAGGCTATTCAACAATTCCCTGATGATCACCGCAATGGGTTCTCTCAAGAAGGAGATGAGGACAGGCTACGCCCCCATGTCTTTCATTCACGCCCAAGGAGGAATACAGCTGGCATACTACTACAGAAATCTTTCAGCCTCATTGTTTTATCTCTCGCCTCAGAAATATTTGGTGGAGATATTCGGCTCGGATACCAATGGTATTCTCACAAAGCATCCGAGTTATGTGGATTTAAGCCTTACATATTCCTTGCGCAATTTTGTGGCCTCTCTCTCATTCCGCAACTGGATTGGCCAAAGGGAACAGCAGCAGATTATAGCTACACCGGTATACAATGCGACATCTCGCTATACTTCTCTTGGCCTATCAATGGGTCTTAATCTCAACCTGACCTACACCATCCCCTATGGCAAGAAAGTCAGCAACGATGACGAGGTGATCAACAATGCCCGCAAACACTCCTCCGTGCTGCAATAAGCTGCAATAAAAGACCGGTGGAGGCAGTTCTTAAAGGAGGGCGGAGACTCGCTAAAACATGTGAAGGCACGCTAAAACAAAAAATAAACAGACGAGAAAGCAATGAAATTCCGGCGGAGTGACTATGTGCATCAGCAGGATGCGATGCAGTGCGGGGTGGCGTGCCTGGCGATGGTGGCCTCCTGCTTCGGCAGGAGGTACTCGCTCCCGTTCCTCTCGGGCGTGTGCACACCGACGGCGGAGGGGGTCTCGCTGCTCGGCATCGCCGACGGCGCACGCGCCATCGGCCTCGACAGCAAGGCCTACCGCATGACGGAGGACTCGCTCGCGCAGATGGAGCTCCCGCTCATCATACACTGGAACCAGAACCATTTCGTGGTGCTCCACCGCATCTCGCGCGGTGGACGCCGCTTCCATGTGGCCGACCCGGGAAAGGGGATGACCTCCTACTCCCGCGAGGAGTTCATGAGCCATTGGGCCAGCGGCGAGCGCGACGGCGTGCCGTTCGGCATCGCCATGCGGCTCGAACCTACGGAGCAGTTCGGCTCCGTGGCCGACACTTCCTCGCCGCAAGGTCGCTCAATGCGCTTCATCGCCGGCTATCTGCGCCGTTACAGCCGCTATTTCATACAGATCCTCATCGGCCTGCTCTTCGCCTGCGTGCTCCAGCTCGCCATGCCTTTCCTGACGCAGGCGCTCGTAGACAAGGGTATCCACCGCCAGGACCTCGGCTTCGTATGGCTCATCCTGCTCGGCGAACTGATGATAGTGGCCGGACGCACCGTCACCGACTTCATACGCCGCTGGTTGCTGCTGCATGTCTCCATGCGAATCAACATATCGCTCGTCAGCGATTTCATCGTCAGGCTGCTGAAACTGCCGATGCCATTCTTCGAGACAAAACAGACCGGCGACATACTGCGCCGCATGTCCGACCACGACCGCATCCAGTCGTTCCTCACTTCGCAGGTGCTCGACCTGCTCTTCACCATCACCAGCTTCACTGTCTTCAGCGTCGTGCTCTGCCTCTACAGCCTTCCGGTATTCGGTGTGTTCCTGGCCGGCAGCATTGTATATGCCGTCTGGATCAGCACCTTCCTTCATCGCCGCAAGGTGATTGACTATGAGCTATTCGAACAGCAGGCACGCAACCAGAACCTCACCTACCAGTTTGTCAACGCCATGCAGGAGGTGAAGCTGCAGAACTGCGGCGGACGCCGGCGTGAGGAGTGGGAGGATATTCAGGCCGACCTTTTCCTTGTGCAGATGAAGTCGCTGCGCCTTCAGCAGACGCAGGAGGCCGGCAGCATATTCATCAATGAGCTGAAGAACATTCTCGTGACCATAATCACGGCGGCCGCCGTGATCCATGGCGAGCTGACTCTCGGAGCCATGCTCGCCATCCAGTATATCCTCGGGCAGCTCAACGCGCCTGTGGCACAGATGATGGGGTTCGTATATTCACTGCAGGATGTGCGCATCTCGCTGGAACGAATCAACCAGGTGCATTGCTCGCGTGGCGAGGCGGAGAAGGAGAGCAACCTCACTGTCCCCTCCGACCCCGAGGCGGGTATCGAACTGCGCGACCTTGAGTTCAAGTACGACCGCCATGCGCGCACGAACACCATCGACTCCGTGACGCTCACCATCCCAAAAGGGAAGACCACGGCAATCGTCGGGGCTTCAGGGAGTGGGAAAACCACCCTCGTCAAACTTATGCTCGGTTATTTCCCTGCTTCGGCGGGGGAGGTGCGTGCGGCCGGTCGCCCGCTGTTCGACTACGACCTTGAATGGTGGCGCTCACGCTGCGGGGCCGTCATGCAGGATGGCGTCATCTTCTCCGACACCATTGAGCGCAACATCGCCGCCGACGACGGCGACATCGACCGCGAACGGCTGCTGACAGCCGCCTCGTTGGCCAACATACGTGAGTTTGTGGAATCAATGCCCCTTGGCTTCAAGACACGCATAGGGCGTGACGGGACGGGTCTGAGTCAGGGTCAGAAGCAGCGCATACTGATAGCGAGGGCCGTCTACCGCAACCCTGACTTCATCTTCCTCGATGAAGCCACCAACTCGCTCGACGCAAGCAACGAGAGGGAGATAGCCTCCAGACTCGAGGATTTCTACCGTGGACGCACGGTGGTGGTCATCGCCCACCGCCTCTCCACGGTAAGGAACGCCGACAATATCGTTGTGCTCGACAAGGGACGCATCGCCGAGCAGGGTACGCACGAGAACCTGATAGCCCTGAAAGGGAAGTATTACGAACTGATCCGCAACCAGCTTGAACTCGGAAGCTGACACCGCACTCACGCCGACACAAAAAACGTTACCCAACACATGAACCATCAGCCCCACAACATGAAGCCGAACCGGAACACATCCCCCCGCCAGACGACACCACGGAGCAAGAAACTGCGTTCCATCATGGAGGCGCGCGCCGGTTTCTGGCTCAGCCGAGGCATCACCCTGACCTTCCTTCTGTTCCTGCTACTGTTCCTGCTGCTCTGGCTCATCCCCCTCGACCGCTTCGGCGGCCAATCAGTCATCAGTTATCTGGTGGGGTAGGAATTTTTCAGAGTGCTCTGAGATCTCTGAGATCTCTGAGCACTCTGAAAACCGTGGCGTTACCCTTCGCGGCTATTGAAGCGCTCGGGAGAGCGCTCCTCCCGGTGCGGCACGCTTCTCCCAGTCGCCTAACCTACCGAGGCCCCCGGCTTTACTTCGCGGGAGGGGGAGGCTACGACGAGGCTGCCGTCGGCGTCGACGGCGCTCAGGATCATCCCTTCGGAGACTACACCTTTGAGTTTGCGGGGCTCGAAGTTGGCGATGAAGAGCACTTGCTTGCCTACGAGGTCTTCGGGTTTGTAGTATTTGGCGATGCCGCTGACAATGGTGCGGCCGCCCATCCCGTCGTCGATCTTGAATTTGAGGAGCTTGTCGGCCTTGGGCACTTTCTCGCATTCGAGTACTGTGCCGACGCGGATGTCGAGTTTCTCGAAGGTCGGGAAATCCACCGTAGCCTTCACTTCCTCTGGTTTCCAGGCATTGATCACATTCTGCTCCTTTGCACGCTGAAGCTTGGCGATCTGCTCCTCCACCACGCTGTCTTCGATCTTCTCGAAGAGGAGCTTGGGCTTGGCGATGGTCACGCCGGGCTGCACAAGGTCGTTTCGGGCGGCCATATCCCACTTGATGAGGTCGAGACCGAGCTGTCGGCAGAGTTCAGCGCTCATGAAGGGCATGAACGGTTCGCAGACGATGGCGATGTTGGCACACATCTGGATGGCGAGGTAGAGGATGGTGGCTACACGGTCGGGATCTGTCTTGACGAGTTTCCAGGGTTCGGAGTCGGCGAGGTATTTATTGCCGATTCGAGCCACATTCATGGCATCCTTGAGGGCCTCGCGGAATTTGAACTGGTCGAGATTGGCGGCGCAGGCGTTGACGGAGTCAGTGATCTGCTTGAGAACCTCGAGGTCGAAGTCGGTGAACTCGCCCGGCACGGGGACAGTGCCGTCATAATACTTATGCACCAGCACCGTGGCACGGTTGACGAAATTACCGAGGATTGCCACAAGTTCCGAGTTGTTGCGGCTCTGGAAATCCTTCCATGTGAAGTTATTGTCCTTAGTCTCAGGAGCATTGGCAGTGAGCACATAGCGGAGCACATCCTGCTTGCCCGGGAGTTCGCGGAGGTATTCGTGGAGCCATACCGCCCAGTTGCGCGAGGTGGAGATCTTGTCGTCCTCGAGGTTCAGGAACTCATTGGCGGGGACATTCTCCGGGAGGTTGAACGAGCCATCGGCCATAAGCATCGAGGGGAAGACGATGCAGTGGAACACGATATTGTCCTTTCCGATGAAGTGGAGCA
>CAZPQD010000098.1:0-10390 GCA_964588625.1 uncultured Sangeribacter sp. | reverse complement strand
GAGTCGCTCTCTTCCTATGTGAATTCACGCGGTAAACTCACCTACAAGGAAGCAATGAAACTTCTCTCCCCTATATTCGACGCTGTGGATTTCCTACACCAATCGCGAATCAACCATCTCGACATCAAGCCCGACAACATCATGCTGCATGATGGCATGGATGGCACTGTGCCCGTGCTGATTGACTTCGGCCTGAGTGTCCATTTCAAGAAGAACGGAGAGAAGACCTCTCCCAAGGGAGTGCAGGGAGTCAGTGAGGGTTATTCTCCACTCGAGCAATATGCCGGCGTGAGAACCTTCATTCCCGCCACCGACATCTATGCCCTGACCGCCACACTTCTGTTCTGCCTTACAGGCAAGGCACCAGATGGCGCTTCGGAAATCAGGCTCTCCGACGTGCGCTCGTCAATCTCAAAGCTTGTGCCTCCATCGGCAGTGGGTGGCATATGCAAGGCCCTCAACAAATCGTATGAAGATCGCACTTCATCCGTAGCTCTTCTCAAGAGCGACCTCGGATTGGTGGAACAGGGTCGTGGGAGCGAAACCCGTGTGATAGAAACGTGGGATGAAGGACGTAAGAAGAGCGACCGTTACAGAACATTATTCATCATTACAGCCGTCTGTTTCGGCCTCGCTCTTCTGTTGATGTTTTTGTTTAAATCAGATGACCACGAAAGCTATCCATCACCTGTTCCAGATCCCACCGTGGCAGACTCAACCATCTTAACAGATCAACAGGATGAAGAGGTCATGGTTCCAAAGGAAAATGAGGAGAAATCAAAAAAGGAAGAAGCTAAAGAGATAGAAGCAAAAAAGGAGAAGGATAAACAGAAAGAGGACAGACAGAAAGAGGATAGAAAGAAAAAGGAGAACGAAAAAGTTAATTTAACGCCAATATATCCAGAAGACAGACATACTCCCACTCAGAATTCCTCCAATGGCTCTCTCTCATTGGGCTATGCCACATGGAAGGGGGGCATCAGCAACGGAAAGCCTAACGGCGAGGGGAGATTGGTGTTCCACTCGGCCCATAAAGTTGATAAAAGCACCTCCTATGTTGCCAATCCCGGCGACTATTTCGTTGCCACCTACGACAATGGCCGTCTCATCAACGGACGCCTCTATGACAGCTCGGGCAATCTTCTGAAAACGATAATACCATGAGAAAGATCTTTTTGTCACTGTTTGGTGTGGCGCTCTTTATGACATGTCTCGCCAATGGACAACATCCGGAACGAAACCGTCTCGCTCACGAGATCATCGGTAATGCTGCTGTCGACTCAACCGACTGCGACACACTACTGGAGATCGGAGGTTACACCATCCGCCTTATCCGGGAAAAGGGGAAGACCACCCATATCGGTCTTAACCTCTTTTCCGAGAATGTGAAGGAAGCTTCCGACCGCAGGATGCTTGATTTCATCGAGGAGGCACTCTTGGCGAGATGTCTGGGGATTGATAGTGACTTCTACGGTCGCCTCGTAATTTCGCAAGGAAATATCGGCGATTTCAGACGGTTGAACCCCGACTCTTCCTGCTCCATCAATTCTCATAACGCACGGCTCTTCAATGTGGAATGGGATGCAGCAGGGCGGAAGGTGTCTGTAAGTGTTCCAGCCGGTTACTCTTCAGCAAGGGAGGGGACGCGTTCAGATGTGGAGAATGACCTGATAGCGAGACTTCGCAAGGGTGGGGCTCCTGCAAGGAAAATCCTTCCACCTGACACTTCCCGCCTTGAACCCTACGGAGCAGAACTCTATATCCTTCCCGGTCATTCCTACCAGAATAAGGAGATTACGAACAATGTATATTACATCTCCGGAGATTCCATTACACCGGTGTGGTCGGCAGATCATCCACTGGAATCAATTGCCGATTTGTTTCTGCTCCCTTCCGGTATTTATGGAGATGTGGAGGTGAGTCTCACGGTGTTGAAACACGAGTATGGCGACAAGGAGACATTCAGTCTGCCGATTTCCAGACTCCTCGATGTATTAGCTCAGGATGGGTGTGATGCCTACTGGGGTGTGGAGAAATTTGCCGATGGCCTGCTCGTGGGTGGTCTATTCTTCTATAACCCCGTTCAGGGTTACGACCATGTGCTTAAGATAGAGTGTAGGCCGGAAGACGTTATCGCCGGCAAGGGATTGGTCAAGGCACGTGCCGGACTCTATGTCCCGACGAATAATGTGCGCAACCTGCTGGCTCCATACGTAAGGAAGTCGGAAAAAGAGAAGATCAATTATGGGAAGTAAAGGATTAAGGGAATTCTTGTCATTTCTCGCAACGCTCCTTGCGTTAGTTGCCTCAGCCCAATCTCCGGAAGAAGTGGAGGAGGCTATGCTAAACGTTAAGCTCAATGAAGCATACATCTACGGCGAGAGTTTTGACAGCAACATGGAGAAGGCTTCCCTGAAGGCGTTGACCGATCTCCTCGCCTATGTCAATGAGCAGCGGCAGGATCGGGGTCTCGGAATTTTGTCGGCGGCTGATCTGGAAAATAATGTCAGGAAACTCTCATATTCAAGGGGTGACCGCTGCAACGTTTTGCTGTACATGCCGTTGGAGAATGCTTTTTCCATTGGAGGGGGAGTCTCCATTTCGGAAGCCACCAGACCTACGGAATCTGTATCCAAATCTGATCCTGTATCTGTAAATCCTCCCACTTCGTCTTCCTTATCGCTTGATGAGGAGGTGATCGACATTCTGTGCGGTCAGGATAACTGGACTGAGGTAAAAGGTCTGCTATCTGACTTCAAGAGGGAAGGTCGTATAAAGGAGACGGGGATTGCCACCTCTCCCAATGAAGTGCCTGAGGATGCCTGCGCCATATTGGTCGACGGGATGTATGGAATACTCTCCATGCTCTCACCCCGTAACTCTCCGCAACGGATAAACTATCGAACCGACAATTTAGATTCCGAATCAAATTATTCGAATTGCAAAGTCATAGTGTGGTATAGATGAAAACTTTAAGAATATTATTTATAGCTCTCACCCTCCTGTTAGGCGAGACCGCCATGGGGGCTGTGACATTTCAGTTTGCCCCCAATACGATAAGTGCCGGAAGCGTAAAGACCCGCATGGAGAACAATATTTCAGCTTTGCTGACAGAGATCAACAGGGCAGCCAACAGCGGTACGCAACTCGACCTTTCCGGTGTCAGTATGGAACAGGGGGCAAAAGACCGACTTCTCAGTTTCTGGAATGACGCGTCACGGTTCGTATGCGAACGCAGTTCAAATGTCAGCAAATGCCTCAACGACATGCAGGGTTATCAGGTTAGGGGGATTCCCATTGAGATGCGTCCCGTGGATTCCTCTTATGACCAGTCAATTCATCGGGAACTCACCATCTCCCTCAATAAATCCGGAGTGATCACGGGTGTGCGTCCTGCATATGAATTGCAGGAGGATGTATCAAAGATCCTTGGCGATGGAAATGCTGTCACCGATGTGCGGCAGCGTCGCGAAATCCTCAAATGGGTGGAGGATTTCCGGTGCTATTACAACGAACGCAACATGAAAGCACTCCGTCAGGTTTACAGCGACGACGCCCTGATCATCACGGGCAGCATAACCTATTCACCTTCGCGCAAGGGAGATGCCTCAGTGATTACGCCGACAGTAAAGTATAAGGTTCAGAGCAAAGAGGAATACCTGACCCGTCTTGCAAATGTATTTGCTGGCAAGGGGAGGATAAATGTGGAGTTTGACCATATCTCTGTGGTGAGACATGGGGCCAAACCTAATATCTACGGAGTGACACTTCATCAGAAATGGCAGTCAGGCACCTATCGCGATGAGGGATGGCTCTTCCTTCTCTGGGATTTCTCTGACCCGGAAGCCCCACAGATCCATGTCCGCACATGGCAGGATAATCCCGCAGTCTCCAAAGACGGAGTCTTCACCCTCGATGACTTCTTTATCCCGTAACCATAACCAGTCAATTAGCCAAATATGAAACACAATAATGCGAAAATATCCCTTATCCTTACTACACTTTTATCTTGTTCCCTGCCGGCAATATCACAGGATTATGAGGTGAAGAGCTTTGAACAGGTAGTCACTGATCTTACTGCTCGTTCGGGAGAGACTTCCCGAACAGCCTTTGATGGTCACAAGTGTGCTGTGCTGAAGGTGCAGTCAACTGACAGAGTTGTGGAAGCGCAGGGTAATGTCTTCGGACCGTTGGTTCAGAAAGGGATGGAAACATGGGTATATCTCACGGATGGCACAAAAAATGTGAAGCTCATGTTTGAGAACCACTTCCCTCTTGAAATCATCTTCGACGACTACAACTACCCCAAGCTCACCGAGCAGATGGTCTATGTTGTAAGACTGGAAGATGCAGCTGCTCCAAAAAACAACCTCCAAGGTCAAATAAACACTACGACACTATCGGAAGGCCCATCTGAAGAGGAAATCTATCAAGAGGCACGTGCTGCTTATGAAGAAGGATATTACGATAAGGCCTTTACTTTGTTTAATAGAATTTCCGAGAATGCTTTGGCTCAGTTCTATATAGCTTTAATGTATGACAATGGCCCAGGTGTCAGTCAGGATTATTCCGAGGCAGTGCGCTGGTATCGCAAGAGCGCGGAACAGGGGAATGCTGACGCCCAGTTAGAGCTCGGAGTGAAGTATGAATATGGCCCAGGTGTCAGCCAGGATTATTCCGAGGCAGTGCGCTGGACCCGCAAGAGCGCGGAACAGGGGCACGCTCTGGCACAGTTCAACCTCGGATACATGTATGAAAATGGCAATGGAGTCAGTCAGGATTATTCAGAGGCATTGCGCTGGTACCGCAAGAGCGCGGAACAGGGGCAAGCTCAGGCACAGAATAACCTCGGATATATGTATCAAAAAGGCCGAGGTGTCAGTCAGGAATATTCCGAAGCAGTGCACTGGTACCGCAAGAGTGCGGAGCAGGGATACGCTCGGGCCCAGTTCTACCTCGGATGTATGTATGAAAAAGGCCGAGGTGTCAGCAAGGATTATTCCGAGGCAGTGCGCTGGTACCGTAGAAGTGCCCAGCAGGGGGATGAAAGTGCTCGGGTGGCTTTAAAGCGTCTTGGCGAAAGTTGGTAGAGGATAAATGGATGATGACATAATAATTATTTTTAAAAGAGAGAGGAATATGATGAATCTCTATTTAAGAGGAATTGCCATAATGGTATTTCTTTCAGGATTCTTTCTTACCGTATATTCACAAGATTTTGAGGTGAAGAGCTTTGAACAGGTGGTCACTGATCTTACGGCTCGTTCGGGGGAGACTTCCCGCACAGCCTTTGATGGTCACAAGTGTGCTGTGTTGAAGGTGCAGTCAACTGACAGGGTTGTGGAAGTGCAGGGAAATGTCTTCGGACCGTTGGTTCAGAAAGGGATGGAGACATGGGTGTATCTCACCGATGGCACAAAAAATGTGAAGCTCATGTTTGAGAATCACTTCCCCCTTGAGCTCACTTTCGACGACTACAACTACCCCAAGCTCACCGAGCAGATGGTCTACATCGTAAGACTGGAAGATGCTGCTCCAAAGAACAATACCACCGATGAGATAACTGCCCCGTCAATTGCCTCCAATACCCCGAAAGAGGAAATTCTTAATGAGGCTGTGAAGGCATTTAATGGAGGCTATTACGACAAGGCCTTTGCTTTGTTCAATTATATAACTGATGACGCAGAGGCACAATTTTATATGGGCTATATGTATAACCTCGGCAAAGGAACCTCAAAGGATTTTACCGAGGCAGTACGGTGGTACCGCAAGAGTGCGGAGCAGGGTAATGCGGTTGCTCAGTGCCATCTTGGAAAAATGTATGAAGATGGCCAAGGAGTCAGTCAGGATTATATCGAGGCAGTTCGCTGGTACCGCAAGAGTGCGGAACAGGATAATGATGAGGGACAGTACGACCTTGGAAGAATGTATCGATTCGGCAAAGGAGTTGCTTTGGATAATTCCGAGGCGATACGTTGGTTCCGTGATAGTGCGAAACAAGGAAATACAGATGCGCGGAACGCTTTAGAGTATTTAGAGTGTTTTGAAGAATTATCCAAAGAGAAAGAAAAATCTAATGACGAAATTTTTGTTGCGGTTGAAGAGCCAGCTGAATTCCCGGGAGGAACCGCGGCTCTGACGCAGTGGTTGCAAAATAATATTAGATATCCGGAATATGCCCAACAAAATGATATACAAGGAAGAATCGTTGTTAAATTTGTGGTGGAGAGAGATGGAAGTATTTCAGGGATAAAGGTTGTTTCATCAAAATGCTATAGGATGGAAAGTGTGACTTCAAAGTCTGGAAAAAAACGTGAAGTTAGGGTTGATCTACCAAATGGTGATAAGGATTTGGAGAAGGAGGCTGTTCGAGTAGTAAAAAAAATGAATGAGGTTAAATGGAAACCAGGAAATAATAATGGTAGGCCTGTTAGAGCATATTTTACACTTCCTATTACTTTTGGATTACAGAATCATTAAGTCCATTATGTTATGATTGCCCCAGCGCATGTTTGTTTATTAATCTTCTTGTGTTGCTATGAAAGTGTTTTTGAATAAAATTGGATTCTTTGTCATCTTTTTATTGAGTGTTAGTCATGTAATGGGTAACGCTCAAGATTATGAAGTGAAGAGCTTTGAGCAGGTAGTCACTGACCTTACGGGTTGGAGTTCTGAGACATCAAGAGTCGGGGCCGACGGTAAAATGTGTGCGGTCTTGAAAGTGCAAGCTAATGATAGGCTGAAAGAGGCACAAGGGAACGTAATTGGCGATTTGGTACGTAAGGGATTGGAGACATGGATTTATCTTTCCGACGGTACGAAGCAAGTTCAATTGTATTTTGACAAACACCTTCCGTTAACCATTAAATGCGAAGATTTCAAATATCCCAAGTTTTCCGAGAAACTTACGTATGTAGTAAAATTGGAGGAAAAGGAAAATGATTTTGCTGGCAACCCTAAGGATGGAAACAATAGTATAAATGAACTTGTAAGGCTTTTGACCCAAGCTAATGATAAGGTCAGTATGCTTGAGAAGCAGCTTGATGAGGCTAACACAAAGATTAAGAGGCTTGAAGCTGTCCCGGTTCCCAAATATACGGATGAAAAGGGCGACGAGCTTGTAAATCGCTTAGCCAAGTCAAGTGATACAATTAATGAATTGGAGAATATGCTTGCTTCTACTAAAAAGGAGTTGGCAGATGTAAAAGAATCTAAGTATGCGATAAGACCAAAATATACTGATGAGGAAGGAGATATACTGGTAAGAAGATTGAATGCCGCTGAGAATAAGATCAAGGTTCTCCAGCAGCAACTCGATGCGTGCTTATCCAGAACTCAATAAAAATAGATTAGGATTTTAGGTATTGTAATAGCTGTATGTGAACCGGTCATTTTGACTTGCCCTATATGATTCGTCAAGGAATCCCGAGGGTTCATACAGGATGTGACGGAATATTTGATGGGATGGAGGGAATAGTGTAATTTCGCGATGTAAACCAATAAAACAGACTTTGTTATGGATACTGAAAATATCAATCTCGATCCTGAAAACGAGATGCAGGAAAAGAAGGAGGCTAAGAAAGCCCGGATGAAGGATGTGGCAGGAAAGACCGCAGCATTCGGTGGAGCTGCCGCAGTAGGAGTCGCGGCTGCCGTAGGCGTGGAGGCTATGGTGGATCATGATGTGCCTCCTACAGTTCAACCCCCTCTCCATAATGCTTCTGCTTCGGAGCAGACTCCTGCTTCTGAAGAGAAACCGGCACTCGTGCAGGAGGCCGTAGAGCCAACGGAGATCAATCCTGATGACATCAAACTCTCTGATGAGGAGATTGCGGATGCCACTATTGATGAGGAACCGATTCTTGGATTGGAGGATGTCTCCGACCCTGACGATCCAACACTGGCTGATGGAGGGATCGACATAGATATTGATGATGAGGATGATATTATCCTGGATTATGCAAACGACCTCACTACGGATTATTCGGATGAGGATCTCCTTGCCGATGACGTGATGACTGATGACCTCGACAATGTCGATGTGTCGGATATTATTGATGCCTGACTCCAAACTATTATGAAAAGATTGAAAGCTTTGTTGATGATTGCGGCTATATGCGCCGTAACTTCAATGTCAGTGTCGGCAAAAAATAGCCTTGAACAGGCCACTGACAGCATTAAGAAAATTCTGACACTCGCCAGACAGGGCAATGCGAACGCCCAAAATGAGGTGGGCGGCTGGTATTATTTAGGTCGGCATGTCGACAAAAATTATAAGGAGGCTATCCAATGGTGGGCTAAGTCGGCCCAGCAGGGCAACGCCAAGGCCATCGGCAATATGGCCCTCTGTTACCAGAAGGGTCATGGGGTTCATGCTGACTCAGTGAAGGCTGTGCAACTCTATCTTAGCTCCATCAAAAAGGGAAATAAGGCCCTCTTTTCCCAAATGGCCGACAGGGCAAAGAAGGGAAATGTCTTTGCTGATATGGTGCTTGCCTCCTGCTACCAGAAAGGGATAGGCACAGATAGGGATGATGCCAAGGCCGCAACGTACCTTACAGATGCTGCCAACCGTAACAGCGCAGATGCGCAACGAGACCTTGGTCTGTTGCTGCTCAACGGCAAGAAAACTGTTGAGGCTGCTGCGTGGTTCAAAAAAGGTGCAGCGAAGGGCGAGCCTACCTGTATGTATTACTACGGCAAAATGCTTGTGGAAGGCAAAGGAGTGAAGACTGATAAGAAAGAAGGCTCAAACTATATTCTAAAGGCTGCCGAGGGCGGTTTCCCGAAAGCGATGTACTACATGGGTAAATGTTATATGGCGGGTGATGGTGTTGTGAAAAACGAGGAGCAAGGCGTTAAATGGTATCGCCGAGCTGCCGCCTTCGACGTACCGGAAGCCCAGTGGGCTCTTGCCGAATGCCTGCGTGAGGGTAAAGGTGCCCCCATAAACTATAACGGAGCCCTCCATCATTATGCAGATGCAATTGGAGGAGGCTATGAAAGGGCAATGCAACGTCTGCTGAAAGACTCTATTCCTGATTCTCCTTTTGTGAGCTATCTCAAAGGTATGAAGCTCTATAAAGCCGGTGATTTCGAGGATGCGATGAAGCAATTCAAGACAGTGGAGAAGGCTAAGATCGCTGACGGAAAGATAATGCAGGCTGCCGTGTTGGTGAATGCCAATTATAAGAAACAAAACTATAAGAAGGGGATCAAGATGCTTGAGGCGGCTTCCAAAACCAATGCTCAGGCCCTATATCTCCTTGGCATGATCTATGAAGCCGGCAAAGGAGTAGACAAGGATATGGCGAAAGCTTTGGATTATCTCACGGAAGCTGCCGAGAAAGGTAATGGAGAGGCTATGTCCGCTTTGGGTGACATGTATTACGAAGGTCGCGGAGTCCCACAGGATTACTCTAAAGCCGTCTCATTTTATAAGGATGCTTATGAGTCTGGCGAAATGACTGAGTCAGCCGCCAATCGCTATGCCGATTGTTACGCAGAAGGTAAGGGAGGACTTTCCAAGGATTCTGAAAGAGCCAAGGCCATTAAGAATTCCGTGACAAAACAGAATGTAAGCCAGGTACTCAAACTTGTATCATGAAAAGTTTTGTGATGTTTGTTACTCTTGCTATGCTACTTTTGCCTTTGGGATGCATGGGGCATGACGAGGCTGATAGCCATGATAAAGATGTACTGGCCCATGGTGAAAACATAGAGATTCTTTCACGGAAGATTGGCTCTACGGAGCTGAGTGACATTGTGGAACTTTGGATACGTGACAAAAATACCGGAAAGGAAGATATGCTTCTAAGGACGATGTCGGATCCGACGGATTATAACTATAAAGCCTTAGGCAACCGTTTTGTGCCGGTATCCATTGATTCGATACCTGCAGCCGATGAGGTTGTGATCCTTCCAGGTGAGGACCGGATAATAGTCTCAGGGGTGCCGGATGCACGAAATGTTTTCTCATATGTGATTGATCTGCCCGAGAGGAAAGCTTGGGAAGTGCCGTCAACTGCCGGATACGTGGGGCAAACTCCGGAGGAATGTTTCCTTATCTTTGCCTCTTACCGCTATTTCCGAGAGGGAGGCCGATTCTCTTTCCTCAAGGTATTCAATGACGAAGGTGTTATGATTGACAGCCTGAGCATGGAACCACACGGATACCTCGAGTAATCAACAATAACGTTTGTTCCTGCCTGTTTCACTACCTGCCTACTCTCACTGACTTACTTTATTGTATCTGAGAGGATATCACGAGGGGGAACATTGGGAGAAGCTGCTTTGCTGCGGCTTCTCTCTTTTTTATCTTTCCTTTTTGTTGCCTTGCTGCTTTTCTTTGTGGATTTGTCTTTCTTGTTCCGGTTTTTGGTGAAGTCGG
>CAZPQD010000097.1:0-10521 GCA_964588625.1 uncultured Sangeribacter sp. | reverse complement strand
GGATGTCCTTGCTGTAGAGCTTCACAATCTCCTTATTCTCCGGGGAGATAAGGCTGACATAGTTTTGAATCTGTGTGAATGTCTCTACTTCATTGACGTAGATATTCTCGAATGTGGGGCTGAAGATGTCGCGTATCACGCTTACTGCCCGCGAGTCTTCTTCATAGATCAACGCCGGGGGCTGGCTGCGCTGCATCTTCGCTATCGACTCTTCCCAGCACTTTACGAGAGTGCGCATCTCATTGTTGAGTTCGGCCACTCTCTTATTCTCCGCCGATGTGCGCACGATTACGCCGAATCCCTTCGGCTTGATGCTGCCAATCAGCTGGCGGAGTCTTATTTTTTCTTCTGTGCTTTTGATTTTCTGGGATATGGAAATCTTGTTGCCGAAGGGGATGAGCACCATGTATCGGCCGGTGAAAGTGATTTCCGTCGTGAGTCGCGGACCTTTTGAGCTGATGGGCTCTTTGGCTATCTGCACGAGCAGCTGCTGTCCGGGTTTGAGAATGTCGGTGATGGTCCCTTGTTTCGGAATGTCGGGCTCGGTCTTGATCTTCGAGATCGACGGCACCTTCTTTTTGTCGGTCATCGCTTCCTCGAGGAAGCGGCTGTAGGTGCTGAACTGCGGACCTAAATCGAGATAATGGAGAAAAGCGTCTTTTTCGTAGCCTACGTCGACAAATGCAGCGTTGAGACCGGGCATCAGCTTTTTCACCTTCGCCAGATAGAGGTCGCCCACAGCGTATGCTATGTTGCGGCTCTCCTTCTGAAGCGAGACGAGACGGCTGTCCTCAAGCAACGCTATCGAGATGTCTTTCTGCTGTACGTCTACTATTAATTCGCTTTTCATGTGATGATGAAGCTTTTTCCATTTGATTATTGGAGAAAGCCTTTCGTTTGATGTTTAGAAAAAAAAAGAACAAACATCGGCGGGAGCCTGAAGGATGGCGTCCCTGCCTGTCTGTTCTTTGTGGTCGTTTTTGTGATGACTACCGTCTTAGACGGGCTGCCGCCGAAGGTGGAGAATAGTCCGCCTGCGGCGGCTCCGTCCTTTTTTATTTCTTCTTATGACGGTTCTTTCTCAGTCTTTTCTTGCGCTTGTGGGTAGCCATCTTGTGGCCTTTTCTTTTCTTTCCGCTGGGCATGATGATTGATTTTTATTTGTTAATACTCTCTATTTCGTAGCTCTGCTGAAGCAGTGCTTTTATTGGCCGGGTTCTTTCGTCATGCTGACGATACATACCCAAAAGGATTGGGCGCATTCCCATCAATGTGCTTGCAAAGCGCAATCAATGACAAAATGACGCAAAATCCTTATTTTTGCGTTCTTCGTGAATGAAGATTGCCTGCACATCCTTGCGGGATGTGCTTTCTGCTATTTTTTTAGCTTTGCAAATATCGTAATTTTTTTTGGATTAGATGCCTTCGGAGGGTTAATTTTATGCAAAGGGTCACTATTTTTTAAGAAAACGGCATTTTTATTCCACCCTTCCGAGCTTCCCGAGACGCTCCCGCGCCTCATCGGCCAGACTTTTGTCTACCTTAAGTTCCAATCTTGAAATATTGTCGACCTGACGATTTGCCACCTCGAGATTCATGGCCTTTATGAGTTTCATGACGGCTCCTGTCTGTTCGTAAGGATATTCGATGCTGATGAGCGTCTGGCGTCGGCGTTCGCTTTTTCCGGCATCCTCGAGTGCGAGTCGCGCGCTCTCTTTGTAGGCAGCCGTAAGACCCGGGGTCCCGAGCTTTATTCCGCCGAAATATCTAACTACCCCGATGCAGACATTGGTCACTCCTGCGCTCCTTATCTGACCGAGTATGGGGCGCCCAGCTGTGCCGGAGGGTTCGCCGTTGTCGTTTAGCTGATATTCCTCGCCATCCTCACCCACAACGTAGGCCCAGCATACATGCCGCGCGTCGTGATAGCTGTTCTGAAGTTCGCGGATGAACTCGCGTGCCTGCTCCGCATTGCTGACTGGGCGCAGAAAGGCCAGAAACCGGCTCATCTTCTCAGTGAGTCTTCCTTCCCCCTCTTTGGCTGCGACATAATAGAGATCGGAGTCGACGCCCGACGGCATCACCTCCGATCCCTCATTTTTTTTCTTTGCAGATTTCTTTGCCATTATCCGAAGAAATTGCAAGATCCGATTCCGGCTTTCTCGTGGAAGAGAAGTCCGGCAGCGACCTGGTCGGCCTGCTGCACGCCCTGGTCGACCTTCACAATGGTGAGTGCCCAGACCATGGCGTTGGCCGGACCGTTGCCCGTCACGAATTTGCCGCTTTCCACCACAGGACAGTCTACGAACTCGGCGCCCAGGAGTTTTTCCTCAAAACCGGGATAGCACGTAGCCTTTTCCCCATCGAGCAGGCCGGCTTCGCCGAGCACCACAGCCGGGGCGGCACAGATGGCGGCGATGCGTCCCGTCTCGCTCTTCTTCTGGCGTTCCAGCAGTCCGCGGAGCGGAGCGAAACCCGCAAGATTGGAGGCGCCGGGGAGGCCGCCGGGAAGGATCAGCCATGCCGGATCCTTGAACAGGGTGTTGTCATAGAGCACGTCGGCTGTCACGGTGATGCCATGTGCACCCGTTACCTGCAGTGCACTCGTTATGGATACAGTCTTTACCGGCATCCCTGCGCGGCGCAGGATGTCGGCTACAGTGAGCGCCTCGATTTCCTCGAAGCCCTCTGCAAGGAAGATAAAGGATTCTTTCATAAGCCCTCTGTTTTAATTCGACGCTAAGTTACGAAATATTTTTGGATATTTACTAACTTTGTAAAAAATTTTTTCAACACATGTCTCATTTAAGGTCTGCGGCTTTGGCCGCCATGCTTCCGGTTGTGGTCTGTATGCTCGTCTCCTGCAAGGTCCGTAGGGAGTATCTCATACAGGATGGATTGATCTGGAATACATCCTACCATATTGTGTTCGAGGGTACGGAATCATTGACGGACTCTGTGGTAAAAACTCTGGAAGAGGTGGGTAAATCTTTGTCGGTGTTCGATAAGAACTCGCTTGTATCTCAAGTGAATGCTTCCGACTCAGTGGTAGTTGACAGCCATTTCAAAAGAGTGTGGTCGATATCGGATAAGATATGGAAGGAGAGCGGGGGCTATTTTGATCCCACATTGTCGCCGCTCATCACGGCCTGGGGATTCGGACCCGGGCATACAGCCACTCCCGATACGGCTCGCGTGGATTCCATCCTTCGCTTTGTCGGCCTTAACCTCACTTACCTTCAGGATGATATGCTGATAAAGAAGCATCCCGGGGTGCAGTTCAATTTTTCTGCTGTGGCCAAGGGATACGCCTGTGATGCCGTCGGCGAGATGCTGAGCCGCAACGGAGTGAAAAACTGGCTGGTCGAGATCGGGGGTGAGATTGCTACAAAAGGAAAGGGACCCTCCGGACTTTGGACAATATCCGTGGATAAACCTATATTTTCACCTTATGTTCCCATACATGAAAGGTTGTGTGCCATAAATCTCCGTGACAGCGCCGTAGCCACTTCCGGCAACTACCGCAACCTCCGTAAGGGGAAGAATGGGAATTACGGTCATACGATTTCTCCCACTACGGGAAGACCGGTGCAGACCGATGTCATATCCGCCACTGTTGTGGCCCGGACCTGCGGCGAGGCAGATGCCTATGCAACAGCCTGCATGGCGATGGGCTTCGAGTCGGCTAAAAAGATGCTGGCTAAACGTAAACTGCCTGCCATGCTCGTGATGATGGACTCCACCGTATGGATCTCACCCGAGTTTGACGCGATTATCCATAAGGATTTTATGAAGAACGGTGGAGGATTCATTTTTGGAAAATCCAAGAGGGCATTGGAGCAAGAGGCGAAATAGAAGACTTAATAAAAGAAGACTTTAAAAAACGACGGGAGAAGATGGCAGCTGAACTTTATATAATGGCGGCACTGGTGCTGCTAACTTTCGTGATGTGCGGGATTCTGCTCTGGCGTCTCTCATCGCAACGGCAGCTTTCCGGCAGCCGTGAGGCTGCTTTGGGTGAGGAGCTGAGGCAGTCGCGTGAGCGTCTTGAGGAAGCCTTGCGCCGTATCACAGACCTCTCGATGCAGCTGGAACATCGTGCGGAGGAAGAGAGACGCACGGCCACCATGGAATTCCGCAACGCTGCCGCTGAGACAATGCGTGTGCAGATGGAGACGCTGCGCGACACCAACACTTCCCAGATTGACGCCGTACTTCGTCCGCTGCGTGAGCAGCTTGGAGAGTTCCGCAGGGCTGTCGACGACTCTTTCATACGCGACAATGCCTCTCGCCAGAGTCTTTCCGACCAGATAGATAGGCTCATGTCGCTCAACGTCTCGATAGGGGAGGAGGCCCGCAACTTGGCTTCTGCCTTGAAAGGCAATTCAAAAGTGCAGGGCGATTGGGGTGAGATGGTGCTTGAGTCGCTGCTTGAATCTGCCGGACTGCGCCGCGATGTGAATTTCAGGGTGCAGCCGGCTTCCGACGAATCCGGAAAGTCACTTCGCGATTCCGACACAGGAAGAGGATTGCGCCCGGATATTGTGGTGATGCTTCCCGAAGACCGTCTGCTCGTAATCGATTCCAAAGTCTCCCTCACAGCTTTTGCTGAATATCATGAGGCGGAAGATGACGCGAAGCGCAGTCGGGCTGCCGCGCGCCATTTAGAGTCGGTGAAGAAGCATATCGACGAATTGGCGGCAAAGAAATATCAGATGCTCTTCCGTAACGCCGCCGATCAGGTGCTGATGTTTGTGCCCAACGACAGTGCATGGACACTCGCTTTCAGTCTTGACGACACACTATGGAAATACGCCTTCGATCGGAAAGTGACCATTGTCTCTCCGGCGCATCTCTTTTCGGTCATGTTGCTCGTCAGCCAGATGTGGCGTCAGGAAGGACAGAACCGCAACGCCCAGGAGATAGCGCGACTCGGCGGTTTGCTCTATGATCGCTTCGTGAAATTCACCAACGACTTCGCTGCCATAGAGGCAGCGTTGCAGAAAGCCCAGCGCGCCTATGAGGATTGCTGCCACGACCTCAACTCCGGCAGCCAGAGCCTCATCGCCCGCGCCGAACGCCTCCGCGAGCTCGGAGCCCGCACCTCGAAGAGGCTTTAGGAATAATTAGGAATGAGGAATTTGGAATTAGGAATTGGAGCCGCTCAATAATTCCTAATTCCTAATTCCTAATTGCCAATAGGTCTGCTACGACAAACGTGGAGCCGCCGATGTAGATGATGTCGGCGGGCGCGGCTTCGGCGCGGGCGGCGGCGTAGGCTGCAGCTACGTCAGGGATGGTTGTGCCGTGAAGCCCGACAGCGGCAGCTCTCTCCGCCAGTTCATGAGCCGGTAGGGCCCGTGGGATGGCGGCGTTGCAGAAATAATAAACTGCTTCCCGGGGGAGCAACCGGAGGATATGGTCGAGGTCCTTGTCAGCTACGAATCCCATCACCATCCTCAGTTTCGCTCCGCTTCGCGTTTCCATCAGTTCGCCAAGCTGACGCATATTGCTTTTCAGTCCCGCCTCGTTGTGCCCGGTGTCGCAGATGGTCAGCGGTCGGTCTGCAAGACGCGTCCAGCGTCCGCAAAGACCTGTGAGCGTCTCCACTTCCGCGAATCCTCGGCGGGCAGCCTCGTCAGAAATCTCTATTCCCACACCCCTAAGCATCTCAATTGCGCTAAGCAGAGTGTTGATGTTCTTAAGCTGATAATCGCCAGCCAAGGCAGCCTTGAAATGACCCAAAAGCGGGGAGAAGCATTTCCACCCCCCTTCCGGGATTCTCTCGGCGGAGGTAAGCAATGAGGGTTCTTCGGCAAAACGGATTGGTGCACCTACGCGTTCGGCAGTCTCACGGAACACTTCACGCACTCCTCCTTCAGCCTCTCCTACCACCACCGGGATACCCGCCTTCATGATTCCTGCCTTCTCGGCTGCAATCTTCTCGAGGGTGTCGCCGAGAAACTGCATGTGGTCGGGCGATATGTTGGTAATGACGCAAGCTTCCGGAGTGATGATGTTGGTGGAGTCGAGGCGTCCGCCCATGCCTACTTCGATTACTGCAATATCAACACCGCTGCGTGCAAACCAGTCGAAGGCCATCATCATTGTCAGTTCGAAGAAGGAGGGATGACCGTCATAGTCGCAGGCCTGCCAGCGACGGGTGAAATCCACTACAGCCTCGCGCGGTATCATTTCCCCATTGACGCGGATGCGCTCACGGAAATCCACAAGATGCGGGGAGGTGTAGAGGCCCGTGCGGTAACCTTGGGCCTGGAGCATCGCTGCCAGAGTGTGAGAGCAACTCCCCTTGCCGTTGGTGCCGGCGATATGGATGCTGCGGAACCGACGGTGAGGATGGCCGAAATATTCGTCGAGGCATTCGCTCGTCTGCAATCCGGGTTTGTAGGCAGCCCCGCCTGTGCGTGAGAACATGGGAAGCTGGCTGTAAAGATAATCGAGGGCTTCCTTATATTCTCCGGAGTCGCCGCTGCGGGCGAATCCTTTGTCTTCTGATTGGATGTCTTGCATGGAATTTAATTAATGACTTGCAACGGATCTAATTACCTGCGAAGGATTTTATTAACCGCCACCGATTTTATTGTCTGCGCGAAGGGATTTTATTACCTGCGAAGGAATTAATAAAGGATGAGGCCGGTGATTCCGGCGAGGATAATGACCAGGATGGGGTGCAATTTGATTTTCTTACCCTTCCAGGGGATGGGGAAGAAGACAAGGCAGAATGCGGCGGCGCAGATGCCTATGTTGCTCCAGAGTTGCCAGTCGATGCCGTTGGGATTGAAGTTGGCCTTGTTCATAAGCATGATGGCTGCCGAGGCGATCAGTCCCACCACTACGGGACGCAGTCCGCTGAAGATGGCCTTGATGGCACCGCTCTCGTGATGCTTGCGGATGAAATGGCTGCTGTAGAGCACAAGGAAGAAACTCGGAAGTACCACGGCAAGTGTGGCCAGCACGCTTCCTAACAGACCCCAGGCGGGTCCGGAGAAAGCGGGATCCACAGTTCCGGGGGCTACGTAGCCGATATATGTGGCCGAATTGATGCCGATGGGACCGGGAGTCATCTGAGAGATTGCGACAATGTCGGTAAACATTGTTTCGGATATCCAGCCGGGACCCACGACAGATTTCTCCACAAGCGAAAGCATGGCATAGCCTCCGCCGAAGCCGAAGATGCCTATCTTGATATAGGCCCAGACGAGTTGGACGTAAATATTATTCATTTTGCGGTTTTTCTGCGGGTTGATAATTTCCAGACTGCAAATCCTCCGAGGGCTCCGAGAACTATATAGAGGATAGGAGAGGAGATGACGCCCATATCGATTGATATCATAAGGGCCGTGATGAAGGGAATCCAGACGGTGCGCCATTGAAGCTTGGCGGCCTTTGCCGAAGTGATGACCGGAGCTATGATGAGAGCCACCACGGCAGGACGGATACCCATGAATATCGCCGAGATGGTATGATTGTTCTTAATCATATCAGGCGTCAGGAAGATGGCAATGATCAGGATGAGCAGGAATGAGGGAAGGATAGTGCCCAAGGATGCGAGAGCGCTTCCACGCATGCCATGTAGCTTATCGCCTACGGCAGTGGCGATATTGACTGCCAGGATGCCCGGCAGAGATTGAGCCACTGCCAGGAGGTCGAGGAAGTCGGCGCGTTCGATCCAGCCATGCTTGTCGACGATCTCCCTCTCGATGATGGAGATCATGGCCCAGCCGCCTCCGAAAGTGAAGGCTCCGATTTTGAAAAATGTGGCGAAGAGTTGCCAGTACAGCTTGCGGTCGTGGCCACCGGAATTCACGCTTCCGGATGTCACTTCCTTGCTTTCTTTGCTTTTCTCCATTTTGCTTTTCATTTCAGAAGGTGCCCCGCGCTGACGGGACACCTTCAATTCGTGACTGTGTTATGTTGAGTATCCTTATAAAATTCCATGTCTGTAGGAGAGAGTGCAGCAGACAGGCGTATGAAGGACAGTCAATTCTCAGATGGTCAATACTTGTCAATACTTGTCAATACTTGTGGGAGGATTCCTCGAGTTCGGATGTGCTCAGCTTCTGATTGTCGATGGAAGCCCAGGCGAGCCAGATATATCCGAGGACAAAAGGAATTATGAGCGATACCCAACTCATCACCTTGAGGGTGAACTCTGAAGAGCTGCTGTTGCGCACTGTGAGTGAGCTCATGGGGTCGTTGAGCGAAGGATAGTAGGCTCCGCCTCCGAAGCCAGCCACCTGGAAGAGGCTGAACACCACGAGGAACACACCCAGACCTACCCACCATATGCCGCCGGTGTAGCGTTCTGCGAAGACGCTGCGTCCAAGGCCATAAAGCACCATGACGACGCCCGCAAGAAGAAGGATTCCGCCCCACCATACGCGAAGATAATTGTGGAAATAATGATACTCTTCCACGGCCACAGCCTTATTGGCGCCGTAAGCATCCGTGGTGACGGTGAATCCATCGGCTGTAAGCAGCAGTGCAAGAAACCAGAGGAAGAATATGAGGAAGAGCACGCCGTTGTAGAGGGCACCTGACCTTAGCGATGCGAAGAAAGAGCGGTCTTCGGAGATATTGTTCATCATGTAGAGACACGCCATGGTGCGGGCGAGGAAAAGCACGGCTACGCCGAGCACAAGATTCTTCCAGTAGATTATTGCCTCGAATCCATGGCCCTCACCCCAGCGGGAGATCACCGGCGACTGTGAGTCGAGCAGATTGCCCCGGGTGACAGTGAAATCGCCTCCGAAGAAGAACATCCCGACCGCCACACCGAGAAGGATGCACCCTGCGGTGCCGTTGAGGAAGAGGAGGAAGTCATAGAATCCCGTGCCGTAAAGGTTGCCCTTCTTGCGGCGGTATTCATAGCTGACAGCCTGACCTACAAAAGTGAAGAGGATCAGCACCCAGAGCCAGTAGGCTCCGCCGAAACTCGTGGAATAGAAAAGCGGGAAGGAAGCAAAGAAGGCTCCGCCGAAGACCACGAGGGTCGTGAACGTAAGTTCCCACTTGCGCCCCATACTGTTGGCAATCAGGTCGCGGCGCTCCTTGGTGCGCGCTGTGAGGAGCATCGACTGTCCGCCCTGCACGAATAGCAGGAACACGAGCACTGCTCCGAGTATGGATATCAGTACCCACCAGTAGTTCTGAAGATATTCTAATGTCATTAGTAAGCAGTTTGAAGATTGGTGGTAGATTTCTTGCTTATCTGGCGCATCATGATGCTCACTTCAGCCACGAGCAGGATAGTGAAGATGGCGGCGAAGAGCCAGAAAGTTGTGATCACGGAAGAGGCGGGAATCGAGGAGATCGCCGCGCGGGTGGGAAGCAGATCCTGCACTGTCCAGGGTTGACGGCCCACTTCAGCCACAACCCATCCGGCCTCGGAGCAAACCCACATGAAAGGCACGGAGATGATGGCCAGGATCTGGAGCCAGCGGGTATCTTCGATGCGGAGACGTTTCCAGTAGACAGCTATGAGCACAAGCAGATAGAAAGCGAGGAAATAGCTTCCGAGGATAACCATGATGCGGAAGCTGTAGAAAGTCATGGCCACAGGGGGCACTGCTTCGCCTACGCTGTCGAAATAGCCATAACCGAAATATGGGTAATCCTTCATCAGGCGGGCACGTGCGTCGGCCTCAAGGGCAGCGTCGCCGGAAGTGCGTGCCTTGTCGAAGTCACGCAGCGCGGCATGGGCTGCTTTTCCGCGGGCGATGCGCTCGGCATAGCTGACAGTGTTGATAGTGTCGCCGGCTGCATTCACGTCGATGCCGTCGATGATATCGTTGATACCCGGCACGAAGGCCTGCGGATCATGCTTGGCAAGGATGGAAAGACCGTAAGGGATGCTGATGTCGAAGAGATATTCATCCTCGGCATTGTCCCAGCTTTTGTTGGGATTGACGAGGCCGGCCGCCACTATGCTCTGGCTCGAGCTGCCACGGTAGAGGCCCTCCATGGCTGCCAGCTTCATGGGCTGAGTGCGGGTAACCTCCACTGCGGAACCGTCGCCGGTCCACATGGTGAGCAGCAGACCGATGAGACCCACCCATGCGCCCACCTTGATGGAGCGGATGGCAAACTCGCGGTTGCGGCGCTTGAGCAGCATCCAGGAGCTGACGCCAATGACGAAGACGCCGCTGAGGGCCCACCCGCTGAGTGTGGCGTGGAGGAATTTATTGATGGCCACTCCCGAGAAGAGGGCCCAGAAATCATCCATCACGTTGCGCATCTGGGCCGGATCAAACTCCATGCCCACGGGATACTGCATCCAGCTGTTGGCCACGAGAATCCAGAGTGCCGAGATACTGGCGCCGATGGCTGTCAGCCAGGTGGCTGCAAGATGGAACTTGGGATTCACTTTTCCCCAGCCGAAGAACATCACGGCCACGAACGTGGACTCCATGAAGAAGGCCAGCAGACCCTCGATAGCCAGCGGAGCGCCGAAGATGTCGCCCACAAACCAGGAGTAGTTGCTCCAGTTGGTGCCGAACT
>CAZPQD010000096.1:0-10587 GCA_964588625.1 uncultured Sangeribacter sp. | reverse complement strand
GGCAGCCCGGTAAGAACAACGGTCAGCCCGTGCGCTCTTACTTCAACCTCCCCGTCACCTTCAAACTCCAGAACCAGTAATCACCAAATACTGACACTTATATCGGACAGGCGTCGCTCTCAGCGACGCCTGTCTCGTTTTCTCATTAATGGGTTATGAGAATCGAAATCAGCGTTAATGGTATGATGAAATTTGAAGGGGAGTGAACCGCTTTGGCTAATGATTGTTAAAAAAGTAAAGAACATCAAAAACTTAAAGTTATGGAAGGTAACAATAGAGAAAGAAAAAGCGTTCGTGAGCAAACACAGGCTCCCAAGGGCGCACGCCTCACTTTCGGCATCATAATGGTAATTGTATATATCGCAGTTGGATTGCTGTTTATCCTCTGGCGTCAGTTTGATGTCATCATTGACCACACGGTAAGCGTAGTGGTTGGCTCCATCCTCATCGCTTACGGACTCTGGAGAGGGTATCGACTCTATCTTAACAACAACTGATCCCTTGGCGAAACGTTGATGTTGTCTTTGATAAGCAAAAGCCGTCATCGACTTAGACTAAAGTTAAAGGGAAGCCATTCACACAGATTATAAAAGAATAATAACGGTTGTGCCGGATTGCTTCCGGTGCAACCTTATACATACCATGACTCTTATGAAATTGAGATTAGCATCAATCGGAACAATTGCGCTCACTGCTCTTATGGCAGTGGGGTTATCCTCATGCGGGGAGATCAAGAGAGGCGAATATGCAAAGGGAAGCGCCAGCATCTTCTGCGACGATGGATTCAAGACCATACTTGATGAGGAGATAGAGGTGTTTGAATATACTTATCCTGAATCCTCCATCATTCCCTTCTATATGAGTGAGCAGGCATGCATCGACTCGTTGCTTGCCGACCGCACGCAGTCGATCATTGTCACCAAGGAGCTTACCCAGGAGCAGATCAAGTACATGAAAGCCAAATATAAACGTGTGGTCCGCACCAACTGTATCGCGGTCGATGCCGTTGCCTTAATCGCCAACAAGAACAATCCGGTGAGCAGTCTGAGTATGGATGAGATCGGAGAGATTCTCAATGGTAAGATCACTCGCTGGAATCAGCTCGCAGGCGCCGACACCACCAAGATAAAACTCGTGTTCGACAATGCCGGCAGTTCTACTGTAAGCTATCTGCGTGATAAATTCCTTCCGGCAGGTCAGAGCATTTCCGACAAGACATATTCCTTCGCTGAGCAAAGCAACGCACAGGTCTTTGATGTAGTAAAGAAAGATCCTGATGCCCTCGGCATCATCAGTGTCAGCTGGCTCGGAGAGGATCTGACGGTGGCAAAGAATGTGCCAATGGATAAAAAGATGGCCGATTATTCCAATGAGAATGATACGATTGCTTCTCAGCTCACGGATAAAGTCAACATCATCAAAGTAAGCAATCCGAATGCTGACAATGATTTCAGCCCTGTCTCCTACAAACCTTATCAGGCATACATCGCCACTGGAGAATATCCTCTTTTCCGCAAGGTTTATATGATCTCGACAGGATCAAACTCGACATTACTCCATAGCTTCTACGTATTCATGACAGGGTTCGTAGGACAGAAGGTCATCTCCAAGACCGGTATCCTCCCCTACCACATGAATCCCCGAGTGGTGCAGCTCGTTGACCGAACCACCCAGAAAAAATAACCGGCACCCCTACCCTTCCTCTCTCATCCCCTTTCCTCATTTTTCTCCTCACCTTACTTCTCTTTACTCCTCTTCTCCTCTATAATATGATTAACGATTTTATATCCCTCTCCCATGAACAGAATTAGAATCCTAATCGTCATTTCTCTCTGCTCAATGCTATTCTCGACAGAAATGGCCTATTCCAGATCTATTGACCATCAGGAAGTAAACGCATCTAAGATCAATACCGATAGGAAGAAAGATATAAGTGCCCTATTTGATGAGGTGGATAATTGGGAATATTATAATTTAGGTCGCAGATATAACGGGGTGATCAAGGACTTGCCAGAGATAGTAGCTGAGAAAGGTCTTGCAAAAGAGGTTATAATATATCCCAGCGAACCAGCTGAATTTCCTGGGGGGAAAAAAGCCTTGAGAAGATGGATAGACAAGAACATACGGTATCCGGAAGAACTTGGAAATAAGATAGTAGGAGACACTATAAGGTGCACAGTACTTGTTGAGAGCGACGGAAGTATATCGGAAATTCATCTCGGAGAGGTTCATGAACCCGCATTTGCAAAAGAAATATTCCGCTTGGTAAGGAATATGCCAAAGTTTACTCCCGCCAAAGACGCGGGTAAAATCTTCGCATATAATTATGAGTTCAATATAAAGTTCCGTCCTATAACTACTTCCAACTCAAAAAAAACAATAGTAGCTCCTCAAGAGAAATCGGATTACGAAGAGAAAAAGAAACCTGATAATGAGATACGGACAGGTGAATATTCTTATGATCGATACTGGAACCATCCTAAAGAAACAGAAGAACCAGATGAAGATGAAATATTCAATAACGTTGACCCGGGTAGCACAGCTGCTTATCCAGGTGGGGTAAATGCTTTAATGAAATATATAAAAGAGACTCTAAAGTATCCAGAGGCCGCTTTGGAGAAAAAAATTCAGGGGAGGGTGATTGTGAAATTCGTCGTAGAGAAAGACGGTTCAATTTCCCATTCCTATATAGCAAGAGGTGTGGATAAGGCTCTTGATGAAGAAGCCCTGCGCATCATCAGGAATATGCCAAACTGGATTCCAGCCAAAAAAAATGGCCAAGTCGTCCGATCCTACTTCTTCTTACCAATAACTTTCAAACTCCCAGAAGATTAAACCCCATAGAAAAATTTCTCAACTAAAATATTATCTCTCCATGAATAGAATTAGAATCCCAATCGTCATTGCTTTCTTTGTGCTGCTGTTCTCGACGCAGATGGCCTATCCCAAGTCAAGAGACCATCAGGCAACTGAGGCGACTCAGAGTAAGATTGGTGCCAACGACGAGGCCTTATCTATTTTCAAGAAGGATAAGAATTGGCAGTATTATTGTTCAGCTCCGGGTAGTTACGAGATGTCGAGGATCCCTAAGCGAAAATTAACTAAGGAAGATCTTAATGAACAGATTATTGTCTACCCCCACGAACCAGCGGAATTTCCCGGTGGCAAGAAAGCCATGAGGGAATGGATTGACAAGGATATCCGGTATCCGGAGGAACTTCAGAATAAGACCTTAGAAGACACTATTAGTTGCTCCCTTCTTATTGAAAAAGATGGAAGTATAGCGCTGATACGTGTCTCGGGGGTGCAGGATCCAGCATTCGCTAAAGAAATCTTCCGATTGGTAAGAAAAATGCCGAAGTTTACTCCCGCAAAAGACCTGGGAAAAACATTCGCATATTATTATAACTTTCCGATAAAGTTTCGGCCTCAGGTTTCCTCTAACTCCAAAACCGCGAAAGTGGCTCCTCAAGATAAAGAGGATTATGAAGACCAAAGGAAACCCTCTGATGATGACGATGTATTTCGCACCTGCGAGTATTCCCATAACCGGTATCCCATTCCTCCTGGTGGTTTTCCTGAGGAAACTGAAGGAGGCTATGATAAAAAGGTTTTCTCGCCGGAAGAGATACATCAGCCAGCGAAATTTCCAGGTGGCGACCTGCAAATGATAAATTGGATTAACAGGAAGCTGAAATATCCCAAATCAGCCAGGAAGAATAAAATTGAGGGAACGGTAATGGTGAAGTTTATCATTGAAAAAAATGGATCTTTATCAGAAGTCAGAGTTACAAGAAGAGCAGACAAAGACCTTGCTAAAGAAGCATTGCGTATTGTCAAGAAGATGCCTAAATGGAGACCCGCTAAAATAAATGGCGTCCCAGTGCGCTCTTACTACTACCTCCCCATCAACTTCAGTCTCTCTGAAGATAATAACCCCTTGGAAAAAGAGCAACTTAAGGTGTACAATAAAACTCATCAATCCGGTCGCTACTATCCCGTCATAACCCTGTAACAGTCATTCCTCGCCTTCTGAGACGACTTCTGTGAGTTGAAGGCATTCGAATGGTGGGGGAGTTTTGGAGGGTTTATGAATTTTTGTTAATTTTGCGTGACGCTTCCCCTTCAACGCTCTCGAAGCACTCGCAGAATCCCTCCAACAGGGATTATTATGGGGTCTGGCTCAAATAAAAGGGCTGGAAATGTGTTATAGAAGAAAGGTGAGTCTGGCAATGGAACTGACCGGCACCATTGGCTCGCCACGGAATATAAGGAATAAAACCAAAGACAAAGATAAAGATGAAATTCAAACCTATTCTCAGTGTGTGCTTCGCGGGCATGGCCCTCGGAGCTATGGCACAGGCTCAGTCGGACGGTGTGCAGTACTACAAAGCCGACCAGTTTGAGAACGCGAAGGAGCTTCTCCTCCGCAATATGAACGCTGCGGGAACCAACGCTGCCGAGAGCGATTTCTACCTGGGCCGCATTGCCCTTCTTGATGGTAAGGCTGCGGAAGCTGCTTCCTATTTCGACAAAGGTGTGGCTGCCGATCCGGAATATCCCTACAACTATGTCGGAAAGGGACTGCTTGCTCTCAAGAGTGGCGACAAGAAAGCCGCCGAAGGTTTCTTCAAGGAGGCCAACAGCCGCGGAAAGAAAGATGCATCGCTTCAGATTGCGATCGCAAGGGCCTACTATGAGGCTGACCCCGTGACTTACGAGAAAGAGATTGAGAAAGCAGTCGAGAAGGCCCGTAAGTTCAATATGGAGGAAGCCGACATCTACATCTTCGAGGGCGACCGCAAATATGACAAGAAAGACTGGGGCGGCGCCGGCAGCCAGTATGAGATGGGCGCCAACTATGAGCCACAGGCCGTTGAGGCTTACGTGAAGTATGCCAACCTCTTCACGCAGGTCAATCCGAAATATGCAATCGACATGCTCAACAAGCTTCTCTCGCTCAACCCCAATTCAGCACTTGCTCAGCGTGAGATTGCCAACGCATACTACAACGACGGCGATTATGCCAACGCTGCCAAGGCTTACGCCAAGTATGTCAATAACCCCAACCACTTCAAGCAGGATGAGGACCGCTATGCCTTCCTTCTCTTCTACGGCGGTGACTATCAGAAAGGTTATGACTACGCCACAGGCCTCATCAGCCAGAACCCCAACAACTTCACAGCTCAGCGTTTCCAATTCATGAACGCTGCCCAGATTCCGGCCATGAAGGATCAGCTTCTTCCTATGGCAGAAAAACTTTGGACATCGCACGTAGCCAACCCTGACAATAAGTTCTCTACCGTTGACTACAACCTCATCGCAGAAGAGTTCCAGATGGCCAAAAGGTTCGATGAGGCTCAGCAGGTTCTGCTCGAAGGTATTGACAAGGTTCCAACCAACGCTGACTTCAACAAGCGTCTTGCAATGCTCTACGTAGATCAGAACAACCTTCCCGGAGCTGCCGACGAGTTCGCCAAGTATATCGCCAAGACAGAAAAACCCGGCTTCAACGACTACAACCAGCAGGCTGTCTACTGCTTATATGCAGGCGTTCAGAAGAAGCAGGAGAATGACCTGGCAGCAAGCGACAAGTATTTCAACGATGCCCTGGCCAATGCCGACAAGGCACAGGCAGCCCTCCCCACAAACTATCGTCCGAAGAAAATCCAGGGGGATGTGGCCATGCAGCGTGCCTCCAAGGAGGCTATCGCCTCAGTGGCCGCTCCTTACTATGAGGAGGCGTGGAAGCTGCTCATCAGTTCTGAGGATCCCATGCGCTACCAGAACGACGCGAAGACAATCTACAACTACCTCGGCAACTACTACCTTGACAAGAAAGACACTGCCAAGGCAAAGGAATATTTCAGCAACTACCGCAAGTTCGATCCCAACAATGCTGAATATGCCAAGTTCGTGGAAGGCCTGAAGTAAACAGACACCTACAGATAGATTAAAACATTCCGTTGCCTCGGGCAGCGGAATGTTTTTTTATTTGTAGGAATTAACAATCTTTTGTAATTTTGCGGGAAATACAACACACGACCATATCACGACACCTGCCTCCCTCGAGACGGGGGTCATTCATATCATAATACAAAACCATGTACTACCGGCAGGGCAGCATTTGCGAGCCGGTGAAAAGACACGTAATGGAACGCGTTATAAAAATCAAGAAAGGTCTCGACATACCCTTGGCGGGAGCTGCCCAGGCAGAGCTCACCAACGATACCGAGACAGCTCTCTACGGGATTGTGCCCGATGATTTTCCAGGTTACATCTGGAAAGCAAGAGTTAAACCCGGCGACAAAGTGAAGGCCGGACAGCGGCTCCTCAGCGACAAGGACACCGACAGCATTGCGCTCGTCTCGCCCGTAGATGGTGAGGTGGCGGAGATACGCCGCGGTGCACGCCGTCATATTGAGGCTGTGGTAGTGAAACGTGAAGGAGGGTTCTCGGGAGCTGACCGTTTTGAACTGACTGACGAAATCAGCATCCGCACTGCCCTCAAGGAGAGTGGACTCTGGGCTATGATGCGCCAGCGTCCCTTCGACATTGTGCCCGAAGCGGAATCCACACCGCGCGATATCTATGTCACCGGATTCGATTCCTCACCGCTTGCTCCGGAAATCATCACACCACGCAACCGCCAGTATCTCGAGAAGGGACTTGAGACCTTGAAGAAGCTCACAAAAGGGAAAGTGTATCTCGCCCTGCGTAAGGATAGCGGCATAACATCTAAAGCTGCAGAAATCCTGATCATGGAGGGCCCGCATCCTGCCGGCAATGTCGGTGTGCAGATTGCAAATACTGTCCCAGTCAACAAAGGAGAGATAGTCTGGACCCTCGATGCCGCCACTGCCTGCAACATTGGCCGGATGGCTACTGAGGGACATGCTGACTATATGGTGGAAGTGGCTGTGACCGGTCCGGCAATCCGTAATCCTCACTTCGTAAGCTGCGGAGCCGGCATATCCATGGAAGGACTGCTCAAGCCCTTCGAACCGATCGCGGGCAAGCATCTGCGCTATATCTCCGGTAATGTGCTTACGGGTGAGAAAGTTGATCTTAAGACCGGTTTCCTGCGCTGGCCCTACCGTCAGGTTACTGTTATCGAAGAGGGAGACCAGGCCGACGAGTTCATGGGTTGGGCCTCGATGGATCCCAAGAAATACAGTGTGAAGCGTAGCTTCCCTGCTTTCCTGCGCGGTCTTAACAAACCCTTCCCCTTCGATGCGCGCATCAAGGGAGGCCGACGCGCCATGATCCTCAGTGGAGAATATGACAAGGTGTTCCCGCTCGACATATATCCGGAATATCTTCTGAAGGCAATCATCGCAGGCGACATCGACCGCATGGAGCAGCTCGGCATATATGAGGTGGCTCCCGAAGATTTTGCCCTTCCGGAATTTGTGGACACATCCAAGATGGAGCTCCAGAAAATCGTCAGGGATGGTCTTGCCTCACTGCGCAAGGAGCTCAACTGATGGATTCCAGTTTCAGAGAAACAGACAGACAATAACAACAAGTTAACGAACATACTCAAAGTGGGTAAACTAAAACAACAGATCGACAAGGTAAAGCCGCATTTCGAGAAAGGGGGGAAGTTTGAGAAACTCCACTCCGTATTCGACGGTTTCTATACCTTCCTCTACACTCCCAATGAGACAGGAGAATCGGGAGTGCACATCCACGACAGCAATGACTCGAAGCGTACGATGATCATCGTTGTGCTCGCGCTGCTGCCCTGCTGCCTTTTCGGCATGTGGAACATCGGTTATCAGCATGCGTTGGCTACGGGCGATCCCGATCATGGCCTATTCTCCCTCTTTTTCTATGGCCTGTGGGCAGCCCTTCCTCAGATTCTTACAGCCTATATCGTAGGTCTCGGCATAGAGTTCACCATCGCGCAGATACGCGGGCATGAGATCCAGGAGGGTTTCCTCGTCTCGGGTATTCTGATCCCGATGATCTGCCCCATCGACACTCCCTGCTGGATGATAGCTGTGGCCGTTGCATTTGCCGTCATCTTTGCCAAGGAGGTGTTTGGTGGCACCGGTTATAATTTCCTTAACGTAGCCCTCGTGGCCCGTGCCTTCCTCTTCTTCGCCTATCCCTCGAAGATGAGTGGCGACAATGTGTTTGTCAGCCTCGGTTCGCAGCCTGCTGTCGACGGATTCACCGGCGCCACTCCCCTCGGTCAGCTCGCTTCCGGCGAACCGGGAGCCACCGTCACCAACGTGCTTGGTGACCCGCTGACTTTCTCCGATTATTTCTGGGGATTCATCCCCGGTTCCTGGGGTGAGACCTCCACTTTCTGCATACTCATCGGTATGGTTATCCTGCTTGCCACAGGCATCGCAAGCTGGAAAATCATCACATCTGGCGTGGCAGGAGCTCTTCTGATGAGCGTCATCGCATATCATTTCCAGTCGCCGCTCTATCCCGTGAGCATGATTCCGCCCCTGGAGCAGCTGTGCCTCGGAGGATTCGCCTTCGCCATCGTATTCATGGCCACTGACCCTGTGACGGCATGCCGCACAGAGATAGGCAAATGGATCTACGGATTCCTCATCGGCGTGATAGCGATACTCATCCGCTGCTACAACACCGGTTACCCCGAAGGCGCAATGCTCGCAGTGCTGCTGATGAACTGCTTCTCGTCGCTCATCGACTGGTGTGTTGTCAATAGTAACGTGCGTCGCCGCATGCGCCGCCTAAATGCCGGGTCGGCTCAGTAAAAGAAAGGAGGAATGAGATGAACAGACAAAGCAACACTTACACAGTGATCTACGCCTCCGTACTGGTGCTCGTGGTGGGCATCGTCCTCTCGGTGGTGTACCAGGCCCTGCGTCCGCGTCAGGTGGAGAACATCGACAATGATACCAAACGCCAGATTCTCATGGCTGCCCGCATCACGGCTGAACCAGGCCAGAGCATCGGAGATCTTTATGAAAAGCATATCAAGGAGAGCTTCATCGTCAATGAAGAAGGTAAGAAAATAGATGGCGATGTGAAGGCCTTCGACGTCAACGTCGGCAACGAAGTGAAGAAGCCTGACTCAGAGCGTCTGCTTCCCGTATTCGTATGCACTACGGACGCCGGAGAGAAATATATCCTGCCTTGTTACGGAGCAGGTCTCTGGGGCCCGATCTGGGGCTATGTGGCGTTCGATTCCAACGGCGACACCATCTACGGAGCATATTTCGCTCATCAGGGTGAGACCCCGGGCTTGGGTGCCGAGATTGAAAAACCGGCATTCGCATCGCAGTTTGACGGAAAGGATGTCTTCTCAAAAGATGGTGCATTCACTTCTGTAGCAGTAGTGAAAGCCGGTCAGGAACCGGCCGAAGGAAGCTATGTGCATGCCATCAGCGGAGGCACCATCACGAGTCAGGGCGTCTCCAAGATGCTAATGAACTCACTTAAGCCTTATGCAGCCTTCCTGAAAACACTTCAGAACAACAACGAAGAGAAAAACTGACATCAGCCATGGACTTCAAGAAAGCATTATCGATATTCACTTCTCCCCTGTCGAAAGACAATCCCGTGATCGTGCAGGTGCTCGGCATCTGCTCGGCTCTGGCCGTGACTGCCAAGATGGAGCCGGCCGTTGTGATGACTATCTCCGTGACGGCCGTCATGGCCCTCGCCAACGTGATAATCTCCTTCATGCGTTCCACCATTCCCACCTCCATACGCATCATCGTTCAACTCGTGGTGGTGGCGGCCCTGGTGGTAATCGTCGACCAGGTGCTGAAGGCTTACAATTATGAAGTGAGCAAACAGCTCTCGGTGTTCATCGGCCTCATCATCACCAACTGTATCCTGATGGGACGCCTCGAGGCATTCGCGTTGAGCAACGGCCCCTGGGCCAGCTTCCTCGACGGAGTGGGCAATGGCCTTGGCTACGGCATCATCCTGATCATCGTCAGCTTCTTCCGCGAGCTTCTCGGCAGCGGCACGCTCTTCGGGTTCCAGGTGATCCCGACGTGGTGTTATGAGCATGGCTACATGAACAACGGCATGATGATCCTCCCTCCGATGGCCCTAATCACAGTGGCCTGCATCATCTGGGTGCACCGCTCCAAGAACAAAGACCTTCAGGAGAAATAAGTACATAGCGAAGCAAAGCGACAACAATGGAAAATCTAAATCTATTCATACGGTCGATCTTCATCGACAACATGATCTTCGCCTACTTCCTCGGCATGTGTTCCTACCTGGCCGTCTCGAAGAACGTGAAGACCGCCTTCGGCCTCGGCATGGCCGTCACGGCAGTGCTCATAATCGCGCTTCCTATCACATGGTGCATCAACCAGTATGTGCTTGTGCCGGGAGCCTTGAGCTGGCTCGGCGAACAGTATGCCGACAGCGACCTCAGCTTCCTCGGCCTCATAATGTTCATCTCGGTCATCGCGGCCCTGGTGCAGATCCTGGAGATGGTGATCGAGAAATATTCTCCCTCGCTCTATAACTCCCTCGGTCTGTTCCTTCCGCTGATAGCCGTGAACTGTGCCATCCTCGGCGCAGTGCTCTTCATGCAGCAGCGCGACTTCTCCAATGCCTGGACAGCCACTGTCTACG
>CAZPQD010000095.1:0-10760 GCA_964588625.1 uncultured Sangeribacter sp. | reverse complement strand
TAGAGTTCCGGAATCTCGTCGGGACTGTCCTGAAGGTCAGCGTCCATCGTTATCACGACATCCCCCTTGGCTCTGCCGAATCCGACATTCAGGGCCGGTGACTTTCCGTAATTACGAGAGAAGGATGAGGCATGAATGTTGGGGTTGGCAGCCGCCAGAGTGCGTATCACGTCCATCGAACGGTCGGTGGAACCGTCGTTGACAAAGATAATCTCGTAAGAGAAACCGTTGGCCTCCATCACCCTCCTGATCCAAGCTTCGAGTTCGGGAAGCGACTCCTCCTCATTGAAAAGAGGAATGACTACTGATATATCCATTTTTTAATGTCAAGTTTCAGATGATTATTCGCTGCTGAGCGCAACTCTCTTGCTCGCCAGGATACCGGCAATGAGCAGCGACAGCATACTTCCGAAGAAGCACGTGGCCCATCCCATGGAGGCTATGAACCGCAGACTGGAGGGGAGCATGTGGGAGTCGAGGAGGGTCTGGAGCATGTCGGTCTGTTCTGCCAATTGTGACGGGTCGGGGCTGGCCTTCGCCTGCGCTATGGCTTGCGCTATGAAGTCGTTGATGAAATGCGGTTCCACCCACATGACGTACAGATCGGAGATGAGTACGCAAATCAGTGTGCCGAAGATGAATGTATAGATACCCATGAGCCAGAGCGGAGCTACCTTGCGGCAGCGTGGATCGGTGTCTCTCACGCGCCGCATGAGGAAATACTGCAGGGCGATGAGCCCGAAGAAAAGCGGCAGCAGGAACATCTGCAATATCCCAACCCGCAAGCTTCCGAGCAGACAGAGCGACATGGCCGTCAGATATAGCCCCATCGGTATGCCCGCCTCGGCTGCATACATGAATACCGACTTTACTTTCTTTTCAGGAGAGGTCATTGTTAGTTCTTTATAAAAATTTGAGTTTCTTTACCCTTATGTCAATTTGAGACAGTGTCAATTTGTCATTTTGTCAGAATGGCGTTTTGTCATTATGACATTCTGTCCCAATCAGCTATTGACTATCCGCTAAAAATCCAGGCCGGCTTCAGCGAAGAGTTTGCGGTCGTCGGCAATGGTGTTGCTGACTGTGGTCAGCATATCGCCCATCAGCACACCGTTCATGCCTCCGCGCATCATCCGCAGCATATTCTTATGGCTAAGGCGCATACGGCCTCCGGCAAAGCGGAGGGCTTTCTTAGGAAGGATGAAGCGGAAGGTGGCGACTGTCCGCATGATATCCTCCTCGCTGATGAGGGGGGTGTCCTGCAGCGGTGTGCCGGGAATGGGGTTCAATATATTGATGGGGGTGGAGTCCACATCCATCTGTGCCAGTTCGAGTGCGAGGTCGATACGGTCGGCCATAGTCTCCCCCATTCCGATGATACCGCCTGAGCAGACATCGAGTCCCGCCTTGCGGGCAGCCTCGATTGTGGCCTGTTTGTCGGCGGGAGAGTGGGTGGAACAGAGTTTGGGAAAATATTTGGAAGATGTCTCCATATTGCAGTGGTAGCGTTCTACGCCCGCATCGGCCAACATCTTCATCTCCTCCTCCCCTATAAGGCCCATCGACACACATATATAGAGGTCAGTCTCTTTCTTGAGTCTGCGGATAAGTTCGCAGTAGCGTGCCACATCCTTACGGCTCACAGCCCTGCCACTCGTGACGAGTGAAAACCGGCGGATACCGGCTTTCTCATTGAGACAGGCAGCACGCATCACCTCCTCCTCATCGAGGAAGTCGTAGGTCTCGCATCCTGTGGAATGATGGCGTGACTGCGCACACCATTTGCAGTCTTCGCCACAGAGGCCACTGCGGGCATTCACGATCGAACAGGAGTCTACCTGAGTACCGTGGAATTGGCGGGTGATCTCATCGGCAGCATCGCATAGTGCGTCGAGATCAGGATATTCGGCAAGGAAGAGTGCCTCCTCTCGACTTACGCCCTCACCAGCCAGCGCCTTCCTTTTCAGTTCTTCGAGTGTCATAATCTTTAGTTGCAATTTTGGGGTTGCGATTTGGGAGTCAGATGCGGATATTATGATCCTCACAACTCTAATCCGCAAAAGTAACAAATCTTCACGACAGTAGCAAACTGTTTCGCTCAGCTTGCATATCCTTCCGGCTCCGTGTTAACGTTTTTTTGGCAACGGCGCCTCCATCTACAGATGGCCTTTACTTGCCATCCATCCTAATAGCAACTCCACTTCACTCTCGAAATTAGGGGTGAAGACACCCTTACCGAGCGATTCCTCGATCTCTTTGACTGTCCAGAACCGTCCGCCGGAAAGTTCCGCGCTCGGACGGGGTTCACGGTCTGAAACGGCCACAAATGTGTTTACCAGTTCACGTTCTCTCGATGAGGTGAAGATATAACGGCTTAACGGTTCCGGACTGAATGATGTCAAACCTATCTCCTCACTCACTTCTCGGCGTAAGGCCTGCTCAACGGTTTCTCCAAAATCCACATGACCTCCAACGGCCGTATCCCACTTACCGGGCTGTATATCTTTCCACTCAGGACGCAACTGCAGGTAGATCCTGCCGGAGGTGTCGAGCAGATGAAGATGCACCACCGGATGAAGTAACATCGAGCCTCCATGGCACTCCCCTCTCGTGGCCTTCCCAATTACTTTTCCATCCTCATCGACCACCGGAAAAATCTCACCGCTGTTGTCCCTTCGTATCTTATTAGTGTTCATCTGTTTTAATTGCCAGGTTTATCTGTTTTAATTGTAAGGTTTTTGAAAGCGCCATTATATTAGGAACTGCTCCATTAATAAGACAGCGAGCTTCCTATCGTACTTTCTATCGTAATGCAAAATTAAAAAACTTTCCGGTATTATTGGAAGGCATTCCCGGATTGTTGTTATAGTAGATAAAAATAACCAAAAGCAATAGATATGCAACTTACAGCAACATTTGAAGAGATAAGCGCCTATGTAAAGGAGCGCTTCGGACAGCAGATCGCCCTCTCGCGAGGAGAGAGAGGAGAGCTGCGCCTTTCATACGTTAAACGTGTATTAATCAAGGATGTGAGTGTAGGAATCGGTCTGACATTCGATGAAGTTAAAGCTGACTCGTTGACTATCTCATATAATGGAGGAATGGCCATTGACATGATTGTGGGTGGAGCCCTCTCCTTCTTCACAAACCAATTCTCCGAACTTGCAGCCGGTATTCATCCGCAGGATAACCATAAGATCCTGATCAATCTTGCAGAGATGGAGAAAGCGAAACCCGTCGTAGAGAACATTGCCCTCACTTCCATTCAGATTGCCCCCAATGCACTCATTATCGACTTCACACTGAAAGTACCCCAAAAGAAAAGCAAGTAAAAAAGGGAGTATCAACTGAAAAAGGAGTCGGAGGTTGAGGTATGGACATAAAAAAATTGATTGTCTCGCGACAACCAATCTCCATGTTAACCTTAAAATCTAATACCATGAAAAACTCGATGCAAAGGTAAGCATATTTTCTGAAACAATGTTTTATAACATAAGAAATTTGCCTAAATTTCACATAGTTTAACAGATATATCTTTTCATTGAATTAATTTTAAGATTTATTTGCATTTGAAAGAGTTTCAGAGCAAAGAATACTCCACACAAGGCAACTACTGAGCCGGGCGTATCATTGACTGTCGATAGCGCAGGCTTGAGCTGTAACGTTCTTTTAAATCATCCGAAAGGAAAGAACGGTTAATCAAATCATCAACCTTCTTATTGGGTTGGGTGAATCGTTTTAATTCTACGCTCACAAGTTTCTCAGGCAATCCGATCCTTCTGCCAAGTTCTATAAAATCCTTGGAACTCACCTGGCGCGTATCTGTCAGTCTCATCCCCTCCTTGAACAGACCTTTGTCAAGTGCAAAGATGTGCGGTTCGTAAAGATGCAGCGTAGTATTGATAAGATCATATGCAGGTGCCAACCTGTATTCCTTTCCATTACTTAAAAGACTGAAGTTTTTCAGATGGGCATCATCATTGAGTGTCACAAAATTAAACAGCAGAATCTTAAAGAAACGCAATAAGTCTACCATGGGGGTTGAGACATATTTTCTAATCACCTCAGCACATTCTTCATAGCTACCATTACAGTATTTGAAATCGGAACCACCGTTAGCTCGAGTCAGTTCCATAAGGGAGGCAAAGTCCTCTTGCGCATACTTCCCGCCTGAATATACATCGTAGCGTCGTGTGAGATATGCCATCGTCCCATCCTGAAAAAAACACAATCCGTTGGCAGCTGTCTCAATACCATAAACCTGAGATGCCAATTGCATGGTCAGATTCTCGTTTGCAGCGGTGTATTCAGGATGCAAGAGGTGATAACCAGTTGGACAAGGCTTTAAAATGAAAGTGCTTTGTTCATCTTCCTTTGAATAACGGGGTTCGCCATCTTCTCCTATTACCATCCCGAATTTCGCCTGAGCTCCCGACAGAGACAGCCTGCCAGCATTCCCTATTGCCTCCCCCTTTGCCGCTCCACGGGCCCCTGGAGATTCATACTTTAAAATGTGATTAACCCGATATCCTCCAAATAATTTATTGACTGCGGAAGGAGAATATGTTGTGAAGCCTTCCTTTAGAGTGGAGGGACAAACAGTAATTTCTGGCAAATTCATAATCAAGCAGGTATGGGAGAGACTGTGACTGTGCCCGGAGTGTCATAACGGGCGGTAGCTAAAAGGATTCCGAAGTCATCATCTTTGTCTATGCCTAACAAAGCTGCTTGCAGAGCACGATTTTCACCCTCTGAAAGGATGTTGAAGAAGTAAGGGAAGAGTACATTTGAGCGATATTCCCCATATCGCAAGGGTAAGGACAGACTAACCGGAGGCAAGGCCCTCTCCACATACTCCTGTAAATACTGGAAAGTATACTGTCGTGGGTTGAGTTCCTCCTTCAAAAGTCCAGCTTCAACACCATTTACAAAGACTTTGCATTTTCTCATGTCATTTTCTTGATGTTAATATCAATTTTAAGACCAAGGGTATCAAGAATATTCAGAAGAGTCTGAATCTTCGCGTTGCCGTTGCCACGCTCTATGGCCACCAACGTATTAAGACCAACACCTGCCAATAAGGCCAACGTTGGTTGAGTCAGGTAGAGAGATTTCCTCCTATCCTTAATGAGTCTTCCGATTTCTTGATAGTCCATGATACTTAAATCACACTCTATTGTGATTTTCATGCAAAGTTACAAAATAATTTTGACCTGCAAACACAAAATCACAGCGTATTGTGATTTTACGGATAAATATAAGTAAAATTAGTGGCCAACCGGGTCCAATCACAATGTATTGTGATTTTAGTGGGATTGGAACAGGATCTTTGCTTGATGGATTATTTTAGTGAGTGAATATGGCAGCCGCAGAAGCGCGTGGGCGCTTCTGCGGCTTCTATTATTAAATTCTATCTTCTGCTCCGGGCGTTGCCCGGAGTTAACTGAAGTTGAGCTCCTCCGGAGCTGCTGTGCCAACACCGGAGCTGCTGTGCAACAGAGGAAAACTCTCGGGCTCAGACGGCACGTGCGGCGGGGGTTGAAGCGCTCGGGAGAGCGCTCCTCCCAGACGGGGATGGCTCGATTGGAGGGTGCAGAAGGGAGGAGTTATTTTACTATGATCTTCTTGGCGGAGGTAGCTGTTTTGTCGATATAGATGCCCTCGGTGGGATGTGTGATTGCGGTGCCATTCAACTTATAATAGGTATGAGTCTCGTCGGCATCGGAATTGGCATTCACATTCTTGACGCCGTTCCCTGCGGCAACACGCTTGTAAGTCACCTTCAGAGTTCCATCATAATTTTTCAGGCGCATCTCCTTATCGTTCAGCGATTCAATGATGAATTTCTTAACATACTCCTCATCGAGATCGAGAGAAATTACCAGATTCAATTTATTTCCTCCAGCTATAAAGAAGTTTTGTAAAAGATACCCATCATATTTTAGATAGATATAATAATCTTCTGTATGGGGGTCATCATGATTATACCATTGTTCCAACGGCTTATAAAGTAATCCTTGACAAGAATACACATAGCCGCCCCATTTACTCATGGGTTTGGACATTCCTGGAAGAATAATACTATTACCATTAGTCTCCTCATACCAAGTATATTCCCCTAAGTACATATACTTGCATGATGCCAGCGTTACATCTCCGTCGGATCCTCTTAAATTTTCAAAGAAGAAGGGGTCGGATCCTTCTACCGATGTGAGTTCCCAACCGCCAAGCAGGGCGAGTTCATCAAAATCTTCTGCGTGTAAGATGCTGATTGAGGACAGCATCATTACTACTGTGAGGACACCTCTTAAGGTTCGTTTGAAGAAGGTAGCGATTCCATTGCTCTGTGCGACCGCAGGAGAGGGATCGCTGGCATGGGCGCGAGTTCTTTTCATAAACTCCGTATTCATTTCTTGAAGTGCTTTTGTTGTTTTAAATTAAATTGTTTATCTCTATTTTATTTTCTCTCTACTCTCTATTCTTATGAAATGCCGTAACCCATTATATCGTCTGTTGGAGGGGGGGCAATATCCAAACAGAGTTTTTTGGGGAGGTTAGGCGTGCTTTTGGAGGGACTTCTGAAGGTTTGACATTATCGTTTCGTAGAGTTCCGCGTCGGTGATGACTGAACGGGGGTTGAGATGGTAGGAGTGGATCACCCAGACCTTCTTTGAGGGGGAATAGTAGATCCAGTTATCGGACTCGGATTTGATTTCTTCGGGATCTTCTCCAAGATAGTCTTTCACCACCACATCCCTTAACACATTGCTGGCACCACAGCAAACGATAAAGTTGGGATTGTGGAGAGAGAGCTGCTCCAGAATCAGGTCACCATAGTTGGCGATTGATTCCTTCAGCTCTCCGTCTGAAACACTGCTTCCGCCGGAATGCTTCTTGACATTGATGCGGGCTACCGCAGTTTCATCCCATTTGCGGTTGACAAACTCCTCATCTTGCACTTCGGCAAAAGAGGGATAACCATCCTTTGTCAGGGAAGCGAGTCCGGCTGTGATACGCAAGAGATTCTTGTTAAATCGGCAACCGAACGAGAGGCTCCCATCTGGATTGCGCATAAGGTTGTAGGATCGGAAGTCGTAAGCGTTATCTTCTTCGTTTGGGTCTTTAGAAACGAACAGGATACGAGTTTCTGCTTCATTCCATTGTTTGTCTTCATCCCCTGATTCCCGGTAGATGTAGTCTGAATCGGCATCCTGTTTGTAATCACCTTTGAAATAAACTCCATCGGGAGATACATCGCCATCTCCACGGGAAGCGGCCCTTTGGCTCCACTTCTCAATGATGGCATCGTTCTTTTCTTTTGTATACATGGTGCTTGTTAGAGTTATTAAGTTCGATTGTTTTTTCTTTGGGCAAAATTACAATTAAAACTGGTCAAATATTTGCTTTGAGCGTATCATATGTTTTTACAGAGTGTATCTAATGTTTAGACTCTTGTTGTGCATCATATGTATGTTGAGGTACTGTAAGTTAGGGCGAATTTTGCTCAGTGGGAGCTGTTGAAAGATTTTCGGAGGCTGTTAAAGGAGTGTTATCTTGACGTTGCAAGTCGGCGGAAAGGTCAATGAAGAAGTCATGGTTGAGGATTACAGAAATGCGGTATAGAAGCTGGGAATCGATTGATTGCCGTTTGAAGATATTGTAGATATTGGCACGTCGGCAATGCAGTTGGTTGCAAAACCACTGTATTCCATGCTCCTTGGGTTGGAGACTGAAGATTTCCTTTATACGCTTGCCGATGTGTATCATCTACTTTTGAGATTGCTCCCTCGTTCCCAAGAGCTGATGTTTTTGAGTTTAGATAAAGAAGACGTGGAACGATGTTCAGTTTATCTCATACCAGGTATCGCCAAACACCTCATGTCAAAATAAACAGTCCACTCCCACGCCTAACCGTTATATCAAGTCTCCCGTTTTCGGGAAGCGACATACTACGGCAAGACAAGGAGCGTTTAAGACTGCCTGATCCCTCGACATTTTGAAAATTGGCGATTTCGGTATGAAGGATAAAGCATAAAACGCTTCTTGTGTATTATATTTTACGGGGTAAGCTCTCTTGCTTCTTCCGATTGTCAGTGCGAATTTACAAATAATCTCTGAAATTGCAAAGAAAAAGTTAGAAGAAGAGTCTTTCTCCGTGGGCGTGGAGTGGCTGTTTAAGTCTGTTGTTGTTTTTTAGGTGCAAAGTTATGGGAGTAACATTAGATAAGGAAAAAGGATTGGGGTTCATTATGGTTCTTTTTATAGAATGTTAACAATAGGGGCAGCCGCAGAAGCGCGGGGCGCTTCTGCGGCTGCTATAATTCTTATCTTCTGCTCCGGGCGTTGCCCGGAGTTAACTGAAGTTGAGCTCCTCCGGAGCTGCTGTGCAACAGAGGAAAACTCTCGGGCTCAGACGGAACGCTCGGAGGGTATTGAAGCGCTCGGGAGAGCGCTCCTCCCAGACGGAGACGGCACGCGGGACGGCGATTAAAGCGGTCGTTAGAACGCTCAGCCAGGTCGCAGGGCCTTATAACTCGGAGAGGTAGGTTTGGGCGGCTGCCTTGACGGATTTGCCGTCAGGGCCATCTACGTCGTCGATGAGGTAGGAGCCGTCGATTAGTTTTGTAATCACAATGACGTATCCGTTCTCTCCGTAGCCGTCGCCGGAAACTTTGACTTTGGCTGCATCGTTGCCGATCAGTTCTACTACATCCACTGACTTGAGGTCGCCGGGATCCTGGGAGTTAGTGAGGATGTCGTAGTCGAAGAATCCCATTTCTCCCTGATCCTTCTTTTCTACTGCGTCAAGAATCTTCTGGAAGTCGGGGGTGTAGATGACGGCGGGGCGCATTACGTAGATCTCGCGGATGGAGGCTACGATCTTGGCTTCGTCTTGGGTTTGGTTGACGGCTTCCACCATCGAGACGATGGAGTCGAGGGCTGCGGCGGAGTCGGAGTCAGCGGTTTTCTGATCGCTCTTGGAGCCGCAGGCGGTCATGGCGCAGAGGGCGAGGCCGCAGAGGGTGAGGTTGAGTATCTTTTTCATTTTAATTTGTTTAGTGTTAGGCGTTGCGGCCGTGGCAGTTTTTGTATTTCTTGCCGCTGCCACAGGGGCAGGGATCGTTGCGACCGATCTTGGGAGCTGCCTGTGCGGGTTGCTTCGTGGGTTGCGAAGCACGTGCTCCGGCTGCCTGGGCTGCCTGTCGCTGGGCGGACTCTCCGGGGTATGTGTCGCGGGTGGTGCTGTAGTTGGCGTAGGGATTTACCGTAGAGGCTGTATAGTTCTGGCGGATCTGCTGCTGGGGAGCGGCAGCTGCAGCAGCCTGACGGCGTGCTGTCTCCTGCTCCTCACGGCGACGGGCTTCCTCTTCGGCTGCCTTCTTGGCCTCCTCGTAGTCGGGCACTGCGAGTTTGCCGCGCATCAGGGTTGCCACCGACTTGGAGTTCATATCCCAAAGCATCTTCTTCCAAAGCTCGAAGGCTTCGAGCTTATAGATCACGAGGGGATCCTTCTGCTCGTAGCTGGCATTCTGCACCGACTTGCGGAGCTCATCCATCTCGCGGAGCTGCTCCTGCCAAGCTTTGTCGATGCTGGAGAGGAGTACGGCCTTCTCCCACGCTTTCGTAAGCGGAGCGCAGTTGTTGTCGTATGCCTCCTTGATGTCGCACTGGATGTTGAAGATGCGGCGACCGTCAGTGACGGGTACGCCGATGGGACCAGTAGCACCACGTTCCTCAACGAACTCCTTGATGTAGGGCATTGCACCGGCAGCCATTTTCTCCTTCTTGCGGACGAAGGTGGCCATGGCCTCTTCGGCGAGTGTTTCAGTCAGTTTGCCGCCGTCGATCTTGTTGTATTCCTCCTCAGTGATGGGAACTTCTATGGCGAGCGACTTACGAACCTCCTCGTCGAACTCCTTGAAACCGCCTTCATACTTACGGTTGGCGAGCTCCTGAGCCACATCATAGATCATGTTGGCGATGTCGGTGCCGATGCGCTCACCCTTGAGGGCGTTCTGACGGCGACCGTAGACACCCTTACGCTGGGCGTTCATCACGTCGTCATACTCCACGAGGCGTTTACGGATACCGAAGTTGTTCTCCTCCACCCTCTTCTGGGCGTTCTCGATCGACTTGGTGACCATCTTCGACTCGATCATGTCGCCCTCCTCAAACCCGAGTCGGTCGAGAGTCTTGACAATTCGCTCGTTGGCGAAGAGACGCATCACGGTGTCCTCAAAAGAAACGAAGAACACGGAGCTACCCGGGTCGCCCTGACGACCGGCACGACCACGCAGCTGGCGGTCGACACGGCGTGACTCATGACGCTCGGTACCGATGATGGCCAGACCGCCGGCATCCTTCACTTCCTGCGGGAGCTTGATGTCGGTGCCTCGACCTGCCATGTTGGTAGCGATGGTCACTGTGCCCGGCTGTCCGGCCTGGGCCACGATCTCAGCCTCTTTCTGGTGCAGCTTCGCGTTGAGCACCTGATGGGGAATCTTGCGGAGCTTGAGCATCTTGCTGAGCAACTCGGAAATCTCCACGGAGGTAGTGCCTACGAGGACGGGACGTCCGATCTTCACCATATCCTCCACTTCCTGGATAACAGCCGCATACTTCTCCTTCTTGGTGCGGTAGACACGGTCGTTCTGGTCGTTGCGGAGCACGGGGCGGTTGGTGGGGATCTCCACCACCTCGAGTTTATAGATATCATAGAACTCGCCAGCCTCAGTCATAGCAGTACCGGTCATACCGGC
>CAZPQD010000094.1:0-10802 GCA_964588625.1 uncultured Sangeribacter sp. | reverse complement strand
GCTCTTTAGAGAATGAAAATCTCTCGTCCTAACCGATAGACGAATGGGCCACAATGTTCGCAACTGCGCCTTCACCTCCCCTTCTCTTCGGGTCGGCTGCGCAATTTGCGACTGCAAAGTTAGAAATTCTTTTTTTTGCCACCAAATTTTTTTCTAATTAATTGTGTTTTCATCCATTTTTACCTGTTTTTTGCATCCCCGGAACGTTTTTTCAACCCCTTTTTCCGATTTTTTAGCCCCCTTTCCCTCTCTCTCCATGAATTATTCGTTATATTTGCAGTCGCGTCGGCTCCCTTGCTTCCGTATTGCTTTATGTGGAGGGGAATTGACGCTACGACCTATTTTTTGCCGAATATAAGCCATGTCGAAATTTTTCAAGATATTCTGTTCCAACATCTCCGAGTATGTGGAGGTGGAAGGCGGCGAGTCGCTTGCCGACATCGCCGCCCGCCTTGCTCCCGGACTGCATCTTACACCGCTCTGTGCGCGTGTCAACAATAAGACGGAGGCTCTCGCTTTTCCGGTATTCGCCCCTAAGGAGGTGGAGTTTCTCGATATGTATTCCTCTTCGGGGCGACGCGTGTATGTGCGCTCTCTCTGCATGATGCTGTATAAGGCTGTGGCCGATGTCATGCCGCAGGGCACCCGCCTGCGCATCGAACATTCCATCTCGAAGGGTTATTACTGCCGGCTGCTCAAGTCCGACGGCAACACCTGCCATCCTCTCACCCCCCACGATGTGGAGCGTCTTCTCCTCCGTATGCGCGAACTGCGCGATGCCGACCTCCCTTTTGAACGCCATGAGAAACTGACGCGCGACGTCATCCCTCTCTTCAGCCGTCAGGGACTGCTGAACAAGGTGAAGCTCCTGGAGACCACCCATGAACTTTACACCACTTTCTATATCCTCGACGGCCTCGCCGATTCCTACTACGGTCCGCTCGCCCCTTCAACAGGACATATCGGCATCTTCGACCTTAAGCCCTACAAGGAGGGTATGCTGCTCCTGGGCTTTGACCCGGCCAACCGCGACGTGCCGGCGCAACCCGTCACTCAGGAAAAAATGTATCGTGCCTTCACTGATTATCTGCGTTTCAACCAGGTGATTCGTGTCAGCAACGTGGGTGAGCTCAACATCGTGGTGCGCGACGGAGAGACGGCCCGCCTCATAAATGTGGCCGAAGCTCTCCACGACAAACTGCTGGGGCGCATCTCCGATGAGATTGAGCGTCGCCGGCGTGAGGAGGGGGGCGCCCGCGTTGTGCTCCTCGCCGGACCATCCTCTTCGGGAAAGACAACCACCACCAAGAGGCTGGCGATTCAGCTAATGACCAATCTCATGACGCCGAAGATGATCTCGCTCGATGATTATTTCGTCGACCGCCATCTCACTCCCAAGGATGAAAATGGCGACTATGACTATGAAAGCCTTTATGCCCTCGATCTCGAACGCCTCAACTCCGACCTCCGACGCCTCCTGGCCGGCGAGGAAATCAACCTTCCCACATATAGCTTCGAGCTGGGGCGCCGAATCGAGCGCCCACGCCCTCTGCGTCTCGAACCTAACGATGTGCTCCTCATAGAGGGCATACATGGCCTCAACCCGGAACTCACACACGAACTGAATCCGGCAGATGTATTCAAGGTCTATGTCTCCGCGCTTACCACCCTGCGCATCGACGACCACAACTGGATTCCGACCAACGACAACCGTCTGCTGCGACGCATCGTCCGCGACCATAAATACCGCAACACTTCTGCCCTCGACACTCTGCGCCGCTGGCCAAGTGTGCGCCGTGGCGAGGAACGCTGGATTTTCCCCTATCAGGAAAATGCCGATGCCACCTTCAATTCTTCGCTACTCTTCGAGCTTGGCGTGATGAAGGATTATGCCGAGCCGCTGCTCAGGGAGGTGCCTCACGACGTGGAGGAATATGCGGAAGCCTACCGCCTGCTACGATTCCTGAGCTATTTCTCCTCCATCCCCGCCGACCAGATCCCCACAACATCGCTCCTGCGCGAGTTCCTCGGCGGCTCCTCTTTCAAATATTGACCTCCCATCACCACCATGACTCTCTCCCTATCCCTGAGACATGAAGGAATTTGACGAAGACGACATCAAGAGAATAGAAGAGCTCGCCGAAAACCACGACGCGGAGGGTGCCCTACGCGAACTCGACGGCCTCCACCCGGCCGACATCGCCGAACTTATCATGCGCCTCCCGCTCAAGGAGGCGGAATGGATTTTCAATCTGCTCGACGACAATGAGGAGAAGGCCGACGTCATCATGGAACTCGATGAGGAGGACCGCAAGAAACTCCTCGAGGGTATGCAGCCGGAGGAGATCGGACATTTCATCGATCTGCTCGACACTGACGATGCCGTCGACCTTATCCAGGAACTCGACAAGGAGGACCGTGAGGAGGTAATCCAGCATATTGATGATGTGGAGCAGGCGGGCGATATCGTCGACCTCCTCCAGTATGACGAGGACACGGCGGGCGGCCTCATGGGCACGGAGCTCATTGAAGTCAACGAGAATCTCTCCATGCCGGAGTGCATCAGTGAGATGCGCCGCCAGGCGGAGGATCTCGATGAAATCTACAATATCTACGTCATCGACGACGACGGACGCCTCAAGGGCGTACTCCCGCTCAAGACAATGATCACTGCGCCCTCGGCCTCTAAGATAAAGCATGTGATGGAGACTGACCCTGTCTCCGTGAAGAGCGATACGCCGATCGAGGATGTCGCAATCGATTTCGAGAAGTATGACCTCGTGGCAATGCCTGTGGTCGACAGCATCGGACGACTCGTCGGTCAGATTACGGTCGACGACGTCATGGATGAGGTGCGTGAGCAAAGCGAACGCGATTATCAGCTGGCTTCGGGTCTGTCGTCGGATGTCGATGCCGGCGACTCTGTCTGGGAGCAGACGAAGGCTCGCCTGCCTTGGCTGCTGATCGGAATCGTGGGCGGAATCGTCAATTCGCTTATCCTGGGCGGATTCGAAGCGCAGATTCAGGCAGTCACCGCCCTCGCCATCTTCATTCCGCTCATCGGCGGCACGGGCGGAAATGTCGGCGTGCAGGCCTCGGCCATCGTGGTGCAGGGTCTGGCCAACGGCAGGCTCGATCTCAAGAATGCAGCGCGCCAGATAGCGCGTGAGGTGCTCGTCGCATTGCTTAATGCCATAGTCATTTCTTCTGTCGTGTTCTGCTACGTGATGCTGACTCAGCATGAATTGCGATGGGTCGTGGCCACCTCGGTGGCGGCTTCTCTATTCGCCGTCGTCATCTTCGCCACTGTCTTCGGGACCCTCGTGCCGCTGACTCTCGAACGCCTGAAAATAAACCCTGCCCTCGCCACAGGCCCCTTCATCCAGATCACCAACGACGTCGTGGGTCTGCTGATTTACGTCGGCACTTCTACTTTCATGCTATCCGTGCAGCTGCATTGACACTCCCTCACCTTCCCTGAATCAACTCTTCCCCACCACCCCCTATAACCATACCTGAAAATGGGCAAAATAGCCGAGACCCCCCTGATGAAGCAGTATATCGAGATGAAAAAGAAGCATCCCGATGCCATCCTGCTTTTCCGTGTCGGGGATTTCTACGAGACTTTCTCTGACGATGCCATCGCTGCCTCGGAAATCCTCGGCATCACGCTGACGCGACGCGCCAACGGAAGCGCGGCATATGTGGAACTGGCCGGATTCCCTCATCACGCACTCGACACCTATCTGCCGAAACTCGTCAGGGCCGGACGCAGGGTGGCGATTTGCGAACAATTGGAGGATCCCAAGCAGACAAAGAAGCTCGTGAAGAGGGGAATAACGGAACTTGTCACCCCGGGTGTCGACACTTCCGACAGCGGCCTTTCGCGCAAAGGCAACGTTTTCCTCGCGGGCCTGGCTTTCAGAAAGGAGGGACGTGGAAAAAAGACTCTGCGCACGGGCCTTGCCCTGCTCGACATAACTACCGGTGAGTTTCTCTGCACTGAAGGCTCGCCCGAGGAAATCGCCAAACTGCTCCAGGAGTATGCTCCGGGTGAACTGCTGCGGCCTGCCGGCGATAAGGAACTGGCTCTGCAGGTGGCCGGACGCCTGAAGTGTCCCACTTTTGATCTCGAGGACTGGGTCTATACCGACCAGGCGGCCACTGAGCGCCTTCTCAAGCATTTCAACACAGCAAGCCTCAAGGGTTTCGGTGTGGCCGACATGCCGGCGGCCGTGATGGCGGCGGGCTCCCTGCTTCATTATCTGGATCTCACCCAGCATAACAATATCTCTCATATCACGCGTCTGCAGCGCATCGACGAGTCTAAGGCTGTGCGCCTCGACCCGTTCACACGCCGCAATCTCGAACTCATCCATCCGCTTTCGACGGATGGTGACTCTCTGCTGAGTGTGCTTGACTCATGCCGCACAAACATGGGCAGCCGTATGCTGGAGGCATGGCTCACGCGGCCGCTGATCGATGTGGAGGCTATACGTACGCGACTCGACATGGTGGAGCATATGCACGCCGATGCCGGGCTGCGCGACGATGTGGCGGCCTGCTTGACACATATAGGCGACCTTCAGAAACTCATGTCGCGCATTTGCACCCGAAAGGGGTCTGCCCGCGATCTGCTTGCCCTTGCGGATGCTCTGAGGGCTTGCGCTCGCCTTAAGGATCTGCTCGCAGCCTCCGGATGCACGCCGCTGAAGGATTGCGCCGACGCCATCGACCCTTGCCTCGGACTCGCTGATGCCATCTCTTCCACCATCCGTGAGGATACGGCGGTGAATCCTGACAAGGGTGCCGTCATCGCCGACGGAGTGGATGCCGAACTCGACGAGCTGCGTTCGCTCGCCCTCCATTCGCGCGAACAGCTCATGGCCATTCGCGACCGTGAGGCGGAAGCTACGGGAATATCTTCTCTCAAGATCGCCTCCAACAATGTCTTCGGATATTATCTCGAAGTACGCAACACTCATCGCGACAAGGTGCCGGAGTCGTGGGTAAGGAAGCAGACTCTCGTTGGCGCCGAACGCTACATCACTGAAGAACTTAAGGAGTTTGAACAGAAGATCATGACGGCTTCCGACCGTATCCGGGCCATAGAGGGCGCCCTGCTCGAGGAAATCACACAGAAGGCGATAGCCATGGCAGCCCCGGTGCAGCGTGATTCGATAGCGGCGGGTGCGATGGATGCCATCCGTTCGCTGGCACAGGCGGCCTGCGACTATGGGTATGTTCGGCCGCAGGTGGATGATTCCTCCGCCATCTCCATCACCGACGGGCGGCATCCCGTCATCGAACGCCATCTCCCGCCGGGCGAACCTTACGTGGCCAATTCCGTGGAACTGGACTGCAACGCGTGCCAGATTATGATGATTACGGGTCCCAACATGAGCGGCAAGTCGGCCTTGCTGCGCCAGACAGCCCTCATCTGCATCATGGCGCAGGCGGGCTCTTTCGTGCCGGCACGCGAGGCTCGCATAGGTTTTGTCGACAAGGTCTTCACCCGTGTGGGCGCAAGCGACAATATCTCCTCGGGTGAATCCACCTTCATGGTGGAGATGAATGAGGCCTCTTCCATCCTCAATAATATGAGCTCGCGCTCGCTGATCCTCTTCGACGAACTGGGCCGAGGCACTTCCACCTACGATGGCATCTCCATTGCATGGGCCATCGTGGAGCATATCCACAATAATGGCGACAGCCGTCCCCGCACTCTCTTCGCCACTCATTATCATGAGCTGAATGAGATGGAGAAGTCGTTTGAGAGAATAGTCAATTTCAATGTCTCTGTCAAGGAGATCGGGGGAAAGGTGGTGTTCCTCCGCAAGCTCGTACGCGGAGGGTCCGCCCATAGCTTCGGCATTCATGTGGCCCGCCTTGCGGGTATGCCTCCCTCTATCGTCCGGCGGGCCAATCAGGTGCTTTCCCAGCTTGAGTCGGCATCGCGCGATGTCGCCCCTGCCACTTCTGCCGTGTCGGCCCCGGAGGCTTGCCAACTCTCGATATTCCAGCTCGACGACCCGCTGCTCTCACAGGTGAGGGACCGCATCGTCACGCTCGACATCGACTCTCTCTCTCCACGCGAGGCCCTCTCCACACTCTACGATCTCAAGGGCATCATAACGGGAAAATGACAATATCACCCCTCCCCCGGCGTTAACATATAGAGATGAAGCCTCCTTGCAACGATACTCGCAGGCGTAATTGCGCCCTCTTCGCATCGTGCCGCCTCCGCGGCGCGACGGGATTCGTGTTGTCGCTGCTTTTCGCTTTCCTGCTGCTCTTCTCCGGAGCCTGCTCTACAAAGAAGAATACGGCTGCCTCGCGCAACTGGCAGGCCTTCACCACACGCTATAACGTCTATTTCAACGGTTCGGAGCATTATAAGGAGCAGCTCAAGGCTATGGAGGATGCCTATGAGGATGACTATACCCGAATGCTGCTCACCCACCCTGCCGAGGCGCGCGCCGACAATAAGATGCCCCAGCCTACGGGCGACTTCAAGCGCACCATTGAGAAGATGCAGAAGTCGATACAGCTTCACTCCATCAAGAAGAAGCCGGCCAAGAAGAGTGGCTCGGCAAAGGAGAAGGAGTTCAGGGCCCGCGAGGAGTTCAATCCTTTCCTTCACAATGCATGGATGACGATGGGACGCGGACAATTCATGAATGGCGATTTCCTCGGGGCTGCCTCCACTTTCTTCTATATATCGAAACATTTCAAGTGGCTTCCTTCTGTCGTCACGGAAGCACTCATCTGGCAGGCCCGGTGCTATTGCGCCCTCGACTGGGACTATGAGGCGGAGAATATCCTGCGCCGGATCAAGCCGAAGGACCTTTCCGACAAGCGTCTGAAGAATCTCTATGACCTCACTGAGGCTGATTATCTTGTGCGCACGGAGAAATACCGCGAGGCTGTCGCCCCGCTCTCGAGGGCGGCCAAGGCGGCCTCGGGAAGCCAGAAGAACAGACTCTATTTCCTGCTGGGACAGATATATACCCTGCTCGGCGAACGCCGTCATGCCTATGAGGCTTATAAGAAAGCCGGCTCGGGTGCCTCTACTGCCTACCGCACTAAATTCAATGCGCGCATAAAGCAGTCGGAGGTGTATGAGGGCTCTAATATAAAAGGTGAGGTAAAGGCCTTGAAGGGCCTCACCCGCTACGAACGCAACAAGGAGTTTCTCGACCAGATATATTACGCGATAGGAAATCTCTATCTCTCGCGCAAGGACACTACGGAGGCTATGAAGAATTATGCCCTCGCCGTGGAGAAGTCCACACGTAATGGCATCGACAAGGCTCTCGCTCAGGTGGCTCTGGGTAATCTCTATTTCGCCCAGGGTGCCTATGTGAAGGCACAGCCTTGCTATTCGGAGGCTGTTCCGCAGTTGCCTGAGTCTTTCCCTGATTATAAGACTCTCAGGCGTCGGAGCGACGTGCTCGACGAACTTGCCCTCTATGCCGGCAACGTTGAACTCCAGGACTCGTTGCTGCGCCTCTCCAAAATGTCACCTGAGGAGCGGGAGAAGGTATGCCAGCGTATCGTCGACGAACTTAAGAAACGGGAGAAGGAGGAGGCTGAGGCTGCCGAACGCGAGAAGCGTAAGGCGGAGGCTGAGAGTATGGCCCCGAACATCGCGGGCCAGCAACAGCAGTCGCCTGCATTCCAGATGAACTCTGACAAATCGTGGTATTTCTACAACACCATGGCCAAGAACTCGGGTAAGAATGAGTTCCAGCGCCGTTGGGGTGCACGTAAGCTGGAAGATGACTGGCGCCGGCGCAATAAGACTTCATTCAGCTTCGATGATGACTCGGATGATGATTCTGGCTCGGACAGCGAATCAACTGCCGCCAACGATTCCATTACCCCGGAGCAGAAGGAGGCTCTCGAGAGGGAGAACGACCCGCATTACGTGGAGTATTACCTGAAGCAGATTCCTACCACAGAGGAGCAGATACAGACTGCCAACGATGTGATTCAGGAGGGCCTGTACAATATGGGCGTCATCCTGAAGGATAAGCTCGAGGATTTCCCGGCGGCCCGAAAGGAGTTCCTTACCCTCGAGGAGCGTTATCCGGATAATATCTACCGTCTCGACGTTTATTACAATCTTTACCTGATGGCCGTGCGCACCGACGATGTGGAGCAGGCCAACTATTGGCGCGACCGCATCATCGCAGATTTCCCCGACAGTCCTTACGGACAGGCAATGACCGACCCTGACTATTTCACCAATCTCAGGAGGATGAACGTTGTGCAGGAGGAGATGTATCAGGATGCATATGACGCGTATCTGTCTGACAATAACGCGAAGGTGCATAAAATCACGGAGGAGATGTTGCGTGACTATCCGCTCTCCACTATCCTCCCGAAGTTTGTCTTCATCAATGCCCTCTCTTATCTCACCGAAAAGGATTACGACAAATTCAAGGAGGGTCTGACAACTCTGCTGCAGAAATGGCCTGACACGGATATGACGGATATGGCGGGTGGCATCCTCAAGGGACTCAATGCCGGTCGTGTGCCGAATGCGGGCCTCTCCAACTCCAGGGGTATGCTGTGGGATATCCGTCTGTCGGAGAATCAGGAGGGTGAAACAGGTGCACAGGGTGAGGCCAAGTTTGAGATCGACCCCAACGCTCCGCAATATCTCGTCTTTGCCTTCCCGAGAGATTCTGTCAATGCCAACCAGTTGCTCTATGACGTGGCGCGTTTCAATTTCTCTTCTTTCGTGGTGAAGGATTTCGACCTTGAGCAGATGGCTTTCTCCAATGTGGGACTGCTCATCGTGAAGGGATTCTCGAACATGAAGGAACTCGAGCATTACCGCAACGTGATGGCCCGTTCTGACCTCCAGTTGCCGGAGGGCGTGCGTCCGATCATGATCAGCAAGGCTAACTTCGACCTGCTCCTTCGCGAGGGCCGCTCTTTCGAGGAGTATTTCCGCTTCGAGGAGGAGGAAGCCGTGAGGAGCCGTGAGGAGGAAGTGCTCGGTGAAGCCTCTGAGGAGGAGAGTCCACAAGGTGACCCCGTGAAGACTGAGCCGGAGGAAACCGGAGAGCCGGAGGAAGAACTGACCCCGGCTGAGACTGAGGAGCCCGAAGATGAAACCACCCCGGCAGAGAGTGAGGAAGAATTGGCTCCGGAAGAGACTGAGGAGCCGGAGGATGAATAACAAACTGATTCTGCCCCACCGGCGTTATCTTATTACCCATACCTCATTACCTTTACCTTATCAATACCCCATCATATGGAAAAAATACTCTGGGCAGATGATGAAATCGACCTGCTGAAACCTCATATCCTCTTCCTCAAGACGAAGGGCTACGACGTGACCACTGTCTCCAATGGCCGCGACGCGCTCGACGCGCTCGACTCTGACAGTTTCTCGCTCATCCTCCTCGATGAGAATATGCCGGGAATATCGGGCCTGGAGACGCTTGCCCGCATCAACCAGACTCACCCGGAAGTGCCGGTGATCATGATCACCAAAAGTGAGGAGGAGAATATCATGAACCAGGCCATCGGCAACCAGATAGCGGATTATCTGATTAAGCCGGTAAATCCCAACCAGATTCTGCTCGCCATCAAGAAGAATCTCCACAGCAACGAACTCGTGGCGGCGCAGGCCTCGAGCAACTACCAGCAGGAGTTCCAGAAAATATCCTCGCTCATCAATATGGCGGGTTCTATCGACGACTGGATGGAGGTATATCGCCAGCTTGTCTACTGGGAACTGCGCCTTGCCGACACCGACAATTCGATGGGCGAGATGCTGCTCATGCAGAAGCGCGACGCCAATTCCAATTTCTGTAAGTTCGTGAAGCGTAACTATGAGGACTGGGTCACTACCGATGAGCACCCCCTCATGAGCCATGAGATTTTCAAACGCCGTGTCTTCCCCTTGCTCGACGAGGGTGAGAAGGTATGCTTCATCCTTATCGATAATTTCCGCCTCGACCAATGGCGTGTGGTGCAGCCGCTGCTCGCGGAGTGGTTCAATATCAGCGAGGAACTCTACACCACTATCCTCCCTACCTCTACCCAGTATGCACGCAACGCTATCTTCGCCGGACTGATGCCGCTGCAGATCGCCACGATGTATCCCGACCTTTGGGTGGAGGAAGATGAGGATGAAGGACTCAATATCCATGAAAGTGAGCTGATACAGACACAACTCGACCGCTTCCGCCGCAAGGAGAAATTCTCCTACAGTAAGCTCAACGACTCGAATGCGGGTGAGAAATTCATCGGCAAGCTCAACAGCATCAAGAATGTGCCCCTGAATGTTGTGGTGCTCAATTTCATCGATATGCTATCGCACGCGCGTACGGAGTCGAAGATGATTCGCGAACTGGCTAACTCCGACGCTGCCTACCGCTCGCTGACGGAATCCTGGTTCAAGCATTCCTCGGCTGTCGATATGTTCCGCAGGCTCTCGGAACTGGGCTATAAAGTGATCGTCACCACCGACCATGGCACTATCCGTGTCGACAATCCCATCAAGGTGGTGGGCGACCGCAACACCAACACCAACCTTCGCTATAAGGTAGGCAAGAACCTCAGCTATAACCCCCGACAGGTGTATGAAATGAAGAATCCCAAGAAGTTCGGACTCCCGGCCCCAAACCTCTCAAGCGCTTTCATATATGCCTGCAATGAGGATTTCTTCTCATACCCCAACAATTATAATTACTATGTGCAGTATTACGACGGCACATTCCAGCATGGCGGCATCTCGCTCCAGGAGATGCTCGTGCCCATAATAACAATGACCCCGAAAT
>CAZPQD010000093.1:0-11074 GCA_964588625.1 uncultured Sangeribacter sp. | reverse complement strand
ATGGCGACGAACCCGACACTCACGGTTGGGTGGAGATCCTCGACTGATGACATTACTGCGGCCCTGACCGCCAAATAACCATCGCTCCCCCACGGAAACATCTCTTTCTGTGGGGGAGTTTATTTGAATTAGGAATTAGGAATTAGGAATTAGGCGTTAGGTTTTAGGCGTTAGGTTTTGACCACCTGAAGCCTAAAATCTATTAGGCGTTAGGTTTTAGGCGTTAGGTTTTGACTACCTGAAGCCTAAAATCTATTAGGCGTTAGGTTTTAGGCGTTAGGTTTTGACTACCTGAAGCCTAAAACCTAAAAACCTAAAGCCTAAGCCTCAACCAGGGCTGCCTAAAATCTAAAACCTAAAGCCTAAAACCTTAAAACCTAAGCCTCAACCAGGGCTTCCTAAAATCTAAAACCTAAAACCTAAAACCTTGAATAAAATTATTGACGAATATTATGCGGCGATGCCGGAGCTGAAGGCGTTGCTGCTGGCGCACAGTGAGGCTGTGGCCCGCAAAGCATTGGAATGCGCCCGAAACCGTGGACTGGAGTCTACGGTGGATATGAAGTTTGTGGAGGAAGCTGCGATGCTGCATGACATCGGTATCTTCATGACCGACGCTCCCTCCATCCTTTGTCATGGCACTCTGCCCTATATCTGCCACGGGATTGCCGGGGCCGGTCTGCTGGAGGCTGAGGGTCTTCCGCGTCATGCGCGTGTGGCGGAACGCCACACCGGTGCCGGTCTCACACGCGAGGACATCATCACCCAGAATCTACCTCTACCCCACACCGATTTCCTGCCTGAGACACTTGAAGAAAAACTTATCTGCTACGCCGACAAATTCTTCTCCAAATCCGGCAATCCTCATGAAGAAAAAAGTCTCGAGAAAGTGATGGTCCAGATGAAATCGCACGGCGAGGACACCTTCAACCGCTTCATGGAACTCCATCTCCTTTTCGGTCCTCCACAATAATGCCTGTCTAAGGCTACAGTGCTTTAGCACCCTATCCTCAGACGCCCCCCTTTTTTGCCGATGGCACCAGCATACCCTACATTTCCGAATTTGGAATAAACAACTATGGCGTATATATCATCAAAATTGCCTGCAGAGAGGATGTGAAGGTTATGAAATACATCAAATAAACCCACAAAAATTATGAAAACATCAAAGACAAGACAGCTGAGATCGTTGCCGATGGTTGTGGTGCTGGCACTCGCTTTCGTGTGGGCATCTGTGAGCCTGCGCGGACAGGATCAGATGAGAACTGAGCCTAAGGTCATATCCAAGAATAATATATCTCAGCAGGGGATGGTATCCAAACCTCAGAAGGTTCGTGGAATTTCTTCCGAGTTTGTGGATCATTATGTAAGTGTAGACCCTTTGGAAAAAAGCACTTATGAAATATATCTTGATAAATTCATTGTCTGGACGAAGGACACTGCTGCCATCCTGAAGCTTGTAGACAACCCCAACTATATCAAAAATATAGGAAGTGATGAAGATATGTGGGCAATCACAGTCAACACCGGGGACATACAAAAGGGCGTGACATTAAGAAATCTTCTACGTAATACCCCGGAGGTCCTCTATTTAGAAAATTATGTTTATTCCAAAGATGACTTCGAGTTAATTCCGACAAGATGTATTCACGTCTGCCTAAGCACCGCCTCCGATTCCTCACAGTTTAAACAAATCGTGGACTCTCTTCACCTAATAATTAAACCTTATAAGCCAAAAATAGATTTGGGACGTCGCTTTAATTTAGAATTGACAGAGAAAACCGAATTAACTCGTTCTGAAATCGTAGAGTTTCTTGTAAACAGGATCAATCTTAAATCTTGCGAATACAGATGGGGTGGCAACCAAGCACACGTATACTTTACGTATGACACATATATCGACCTCCAATGTATAGTGTCGTCAGGCACCTCTTACGCGTGTCCGGCAGTGGCCGGAGTTGCAGCCTTGGTGTTGGAGGCGAATGCCAATGCCACTGCCGAGCAAGTGCGCTCCATCATCGCTCAGTCAGCATCGCTTCCAGCTTCCGTCACAGACACCGTGACCAAGGAATACGGAACATGGAATCAAAAATACGGTTATGGTATCGTAAATGCTTATGAAGCTGTGAAACTGGCGGCCAATACCGGCAACGACAAGGGGATACTGGTTCAGTTGCCCTATCCGGATATCTCTACCGTAAAGTAATTGGCAACTCTTGGATAGAATCAGTGTAAGAACACGAATAAGAATAATTTTTACAATTTTTAACAAAGAAACGATTCTTGATTCAGGATTTTTGTGTAAGTTTGCGCATCCACTAAAAATATCAATGACTTATGGCTAAAAATTTACTTAAGATTTTCTTTGGACTGCTCCTTGCTATGCTTTGGGGAGCGGACGCTATGGCCGAGCCTCGGGAGTATCATGAGGAGGCTCTGTATGGCTTGAAGGGGAATGTAAGAGAAGTGAAGACGAGTTCCAAATCTTATCTTCCTCTGAGAAATAGTTTCAAATTCAAAGATGATGGACGTATGACATCTTCTGTCTTAACCTATGATGAGGAAGGATACCCTATGGGATATAATGTCACAATGGGGAACTCTGTAATGGATTGTAAGGTGGAATGGAATGACAACAGAACTCCAAAATCAATCAGTGACTTATCCACAAGCTGGCCCACCAAAGGATCAAAGAATATTGAGTTCTTCTATGGCGAGGATGAGTTTTTGCCAGTGAAGGCGGTGGCCGTTTCGCAGAATGGAAAGAAAACCAAGACTACTACCGTCGTTTGTGAGTATTCTGACTATGAGCTTGATGAGAAGGGCAACTGGATCTCGAGGAATGTGTCGGAGACTGTGACGGAATTGAAACAAAAGAAGAATGGTAAGGAGGAAGAGAAGGAGAAGAGCTCATCTTTCACTGAAACCCGGACTATTGTGTATTAATTCAACTACCAAGCCGTGACGCTGACTTATTTTCTAATCTAATCAAAATAGATAATAATTTCTGAAAAAGTTGAATCCAGGACTGTATCAGAAATGGCATAGTCCTGAATTTATCACTTTCTTTAATATTATATCTATGGTTCATCAAAGGCAAAAAAATCAAACCTTTATTTACAGAAATTCATATCTATAATCTGTCAAATTTAAAACAATTATTTCACAAGTATTCTAACATAATATGAAAAAAATCTTATTTCTATTTCTCGTTCCCCTCTTTATAGCCTGCGATAAAGGGGATTTGCCCTCTGAAGTTCAAGAGATGGGAAATCAAATTGAATGTCCTGTAGCAGAAACCTCTCAAATAATTGATGAGGATCTGCAAATGTATGTCCAGTACAACGACAGTCTCATGAAAGCAGCCGAGCAACTAAAAAAACTACAAGATGACCCTAGTGTAGACAGCCGCTCTCTGAAAGAAACGATTAATAAAATAACAATAGTTCTGGCTGATATTAGAGGCGCATACGAGGGTTTTGAACGTGGCAAAGGGATTGGTGGTAAAATACTAGGTGCATTATTAGGTGCAATTATTGGTTCAGCACTCGCTGCCCTTCAATTATATACTCCATTACCTTTTGCCCCATGTCAGGCTTCAGATTATGAAGTAGCCCAGTATCGAATTGCTGAATATCGTCTAAACTCTTATCAGGATGAGCAGGAATACTGGAAAAACAAAACTGGATTAACGCTGGATGCAAAATATGACGAATACCACCAAATTGGGAAAGCACACAACGTAACATTGGATATGCAATCGTTTACATCCGGTCTAAATATAGAGAGTGCCTTCACCCCAGAAGAATGGACAATGATGAATGATGAGTCATTCAAAGCAAGCATTCTTGCCCCTGCTGCTTATTATAACGGCACCTCTACTCAATCTCCTTATACTATCGTAGTTCGCACAAAGGCAGATCAAATAATGTCATTATTTATGACAGCTCTGGATAACGACACATACAGACTTAGCAATGTAAACACAGTTATTAAGGATTACATTTCCATGGTAGAAAAAACTTCAGGAATTTCATCGACAGATAAAGAGCAACTAATATCTTCTATGATTGTAGCCTCTTATAGCAAACAACTCTGGACGGAATATGGTGTTCCTGATGTGTAAAGGGTACTAAAAAAATCTCGCAAACAAACCATAGTTACTCTTTAAGTTAAGGGAGGATAGAATAGATCTGAAAACGAATCATATCTATTCTATTCCCCATAATTCAATAAAGTGTAAAAAGAAGATAACAACTATCGAAATGTTCACATTAATAAACATGAGAAATTATTTTAAAACTCCCCTTTTCAGCATCCTATTGACAATTATCTTTAGTTGTCATATTTCAGCTGAAATCAAATATCATGGACCAGCACTATATGGGATCCGTGGTTATGCTTCGGAAATAAAGGTTAAATCCAAATCACAACTTCAAAAACAAGACAAAGTTAAGTTTGACAAGGAAGGTAAAATCATAAATTCACTTATGACCTACAATGCTGATGGCTATCCCTTTGGCTTTAGTGTCACTCATGGAAACTCATTTGTTGATTGTAAGGTTGAATGGAATGAAAACGATACATTTAAATCCTTCAAATACGTTTCTACCATATGGCCAGGCAAAGGCTCATGTAATATTGACCTATACTATGATGGAGATAATTACCTTCCCATTAAGGTGATATCGTTTTCCGAAAATGAGGATAAGACTAAGACCAAGACCGTGATTTGCGAGTATTCTGACTATGAGCTTGATGAGAAGGGCAACTGGATCTCGAGGAATGTGTCGGAGACTGTGAAGGAAGTGAAACTAAAGAAGAATGGGAAGGAGGAGGAGAAGGAGAAGAGTTCTTCTTTCACTGAAACCCGGACTATTGTTTATTGATGGGGAAGACACGAATTTCGTTCTTTCATTATTTTTTCTGAAAAAGTAATGAGTCGGGGCTGGGCTGATTTGGCTCGGCTCCGTTTTTATTTTCTGAGACACATTGGTGCCGGTTTTGAAGCGCTCGGGAGAGCGCTCCTCCCAGTCAGAGACGGTGTCCCGGAGGGACGTGACTTCGGTAAACCGCGGACGAAGTCCGTGGCCGGGAATCAATATAAAAATTTAATCACTCCATGCCGCGCTCCGCGCGGCATGGAGTGATATTATGAATTCATCTTTCTGGCCCGGGGCGTTGCCCCGGGTTAACAGAAGTTTAGCCCCTCCGGGGCTACTAAGTCACTGGTTTAGAATAGGTTATTGGCTTGGGTTTAGATGAGGTTATTGACTTGAGTTTAGATGAGGTTATTGGCTTGGATTGAGGCGGTCAGCAGACAGAGTCACCGGGCTTGGATGGTCGATTATTTCTTGATTCGCGAAAAATTGATTAAATTTGCATCTTGGAATTGAGGAGACGTTGCTGCAGATCCGGTTTGTGGCTTCGGACTTCCAGATATTTACTTGACTGATCCCTGATAAAACTTGACAGATCATTGATATAAACCTGACAGTTCATTGAGGCGCGCTATATTTTATTTCATCACTTTGGCCATCATCACTCTGGCTTATGCCAACGCGGTGCGACAGTCGCCGCGTGCGGCTGGCTATGTGTCTGAGGATTCGCTGCCGGCGGATTCGGGGGCCTTTGTGGCGTTGCCTCTTGATGCCACATCTCTCGGAGCTGACAGTATTGCGGGAGATTCGTTAGGGCTTGACAGCATAGGCCGGGATTCTTTGGCTGCTGACAGTCTGCACGGCGGGCGGCAGCTTGCTTCTGCTGACACTTCTCGTTCGCTGCTTACCCGAATCAGTCATGCCAAGGCGGATCTCGACGGAGCCGTCACCTTCTCGGCTAAGGATTCCCTTATCCTCATCGGGGAAAACAGTGCCTTCCTCTTCGGCGATGGCAACGTCAGTTACCAGCAATTCAAACTCAATTCGGAGGAGATCAGGATGGAACTCGATTCCTCCACGGTATATGCCAACGGTGTACTTGACTCTGTAGGAGAGCTCAAAGGCAATCCCGTGTTTCAGGAGAAAGGTACTTCCTACGAGTCGAAGACGATGAGCTACAACTTCAAGACGGAGCGCGGCTACATCACCGACGTGATCACCGAACAGGGAGAAGGTTATCTTACAGGCGGTCAGGCTAAGAAGATGGACGACGGCAGTTTCTATGTGGCAGATGGTAAATACACCACCTGCGATGATCATGAGCACCCTCACTTCTATTTCCGGCTGACAAAGGCTCGTGTACGTCCGAACAAGGATGTTGTGACGGGTCCGGGCTACATGGTCTTGGCCGACGTACCTTTGCCCCTTGCCCTCCCCTTCGGCTATTTTCCCTTCAGCAAAGACTATTCAAGCGGTATCCTCTTCCCGAGTTTCGGCGATGATTACAACCGTGGTTTCTATCTGCGCGACGGTGGTTACTACTTCGCCATCAACGATTATGTGGATCTCGCACTGCGTGGAGAGATATATACCAAAGGCTCATGGGGAGTGTCGGGACATTCCTCCTATCGCAAACGTTACAAGTTCAGCGGTTCGTTTGACTTTTCATACATCACCACCATTACGGGCGACAAAGGTTCGCCCGACTATCAGAAGCAGAACAACTTTCAGCTCATATGGAGCCACACGCAGGATGCGAAGGCGAATCCGAACATGAATTTCTCGGCGTCGGTGAATTTCGCCACTTCGGGCTATTCACGCAATGACCTCAATTCCTACTACAACAACTCCTTTACGGAGAATACCAAGTCGTCGACAGTCAACATGACCTATCGTTTTCCGGGTACGAAATGGAGCCTCTCGGCCACCGCCAACATTGCGCAGCGCACGCAGGATTCCACACTTGCCGTCTCTTTCCCGAACATCAACGTCACCATGTCGCAGACCACTCCGTTCAAGCGCAAGCGCTCCGTGGGTGGCGAACGCTGGTATGAGAAGATACGCCTCTCCTACTCCGGCCAGTTCCAGAACTCGCTGACAGCCCGTCAGGACCAGTTCTTCAAGAAGAGCCTTATCCGTGACTGGCGAAATGGACTGAAGCATTCTGTGCCTATCTCGGCCACATTCTCAATCTTCAAGTATGTGAATATCTCTCCTTCGATCTCGCTCAACGACAGGATGTATTTCTCGAAGATACGCCGGCAATGGGATCCCAACGCTTCTGCGGAAGTACAGGATACGGTCTATGGCTTCTACAATATCTTCGACTTCAATGCCTCCATCTCGCTGGACACAAAGATTTACGGATTCTGGAAACCGATGAAGTTTCTTGGCGACAAGGTGCAGATGATACGCCACGTGCTTACACCCACCATCTCATTCTCAGGTGCGCCTGATTTCAGTGCGCCGGGTTGGGGCTATTATGGCAATTATTCCTATATCGATGCTCAAGGTGCGCGGCGTGACGTGAATTATTCCTATTTTGCACATGGCTATTTCGGAGCGCCAAGCCGTGGCACTTCGAGTGTGCTCTCCGTCAATCTCGCCAACAATCTTGAGATGAAGGTGAAAAGCGACAAGGATTCCACAGGGTTCAAGAAGATTTCCCTCATCGAGAATCTCACCATCGGACAGAGCTATAACTTCGCGGCCGACTCTCTAAACTGGAGTAATCTTTCCACCTCCATCATGCTCAGGCTCGTGAAGAACTTCAATCTCAATCTTCAGGCCACTTGGGATCCATACACCTACCAGCTTAGTCCTTCCGGTTCGCCGGTGAGGGTCAACATTCCCCGCTGGAAGGCTCACAAGGGATGGGTACGCCTTGCTTCAACCGGCACTTCCTTTTCCTACACATTCAACAACTCTACATTCAAGCGTAAGGATAATTCGGAAAATGATGGCGCTGATCAGCGCACCGCCGGTGACGGGCCTGACGGCGAATTTCCTGACGGCGACTATGGCGGCGACGGCACCGAGGGCTTTGCCCAGCAGGTGGCCAACCGCCGCAACAAGAAGAAACGTTCGGACTCCGGCGATGAAGATGCCGACGGCTATACTAAATGGGAATGTCCGTGGAGTCTGACGGTGAACTATTCGGTAAACTATGGTTACGGGGAGTTTATGCCCGAGAAACTGGAGTATAAGGGAAAATTCAACCAGAATCTGAGTTTCAGCGGGTCTATACGTCCTACTAAGAATTGGAATTTCAGTTTCTCAGCCTCTTATGATTTCAATGTGCATAAGATAGCTTACATGAACTGTTCCATCTCGCGCGACCTGCATTGCTTCACGATGACGGCATCATTCGTTCCTGTGGGTCCCTACAAGAGCTATAACTTCCACATCGCCGTCAAGTCGAGCATGCTCAAGGATCTCAAGTATGATAAGCGGAGCTCCAACCGCAACGGAATCAAGTGGTATTAGGGAATTAGGAATGAGGAATGAGGAATTAGGAATGAGGAATGAGGAATTAGGAATGGGCCATTCCGGGCGTGGCGTCGGCAGACAGCCCCGGTTGGGGCTGAACCTCGGTTAACCGGGGTACGAAGTGCCCGGGCACAGGTAGAAAGAAATAATAATACCGAAGCCACCCGCGCTCCGCGTGGGTGGCTTCGGTAAAGAATATATACAGATGATGGCCGTTCCGGGCACTTCGTACCCCGGTTAACTAAAGTTTAGCCCCTCCGGGGCCACCCTGCCAGTACCCTCGCAGCTCCTGAAGCGGTCGGGAGACAGCTCCTCCCAGCCGGGACTGAACCTGGTCAATTAGGGATTGGGGGTTAGCAGGAGTCCGACGTTGAGGAGACCACTGGTGGAGGCAGCGTCCAGATCGTGGGTCAGGGAGAGGGTGTAGCCGGGGGAAAGACGGACTCCTCGTTCGAGAGTGTCGAGAACTTCGTAGACGTCGTAGGGTCCTTTGCCTTTACGACGATCGTTTTTTGTGTAGAGAGGGATGGTGAAGCGCATGGTGTCGGGACGCTGCGAACCTTTCCCGTAGAGGGAGACTGTCTCAAGTTCAAGAGGAAGATTGCGTAGCAGACAACGGCTGGAATAGCGTACGCAGAGGATAATGTCGTAGGAGTGGGAATGGCCGCGCAAGGAATCGGCAGGCCATGGAGTGAACTCGAGACTTTCAGCCGGATTCCAACCGTCAGCACTTATTTCGCGGAAGTCGGAATACTCCACAGTCTCCAGACGTCCGCAGGAATTAAGGAGGGGCAAGATAAAGAGAAATATGGCGACGCCGATGGGCGTCACCATATTTCTAAGGGAGTCGTATCTTTTGAGATGCATATTTTCTTACAAAGGAGATTGGGGTTTCACTGACCGGCATTGGTGGATGAAGAATCCTCCTTCGGTCCGCGTCTATGTTTGGGGTTGTTGGGACGGTGCTTCTGGCGGCGTTCCTGCTGGGAAGCCTCCTCCCTTTTCTTTTTATCGGGATTGGGGGTTTTCTTCTCAGCACCCTGAGGTTTCTTCTCAGGAGCCGTATTCTTCTTATCCGCGCCCTGAGGTTTCCGATCGGGATTGCCGGATTGCTTTTTCTGCTTATCCTCCTTCGGCTTCTGTTCTGCTTTAGGTTTCTGCTCAGACTTTTGTTTCTGTTCGGAACCTTGCTGAGGCTTGCGCTTCTTTTTCTTCTTCTTGCTGCGGTCGAAACGCGTGAGGGAATCCTGCCCCACAAGGTCGACATAATCCTGAGGAGCTGCATTTTCCTCTGATTCCTCCAGAAGAGCATCCACCTTTATACCCTGCTTATTGAGGGCAATGATCTCGAATGCACGGGCAGCCGTGATCGTGACGAGATTGGCGGGTATATTCCTGTCGGTGGAATAAGTCACCTTTCGGGCCAGTATATCCGGTTTGAAGTAATAGTAGGAAGCATCCTTAGTCTCGAGCACAATATCTTTGGCAGGCAGCTGACGAGAAGCCTCCGAATAGGCCGGGGCCTCGAAATTGAGGCAGCATTTTAGTTTGGCACACTGGCCTGCCAGCTTAAGGGGATTCATGGAGAGGTCCTGGACACGTGCGGCCCCTGTGCCAACCGAGACGAAATGAGTCATCCATGAGGAGCAACAGAGCGGACGTCCGCAAGGCCCGATTCCGCCGATGCGGCCGGCCTCCTGACGCGCTCCAATCTGCTTCATCTCAATACGCACCTTGAAAGTGTCGGCAAGGATACGGATGAGTTTACGGAAGTCCACACGTTCATCGGCAATGTAATAGAAGATGGCCTTTCCGCCGTCGCCCTGATACTCCACATCGCCAATCTTCATATTGAGCTCAAGCTCTTCGGCTATCTTGCGGGAGCGTATCATGGTGTCATGTTCACGCGCCCGGGCTTCCTCGAATTTCTCAAGGTCGGCCTGGCGTGCTATTCGGAACACGCGCTTCAGTTCAGTTCCGGGTTTGACGCCGGCTTTCTTCATCTGGGAGGCCACAAGGCGACCCACCATCGTGACGCGGCCTATATCATGCCCCGGAGCGGCCTCCACTGCCACAACATCCCCGATCTTGAGGTCGAGTTGCGAAGGGTTGGAATAGAATCCCACACGCGTATTCTTGAACATCACCTCCACCACATCATAGTCGGCAGCGGAGCTGAGACCCTCGAGCCAGTTGGAAGCCAGCAGCTTCCCGCGAGGTTCGCGACGGCAACCAGAGCAGCGCGACGAACGATCAGCATCGGCAGCGTGCGGGCATCCCGTACACTTGTCTAAGTCTCTTGTCATAACGGCGGGGTTGTGTTACTTGGCAAAAGCTACGGCTCGTGTCTCGCGGATTACGGTGATCTTCACCTGGCCGGGATATGTCATCTCGTCCTGAATCTTCTTAGCGATCTCTGCGGAGAGTTTTTCGGTCTCCTCATCGGTGATCTTGTCGGCTCCGACGATCACTCGAAGTTCCCTGCCGGCCTGTATGGCATAAGTCTTGAGCACACCGGGATATGACATGGCAAGCTGTTCGAGATCGTTGAGTCGCTTGATGTAGGCCTCCACAATCTCACGGCGTGCGCCGGGACGTGCGCCGGAGATGGCGTCGCACACCTGCACAATCGGGGCGAGCAGGGAAGTCTGCTCCACCTCATCGTGGTGGCTACCTATGGCATTGCAGATATCGGGTTTCTCCTT
>CAZPQD010000092.1:0-11165 GCA_964588625.1 uncultured Sangeribacter sp. | reverse complement strand
AATGTCCAGGTGGCGGAATTGGTAGACGCGCTACTTTGAGGGGGTAGTGGCCGTTAGGCTGTGTGAGTTCGAGTCTCATCTTGGACACTTAAAAAGAGCTGAAAGATTCTTTCAGCTCTTTTTCCTTATTTCTGTCATTTGTCCATAATCTCTATACATTGAAGTCCCTAATCTCTACACGTTGGCAATAACCTTCATCCTCAACTGGAATTTCCGGCAATAGTCCAACTCGCAATGCCAACGTACAAACGTTTCTCCTCTATTCTCCCGTGAACGGGAATTAATCGGGACGTCGGCGAGAGGCATGACGTGGACGTTCTTCCTCTGTTGTCAGGAATTGATGGAAGAGACTGTGGGAAGATACCACTGTCTCGTCGCTTTCGACTTCCTTTCTCAAACTGTCGGTCTCTTCAATCTCCGGGGAGTCCGTAAGGAAACGACGGATGCCGATGAGCATTATGCTCATCGCTGCTATCAGGCCAACCACGGCTACTATCTTGAAGATAAATATAAAAGTCGAAGCTATCATGCCCTTATAACAAAGTAATCCTACATTTGTTTTCCAAAGACCCTGCCATATGATTTCACTGCATTTTTTGGAATATTGCTGAACTTTAAGAATAAATGTAATGTTTTAAAGGAAATTAAGATTTATTCTCACATTACAGTCAGAGAAAAAGAAAAACACAATTTTATGAAAAGGACAATGATATTGTTGGCGGCTGCCCTCAGCATGACAGCTGCCTGGGGACAGAATCTTACCAAGAACGAGGCAAAGGCCCTTCAGACATTCCTAAGTCAGACTTCCGCCAAGGGAGTCAGCAATGCCGCTGCACTTGGCAGCCAGGGTGATGTTGCCAACACACCAGGCGTTAAAATCGAAAATGGACACGTCACTGAAATCGACTGGCGCGGAAAAGATCTTGGAGGATCACTCAACCTTGCAGGATTCCCACAGCTTCAGAAGCTTGAGGTAGGTTCCAACAAGCTTCAGTCGCTTTCCATTTCCAATGCACCGCTGCTATACGAACTCAATGCCGGCAGAAACCTTCTCTCTGAGGTCACCATCGCCGGGTGCGGACAGCTTCAGACACTTCGTCTCAACCGCAACCGTCTTTCAGAGATAGACCTCAGTGGCACTCCTTTCCTCAAGAAGCTCAACATTGCGGCCAACCATTTTGTGGCGTTTGATGTCTCCAATGCCGTGAATCTGGAATACCTCAACTGCATGAGCAACAATATGGAGGAACTGGCCGTGACGGGATGTCAGAACCTGAAGACCCTTTACGCCGGCTACAATGAGCTCAGCGAACTGACACTTGGCGGTCTTCAGAAGCTCGAGAACCTCAACGTGACGAGCAACCGCCTCGCTAATCTCTATCTTCAGGATCTTCCATCGCTGACCACCGTATTCTGCAGCGACAACCATATGAAAGCATTCGTCATCAATAATTGTCAGGCAGTAAGCGACATCTATGCTCCTTACAACAACCTTACCACTTTTGAGGTGAGTGGCGCTCCGCAGCTGGCTTTCGTGAATGTGGAATGGAACAATCTTGAGACACTGACTCTCAGCAACCAGAATTTCCTGCAGCGTGTCAACGTCAGCAACAACCAGCTAAATACTCTCGACGTCACATTCGACCCGATGCTCAGCTACCTGAACATCAGCAATAACCCGCTGCTGACTGATCTGCGTACTGAAGGAGACACCGGCCTCCGCCAGCTCGTTGGAAATTGGACTGACTTCGATTGAAAATAAACCACTTGAACAGCGGCACATAGAGAACAACACATATTAGACAAGCTGCCCGCTCTCGGCGGGCAGCTTTTTTTATGCCTTTGAGAATGATGGTTTTGGAAATATTTACTAATTTTGTAATCCTAAAACAAATAAGAATGAAAAACCGACTTATCGCTGATGCCGGTTCCACAAAAGTGGACTGGGTACTCATCGACGCTAAAGGGAATGTAGCCTCACGCACAACGAGTGACGGCATCAATGCCCTGCTTGCCTCACCTAAGGAAATTGAAGAAACATTGGGGAGCGTATATGCCGACTTATCCAAAGCCGGAACGCCCGCTGAGATAGACTATTACGGAGCCGGATGCGCCACTCCTTCGATATGTGCCAAGATGCAGGAGGCGCTCCGTCATATCTGGGGCGCGGAAGAGGTGAGTGTAAGCAGCGACCTCCTGGGGGCTGCCCGGGCACTTTTCGGCCATGGAAAAGGAATAGCCTGCATTCTCGGCACAGGCTCCAACTCATGTCTCTATACGGGAAAAGAGATTGAGAGTCACGTGCCATCATTAGGCTATATCCTTGGTGACGAGGGAAGCGGGGCTGCCATTGGTAAAAGACTTGTAAGCGATGCTTTCAAGGGGATTCTGCCGGAAGAAGTAAGAGACAATTTCCTTAGCTGGTCGCAACTCACGCTGGAAGATATCCTTGAAAAGGTGTATCGAGGGAAGGCCCCGAATAAATTCCTTGCCTCGCTTGTGCCCTTCATCAAAGAGAATATCTGGAATACCTACCTTTACTCACTTGTGCTCAAGGAGCTGACCATGTTCTTCAAGAGGAATGTGGCCCTATATCATGGAGCACACCCCTACCCTGTAGGTTTCATAGGCTCTGTGGCCACAAATTTCGAGAATATCCTGCGGGAGGCAGCAAGTTCGCAAGGCTTCAGCGTGGGTAAGATCATGGCCTCCCCCATGGATGGCCTCATCAACTATCATCTCGGGAAGGCCTGAGCAAAGTCTGCCTGAGCCGATGACATTACAAAAAATAGGAAAGATATGACGATTAGCAATTCCACATATAAATCCCTCCGCAAATTCCACTGGCTGCCCAAAGTATGCATATCGGCAGTCTTGACCGCTTCTACGTTCGCCATATCCGCACAGGCTCAGACAGAGGCTGAAACCGGTACTCAGGCAGAGATGATCGTCATCTCCCCACTTTTCGAGTATCCCATGGCGCCTGATGACCTATCGAGCCTTGAGGAAAAGGCTGACTGGCTGGTGGAGCATTTCTGGGACAGGCTTGATACAAAGAGTAAAAATTCAGTAGACCAGCATGCACTCAACGACGCCTTCCGGGTTTGGGTGACACCGATGCAATGGGCAGCAAAAGAAAAGACAATCGCCTCGACAGACGCTCTGCTGAAACGTATTGAAAAGAACCCTACGCTGCTGATCCAGTTTGCCAAGGCTGCGGAAGACAATCTGTATGATGTGAACCGTGCCGGAATGCTGATAGACGAAGTTTACGTAAGGTTTGCCGAAGCTATAGACCGTAATAAAAAGATCGACAAGATAAGGAAAGCACGCTATAAGGAACAGGCCCGCAAACTGCGGGCCACCATGCCGGGAGCCAGTGCTCCTCATTTCTCTTTCATTACCCCGCAGGGAGAGAAGAAAGAATACTTCCCCATGTCCACCTTCACCATCATAGAGTTTGGTGATCCCACATGTGAGGATTGCAGAATGGCCAAACTCAAGATGGACGTCAATCTGACGATTTCCGAATTAGTGGAAAAAGGGAAGGTCAACATTCTGTTCATCCTTCCGGACACACCGGAAGGATGGGAGGAAGAGATGGCCGGCTACCCTGCAAGATGGGGTGTCGGAGCCTCCGAAGATGTCGACGACATTTACGACATACGCCTCACTCCCACATTCTACACCGTGGGAGCTGACGGAAAGATAATATCCAAGCACATCACAGTGGATGCCGCCATACGCGAAGCTGTGGAATCAACGCAATAATTCCCTTGATCAATGAATATCACTCAATTTCTGAAGCGACTCTACATCCGCACCACAGGCTACAGCTACACTAACCTCGGGAGGCTCTTCCTGCGTCTCTTCACCGGTATCATGCTTCTGCAATTCGGCATACGGCAGGTGGCTCATTTCTATGAGATGAAGGATGTGTTCCCTTCAGTTATGGGAATGAGTCCGGAGACGAGTCTCGTGCTGATGACGATCATAGAGCTTACGAGCGCACTATTCATCATGTGCGGATTCCTTACCCGCCTGATGCTGCTGCCCCCGTTCGTGGCCATGATAGTGGCCGAAATATACCTACTGACTCATACTGATCAGGCCATCTATCTGCTCACCTGGCAACAACAGGGCTATCTGCCCGTGATGTTCCTCGGCATCTTCTTCTTCCTGCTTCTTGTTGGGCCCGGGAAGATCTCAGTGGATTATTTCCTGAGCCTTCACTTCATTCATTCCGACAATAAGAGCGAAAGCGAACTTGAGGAGGTATAAAGAATTGAAAAAAACTATAGGACAAACAATATGGAGAATCAGCCTCAGGAAAAGATGCGTATAGCCGTTCTCGTCTCGGGAGGTGTTGACAGCGCCGTCGTTGTAGACAAGCTCTTCAAAGCCGGACATGACCTGCATCTCTTCTATATCCGTATAGGTATGGATAACGGAGAGGGTGATTGCTCTGCCGAAGAAGACATAGAGATATGCCAGCTGCTGGCAGCCAAATATGGGTTGCCACTCGATATCGTGTCGCTACATGAGGAATATTGGGATCATGTCATGGCCTACACACTACGCACTGTGAAGGAGGGACTGACGCCTCACCCTGACATGATGTGCAACAAGATGATAAAATTCGGATTCTTTGAAGAGCGCTGGGGAAAGGATTACGACAGGACTGCAACCGGCCACTATGCCTCCATCTCAGAGGAAGATGGAAGGCTATGGCTCACTACTGCACCCGATCCTGTGAAAGATCAGACTGATTTTCTCGCCCAGATAAACTATGATCAGCTCAGCCATCTAATGTTTCCGCTTGGCGACATGACAAAGGCAGAAGTACGTAAGGCAGCCCTTGAAGCTTCTTTGCCCAATGCTCGCAGGAAAGATTCGCAGGGAATCTGTTTTCTTGGCAAGATCGACTATTCCGACTTCATCCGACGGCATTTGGGAGAAAAAACGGGGCCCATTATAGAGATTGAGACGGGGAAAAAGATTGGAGAGCATCATGGTTACTGGTTTCATACTATAGGACAGCGCAAAGGCCTCGGCTTGAGTGGCGGGCCTTGGTATGTGGTAAGGAAGAATGTCAGGGACAATGTGCTGTACGTATCGCGGGGCTACGATACACGCTTACAATACGGACGCACAATTCCAGTGGAGGAGATGCATTGGATCACTCTCGACCCCTTCTCCCGGACTTCTCCGGATGGAGAATATCCGGAAGAGATAAGGATCGCCTTCAAAAACCGTCATACTCCGCTTTTCAGCGAAGGCACACTTCGACACAACAGAGTCAACGGGTCATACGTTATAGAGTCAGATACTGACATTCAGGGAATTGCCCCCGGTCAATACGTGATAGTCTATTCGCCCGACCGACACAGATGTCTCGGTTCGGGAATGATTACCTTGCCCGACAAGCGTCGGCGTGGCCATAAACATGGAGATCCCGACAAGTCTGCTAATGAGGCTTAGGAGAATAAGGAAGCTGACAAAAAGGCGGGGCAAGACTCCTGAGAGCCAGAAATCCAAGATAAAGAGAAGCAAAAAATATGGACGATCTATATAAACTCAAACTCACAGGCATCACTTACAACCAGATAGAGTCCGGAGTGTATGCACTCATACTTGAAGAAGAGAGCACCGGGCGACGTCTGCCCATCATCATCGGATACCCAGAAGCACAGGCCATCGAATGCAAGCTTCAGGAGATAATGACACCGCGTCCGCTGACGCATGATCTGATGGTGTCCGTTCTCGACACATTCGGCATATCTCTCAAGAGCGTAATCATCCGCAAACTTCCGAGCGGAGTGTTTGCCGCTGATCTGAACCTTGAGAGCGGACAGATGCTCCGCACGGTTGATTCCCGGTCAAGCGATGCTGTAGCCCTTGCAATTCGCGTTGGGGCACCTATCTATACAACAGCAGAAGTGCTTGAGGAAGCCTCTTATCCTCCAGAGGAAAAGAAGGAGAGTTCCGAACCGCGCCGCTCACGTCAGAACGTAGCTCCAGGGCCGAGACAAAGACAGCAGGCGACTCCCGTGTCTGTTGAGGAACAGCTTTCAGACCTTCCGGAAGAGCGTCTCCGCCAGATGATGCAAGAGGCTGTGGAAGCTGAGAATTATGAGGAAGCAGCCAAGATCAAACAAGAGATCGACTCTCGCCGGAAACAAAACGAAGGAGAAGAACATGGAGATAGCGAGCTCCCCTCTGATCCGAAATGACTTCATACCTTAGAAAGATTTTCAACATATCCCTTAAAGACCAATGAAAAATCGAAAGCAGAGAGTGAAGCTCATCGTGGAGCTAATCACCAAAAATTGCATAGGCAGTCAGGAAGAGCTTTCCAACCTGCTGGCTGAGCATGGATATCACGTAACTCAGGCCACCCTCTCGCGTGACCTCAAGATGCTCAAGACCACCAAAGTGCCTACAGACCGAGGCACCTACATGTATATCCTTCCAGACAGCAATGCCCTGAAAGACAAGATGCTGGCCACCGGCACCACCGAAATGAACGCCAACTATCAGAGTGGCTTCATCTCACTCACCTTCAGTGGAAATATGGCTGTCATAAAAACACGCAACGGCTATGCCGCCGGGTTGGCCTATGACATTGACATGAGTCAGCGTCCGGAAATCCTCGGGACCATCCCCGGGTCAGACACAATCTTCGCTGTGCTTCGCGAGGACGTGACTCACGAACAGGCTTTCAAAGTGTTCAGCCGTCTGCTTCCCCTCGAAGGAAAGAGATATCTCTGACCTCCGGATTTCCCTTTCTCTCAAAAACCAAACGAATACAGACCATGCTTAAGACAGGTATCTATGGTGCCGACACACCCGTGGCAGGAGAATTGATAAGACTCCTTGTCAATCACCCCGACGTTGATCTGCAGCAGCTCTACGCGCCTGCAAAAAAGGGGGAGGACGCCTCCGCACATCATCACGGACTGATTGGAGAAAAGACATATAAGTTTTCCGACCGTATCGACATCGAAAAGCTTGAAGTGCTTTTCATCTGTCGGGCCGATGACTTCACGGAAAGCTTACTTAAAACAGAGGCAGAAAAGCAAAGACTCGGCATGGAAGACCTCAAGAGAAAACGCCCCCTGAAAATCATAGACTTAAGCGGACGCCATATCTCTGATTATGAGGAGGCAGGGCTGGAATATGGTCTGTCGGAAATCAACCGTAAACCACTTGTACGGGGCGCGCGAAGGAGTGTGGTTCCGGCAGCTGAAAGCTCGGTGACGCTTGTCAGCCTCTATCCCATCGCAGCCCATCTGCTACTCTCCGGAGATCTGGAGCTTGAGTTGCAGCTCCCAGTCTCATATATGGAGGAGGGACTTTCACAAGCAGCCTGTCAAGACATCGCCGATCGTCTCACGAGAATACAGTCCAGTTTTCGTGGCAAAGTGAGTGCCAAAGTTTCAGATTCCGGTTCCAAACGGGCTATGCGTATGCGCCTCTCCATTCCCTGCACATTACGTCAGGGTGAAATAGAGGGACTCTATGACGGTATTTACGATGATCATAACTTCACATGGATCGTCAGCGGTTCGCCTGATCTCAGGGAAGTGGAAGGGACTCAGAAATGCATTGTCGGACTCAGCAAACCAAATGACGGGACCCTGAAGATTGATGCTGTGGCCGACTGCCGGATGCGTGGCGGAGCCGGAGAGGCAGTGCATCAGATGAACCTGCTATGTGGATTGCATGAGCGCACAGGCCTGAGGATGAAATCCATTTCATTCTGAATTTAGGCACAAGGACAATCAGTCTCATAACAATCTATCCTCAGCTTTATATAGATTCTTCCTCGACCTGATATATACGATAAAATTATTCCAACCATGTCGGTAAATAAAGTCATACTCTTAGGCAGGGCCGGAGCCGATCCGGAAATCAGGTATCCGGAAAAGGATATGCCGATGGCCACCTTTTCGCTGGCAACCAACGAACGCCGTGGTGCGAGCCAGACAGAAGTCACGGAATGGCACCGCATCGTCATGCTGGGTCAACAGGCCGGATATGCCGAACGCTATATCCGTAAAGGTTCGCTCCTTTACATTGAAGGGAGTCTGCGTTCACGCGAATATACCGATAAATTCAACATCACCCGGCGGGTGACTGAAATATATGTGGAGCGTTTTGAATTGCTTGGAAGATAAACACTCCCGGTACACCCTCTCTCCCGCATAAAACAATCCAATAAAAAACAATCAGAGTCAAAAACCACAACTACAATAGCTTAATAATGAGAAAATGGCGTGTTGAAGACTCCACAGAGACCTACAATGTGGCCGGCTGGGGACTGAAGTACTTTTCAATCAACGACAAGGGCCACGTGCAGGTGACGCCTTTTGAGGGGAGTTATCCGGTGGATCTGAAGGAAGTGATCGATGAATTGAAGATCCGCGATGTCTCCGCTCCGCTTCTGCTGCGTTTCCCCGACATTCTTGACGACCGAATCCGCAAAATCTCCAGTTGCTTCAAGAAAGCAGCCGACACCTACAATTATCAGGGAAAGAACTTCATCGTCTATCCCATCAAGGTGAATCAGATGTGTCAGGTTGTTGAGGAGATCGTAAGCCACGGCAATAAATACAACATTGGTCTTGAAGCAGGCTCAAAGCCTGAGCTTCACGCCGTGCTTGCCGTCAACACTCAGGTTGACTCCCTCATAATCTGCAACGGCTATAAGGATGAGGACTATATCGAGCTGGCACTTCTTGCCCAGAAGATGGGTAGGCGCATCATCCTTGTAGTGGAGAAACTCAACGAGCTCCGGCTGATATGCGACGTAGCAAAACGACTTAAGATGCAGCCTAACGTAGGCATCCGCATCAAGCTTACGAGCAGCGGCAGCGGCAAGTGGGAGGAGTCCGGCGGCGACGTCAGCAAATTCGGCCTCAACTCGAGTGAACTTCTCGAGGCTCTTGAATTTATGGAAAAACAGAAGATGACCCAGTGTCTCAAACTGATTCATTTCCATATCGGAAGTCAGATCACCAAGATACGCCGTATCAAGAACGCCCTGCGGGAGGCCATGCAATTCTATGTGCAACTCTCGAAGATGGGATTCAACATTGAGTTTGTGGATATTGGAGGTGGTCTTGGTGTAGATTATGACGGCACACGTTCATCAATGGGAGAAAACTCCATGAATTACAGCATACAGGAATATGTCAACGACGGTGTCTCGGCCCTTGTGGATGTATGCGTGAAGAATGACCTCCCCCATCCCAACATAATCACTGAGAGCGGCCGCTCTCTGACAGCTCATCATTCCGTACTGATCATCGAGGTGCTGGAGACGACGAGCCTCCCCATCTGGAAGGATGATGAGGAGATAGGCGAGAATCCTCATGAACTAACGGCTGAGCTTTACAACATCTGGGATAAAATCAATCCCAGCCGCGTCTTCGAAGACTGGCATGATGCTCTCCAGATTCGCGAGGAGGCCCTTGAGCTCTTCAGCCTTGGTCTGCTCGACCTCAAGACCCGTGCACAGATCGAGAAACTCTTCTGGTCAGTTGCCCGCGATGTCAACGACATGACCAAAAGCATGAAGCATCCCCCGGAAGAGTTGCGCAAGGTGGCGAGAATGCTTCCGGAGAAATATTTCTGCAATTTCTCACTTTTCCAATCATTGCCTGATTCGTGGGCCATCGACCAGATGTTCCCCATCATGCCCATACAACGTCTTGACGAGAAGCCCACGAGAGTCTGCACCATTCAGGACGTCACATGCGATTCAGATGGAAAAATCAATCGCTTTGTTTCTCCACAAGGCACAAGCCACGGCCTGCCCGTACATGCTCTCAAACCCAACGAACATTATTACATCGGTGTTTTCCTCGTGGGAGCCTACCAGGAGATACTCGGCGATATGCACAACCTTTTTGGCGACACAGCAGCAGTGCATATCACAGTCACAGACAAGGGTTACGATATTGAGCAGGTGATCGATGGCGAACCCGTGGCTGATGTGCTCGACTATGTGGAATACAATCCCAAGAAACTTGTGCGAAATCTCGAAACATGGGTGTCACGTTCAATGAAGAATGGTGTCATCACTCCCGAGGAGGGACGTCAGTTCCTCAACAACTACCGTTCAGGCCTTTACGGAATAACCTATCTGGAACGCGACTGAGGTTATACGATAGCTTTCATTCGAATACTACGAAAATGAGATATTTCCTGCGCCTGGCCTATGACGGCACACGATTTCACGGATGGCAACGCCAGCCGAATGCCGTCAGTGTGCAGCAGACCATAGAGGAGGCTCTATCCATCATCCTGCGCCATCCTGTAGAGATAACAGGGAGTGGCCGCACTGACACCGGGGTGCACGCCCGCGAGACATTCGCTCATTTTGACACACAGAATCAGATCAGCGACACGGGAAAATTTCTCGTGTCGCTCAATCGTCTCTGTGGCCGCGATATAGCAATATCAGAAGTGCTTCCAGTGCACGAGGATGCTCACGCTCGTTTTGATGCTCAAAGACGCACCTACAAATATTTCGTTCATTTCAAAAAAGATCCTTTCCTACAGGGACTTAGTTGGGAGACTCATCCCCTTGACATCGACAAGATGAATGAGGCGGCCTCACTTCTACTCGAGACAAAAGATTTTACGTCGTTTGCCAAACTGCACAGTGATGCCAAGACCAACATATGCGATGTCACTGAAGCCAGATGGGAGCATCATGGAGAAGATGGAGCAGTCTTCACCATCACCGCCGACAGGTTTCTTCGGAATATGGTGCGTGCCGTTGTCGGAACGCTTGTAGATGTGGGACGAGGCAAGACAGATAAGGAAGATGTAAGACGCATTATAGAGCGAAAAGATCGCTGCGCCGCAGGCACATCCATGCCAGCTCATGCTCTCTATCTATGGGAAGTGAAGTATCCACCCGAAATCTTCTGTTGAGACACTACTATTCCGTTCCAAGGGTAAGGCTCTAAGGCTCCGTTCCCAAAAAAATGTTAACGCAGGGGCGGCATATTTTCGCGTGAATTTCGTCTATCTCGGAGGGAGCAATGCGGGCATTGCTTCATATTGAGTTGATTTAATAGGTATTCAGCGATTTTCAATTGTGACCGGAGAGATGGGCGAAAGGCACCGAAAAGATGCCGTGATTGAGCAAA
>CAZPQD010000091.1:0-11307 GCA_964588625.1 uncultured Sangeribacter sp. | reverse complement strand
ATTGGAGGCGTAACCTTTGCACTTCACGCCGAGAGCCGCGATTTCTTCCTCGGTCTTTTTTCCGTTCTCGTCGATTACGAGGTCGGTGAACGCGATGTCAGCGCCTTCCTGCGCAAATTTCAGGGCAATGGCTTTGCCGATGCCGCGGGCAGCTCCGGTGATGAGGGCTGTCTTTCCTTCTAATAATTTCATATTTATGTTGAGTTGAAACTTTAATTCCTAATCCCTACTGGCCGCGGCATAGCACGACCCTTCACATTCCCAATCCCCCATAGCTTAAAGTCTAAAGCCTAAAACCTAAAGCCTAAAAAACCTAAAGCTTCTCCAGTATCAGCGAACCGCAGGAGTATCCTCCTCCAAAGACGGTGAGGGCCACGCGGTCGCCCTTCTTGAAGCTACCCTTATTCTGGGAGAAGACGAGGGCAGCCGAAGCCGAACCTGTGTTGCCAAGTTCCTCGATGTTGTTAAGGAAGAAGTCGATGGGGAGGTCGAGCTGATGTGCCACCTGCGCCACGATTCGTTTGTTTGCCTGATGGCAGATGATGGTCTTGAGGTCGGGAATGGAAAGTGATGCCTTCTCGAGGCTATGCTTGAGTGAATGGATCATGTAGCGGCAGGCATGGATGAAGACATCCCTACCATCGGGCATTGCGATGCCATCCTCCTTCGGACGCAGACGCACTCCGCCCGGACCTTTGCCGATATCACCGAGTCCCTCCGTATAGACTCCCTTAACCAGGATGTCGGACGGCGCCTGCTGCTCAGCCGACATGAAGCAGGCTACAGCACCGTCGCCCCACAGATGACCTGATTTCGGGTCGGACTCATTACTGTAATAAGTGTTGTGCTCGCTGCAAATCAGCAACGCTTTCTTTGCCATCCCGGCCTTGAAGAAAGCCTCGATAACCTCCACTCCATTGATGAAAGAGGAGCAGGCGGCGGAGAGATAGAACGCCTTCGCACCGGACACCCCGAATTCGCGCTGCGCCACATGGGCGAGCGTGGCCACAGTGTCGTAAGCCGTATAGCAGGCGGCAACTATGAGATCTACGTCCTTCACGTCATAAGGAAGAGCCTCCAGAGCGTTTTCTATGGCAGCAAGCCCCATGGTGTTGGCATCTTCGTCGGGACTGGCCTTTGAACGCGAACTGATTCCCGTACGTTGCAGGATCCAATCCGGAGTGAGCCCGTTGACCGATTCAAAATAATCGTTCGTGACGCGGGCGGCGGGAATGTAATGTCCGATGGAGTTTATATACATGTTCAGAAGTTTTAGTCAATAAGAGTGGAGGAGATGGGAAAGGGTGAAGGAGAAAGGAGGCTAATTTTTCTTGATGCCGTTGAGCAATATGGAGGAAATGTAAGTGCGGAGAGTGTCTTTATCCATACCCTGGTCGGCCAGATTGTCGCGGATATACGGAACGTCGAGTCCATGGATGGCATGTATGATGACAACGGCACATCTCAAAGGATCTTCAATGGCGAAATCCCCGCACTCCACTCCTTCCTCGAGTATGGCGCGGAGCATGGCGATCTCCTTCTTTGAAATTATCTTGCGTGCACGGTCCACTTTCCTGACATCACGGAAAAAACCGGCTCGCAGCGACCCATTGCGGCTTACGATTTCCTTCATGGTCTCGAACCTGCAATCCACATATTCGTAGAATTTCTCTTCGGGAGATACGTTTTTGGCAACGATAATCCTGAGATTATTGAGCAGCTGGTCGGTCTCGCGCTCGATGACGGCATTGAATATATCCCTTTTGCTCTTGAAATAGGTGTAGATGGTGCGTCTGCCTTTATCCGAGGCAGATGCTATGTCGTTCATGGTAGTGTTCTCCACACCCTTTCTTGCGAAAAGCTGGCGTGCCACCTCTATGAATTTGTCGCGCGTCTTGCTTACCATGGGCTTTTGGGATTTATTTTGTATGGAATCATTCGGTGTGACTCTCTCAGCCTTCAGTCTGATTGTGACCAATTACGAAGCCTGCGGGACTGCACACTTTTTATAATTCTGAGCAAAGTTAGGAAAAATAATCTGTATTTACCAACTTTTAATGAAATAATAATTTCAAAGGATTACAATTAGACCTACTATTATCCCAAAAAGACCAATTAACAATAATTAACAAAAGAAATTACCTAAAATATTTGGTCAGATTGAAAAAAGGCAGTAATTTTGCACCCGAAAACAACACCGCGGGGTGGAGCAGTGGTAGCTCGTTGGGCTCATAACCCAAAGGTCGCAGGTTCGAGTCCTGTCCCCGCCACCAAGCCAAAGGCCGATTCCAACGAATCGGCCTTTTCTTTTTAGACACATTAAAATAAGGTTACAGACACTTTGAAACAAAAACCCAAATGAGAGTGATCTACGAGGATAATCATGTGATTGTCTGCCACAAGGAGTGTGGCGAAATTGTACAGGGCGACAAAACGGGCGACAAGCCTATGTCGGAAATGGTGAAGGATTACCTGAAAACCAAATATCAAAAACCCGGGAATGTGTTCTGTGGTGTCGTCCATCGCATCGACCGTCCTGTAAGTGGGTTAGTCGTTTTCGCAAAGACGAGCAAGGCTCTCACCCGCCTTAATGAAATGCTCCGGAAAGGAGAAATTCATAAGACCTACCATGCCCTTGTGGAGGGACACCCCAAGGATGATGAAGGTGAGATTGAATCATGGCTTGTCGCAGACGGAAGGATGAACAAGACCTTCGTTGCCGACGAGCACACTCCGGATGCAAAGCTCTCAAAACTAAGATACCGTGTTCTGGAACGTGGCGACCGCTACACACTCCTTGAAATTGAACTTCTCACAGGCCGCAAGCACCAGATCCGATGTCAGCTTGCATCCCTTGGCCATCCCATCAAAGGCGATCTAAAATATGGCGCAAAGCGCAGCAACCGTGGTGGAGGCATCTCCCTACAAGCCTATCACATCGATTTCATCCACCCCGTCAGCAAGCAGCAGATTTCCTTGACAGATGATGAGGCTTTAGGTTTTAGGCTTTAGGTTATAGGTGGTAGGTTATTGGTTATTGGTTTTAACTTTAGGTATCATGCCAGTCCTAACGCCTAAAACGAAAGAAAGGTGTGTCCCGATTGGGACACACCTTCAAATTTTTCTATAACATTCCCAGATGACCGGAAAGGAATCTAAGCTTCAGGTCGTCGGGGTAATCAGCTACTGATTAGTCAGCGAGCTTGATTGTCACAGCGCGATCCAGGGGAGCACCCTTAGCACCGAAGTCAGTGAGGTTGTTTGCGTCGATGCGAGCCTCGATCTGAGATTCGGGAACACCACACTTGAGGAGGTAGTTCTTCACGCCGTCAACACGCTCGTTGCGGAGACGAGTGTTGATTTCGTCAGTACCAGTGTAGTTGTCAGCCCAGCCTGTGAGGATATACTTCTGGTTGGGGTTCTCCTGCATAACCTGAGCAACGGACTTCAGGATAGTCTGCTCACGCTTGCTGAGTGTGGACTGGTTGATGGGATAGTAGATAGTAGCGAGACCTTCGCAGTTAACAACCTGCTTCTGAGCGGGACGTGCGAGGCAAGCGTCGAGCTGCTGCTGGAGGTTCTTGATCTTATTCTCAGCCTGGTTAAGACGAGCTACGAGAGCGTCACCCTCAGCATCTGTGTACTTCCAAGTGGGGCATACAGCAGTAACGGGGCAGTTCCAGTCAGTCTTGCCGAAGTTGAAGTTAAGACCGATAGAAGCGGAAACGTCATGCTTCAGAACGGAGAAGTCGAGGATCTCATACTGAACATCGAGGAAGAGATCAACGTGCTTGCCGAGAGCGAAGTTGTTCTGCAGGCCGATGTTAGCAAACATCATTGTGTTATGAGCGTTGTTCCAAGCGATATCGTGCTTGCTGTTGTAAGAGCGGCTCCAAGTCCAGTATGCACCGGCACCACCGTGAACTACAGCATTGTAAACACGACCGGGACGATAGCCACACCACCAGTTGGTGAGGTTGACCATTACATCGAACTCAGGACCTACACCCATGAACTTCTCGGGATAGTAGCCGTTCTTGAGCTGGCTGGCGTTCATCTTGCGGAACTCACCGTTGGCTGTAGTAGCGCCTTTAGGCATGAGCCAGTTGGCACCGAAACGGAAGCCGAAAGTAGGAGTCATCCATTTGCCCACGTAGATGGCTGCGTTACCGCCGAAACGGTCCTTGAGGTCAGCCTTGATATCGTGACGGCCGAAGAGTACGTTGGAACCACCCTGGAGAGTGAGGAACCAGTTGTCAGTAGCTTTGTTGAGAAGGACACCCTGAGAGCAATCCTCAACGTAAGTTACTTCCTGAGCGTTAACGCTTGTGGAAGCAGCTCCGATCGCGAGCGATGCGAGAGCAATCATTACACTTTTTTTCATAGATCAACAATATTAGTGTTTATAAAATTTCTGTGTTGCAATTCTTGCAGTAGCAATTTTCCTTTTTTGAATCACGACGTCTGTCCGTTTTACCTCGCGGCTCCTGTCCTGTGAAAATGGTCTGGCGGAATCGTCAGCAGACCAGAAGCAGGATGCCGTTAAGTATCGTGTCCTTTTCTATAACACTTATCCGGGCCAGTTTTCTCATTTCGAAGTGCAAAATTAAGCAAATAATGTGAATTTTTCCTTTTAAGCCACTAAAATCAGCAATTTTGCCTCCTGAAAACTGAGGAAACAGCCGTTTTTTCCTCCTTTTTTTCCTTATTTCACCATTTACAAGGGATTTTCTCATTTTACTTAATCAAGAAAGATTCACCCGTCGGGCGATCTAAGGAGTACTGCGGGAAGCATATGTTCACGGCCTGCTGCCGTCATAGCCGCCGCATCCTTCTCAAGGAGTCTCGGACAAACATCAGTCTTTTCAAAGATCTCTTTGGCTGAGGCTCGGGAGCCTGCCGCCGTTAAGATTCCTCGGGAAATCTATCCTTCAAGAATCGGAAAGAAAGAGCTTCGCGCGTCTTGAAAATCGCGTCATAAAAGCCGTGGCTGCGACTTTCAAAGCGCAAAGTTAACATTTTTTATTTATAGAAACACTACTTCTTTAAAAAATGTTTAAGTTTGTTCAAAATATTCTCGACTGTGAACCCGAATTTCTCGTCGAGCACCTTCGCCGGGGCGGATGCGCCGAATCTTTCGAGTCCATATGCGGCGGCTCCCGCCGGGAGGATCGGAGAGAAGACTCCGGGCAATCCGGCTGAGAGTGCAAACACGGGAACACAGGGCAGAATCACAGTATCCCTGTAAGCCTGATCCTGATCGAGGAAAAGTCCGACTGAAGGCACTGACACAACGTTTGCCTCCACTCCATCGGCTGCCAAAGCTTCGGCCACATGCATCAGAAGCGAAACCTCGCTTCCGCTTGCCACGAGTGTGACGGCTGGAGCCGCAGCCTTGCGCACAAGATAACCGCCACGCTCCAGACCGCGAGCTTCCTCCTTACGCGATTCTGCCATCGCAGGAAGGTCCTCGAGATTCTGACGCGAAAGGATGAGCACCGACGGACGATCCCAGGTGTTCATGGCTACGCGGTAGGCTTCCACTGTCTCTGCGGAATCAGCGGGACGGAGCACCAGAGCTGCGCGCTTTCCCTTGAAATTTGTCATCTGCTCAAGCAGACGTATCTGAGACTCATGCTCGATGGGCTGATGAGTGGGACCATCCTCCCCTACCCTGAAGGCATCGTGTGTGAAGATATATTTCACAGGCTGCATCATGAGCGCAGAGATACGTATTGCGGGCTTCATATAATCGGAGAATACGAAGAATGTGCCGCAGGCTCCGATCATGCCGCCATGGAGGGAGATGCCATTCATGATGCAGGCCATGGTCAGTTCCGCAACTCCGGCATGAAGGAATGCACCGGCGAAATTTCCGCAGACGAGCGCGCCTGTCTTCTTCAGGAAGCCATCGGTCTTGTCGGAATTGGCAAGGTCGGCTGAACTTACGATCATGTTGCCCACATGCTCTGCAAGATATGAGAGCACGGCGGAAGATGCCGAACGTGTTGCCTGATTGGCCTTAACCTCAATTTCCTCCCAGTTGAGTGCGGGAAGACGCTTCTCAATCCAGTCGGAGAGTTTTTTCGCCATCTCCGGATTCTCCTCCGCCCACTTCTTCTCGGCGGCATGGCGGGCAGCCGCGATCTCGCGGAGCTCCTTGCGGCGCTGCTCGTAGAGATCCTTCACATCATCGAAGATGACCCAGGGATTATCAGGGTCGCCGCCAAGTCCGCGTACAGTGAGGGCAATGTCAGCTCCGGCAGCCGAAAGCGGCTGTCCATGAGTGGAGACCATACCTTCCATCGAAGAGCCGTCGGCCTTTACAGCCTTACGTGCCATCACAGTGTGGCCGATGATGAGTGTCGGGCGTTCCTTCTCATTGCAGGCAACCTCGAGGGCACCCGCCATGGCGAGCGGATCGCAACCGTCTACCTCCATCACGTGCCAGCCCCAAGAGCGATACTTCGCGGCGGTATCCTCACATGTGACCTCCTTGACTGTTGTGGAAAGCTGCACATCATTTGCATCATAGAACATGATGAGGTTGTGAAGGCCCAGCGCACCGGCAATACGGCCGGCTCCCTGCGAAACTTCCTCCTGGATGCCGCCGTCGGAAATGAATGCATAGGTCTTGTGAGCCCAGGTCTCTCCGCAACGCTCCACAATGAAACGTTCGGCAATGGCTGCGCCTACGGCCATCACATGACCCTGACCCAAAGGACCGGAAGTGTTCTCCACACCGCGTGCCGGGTCAAGTTCGGGATGTCCGGGCGTAACACTACCCCACTGGCGGAACTGCTTCAGTTCATCGAGAGTGTAGCGTCCGGTGAGTGCGAGCACTCCGTAAAGCATCGGCGACATATGGCCGGGGTCAAGGAAGAAACGGTCGCGGGCGAACCATTCGGGCTGATCGGGGTCATAGACGATGAAGCGGGAGAAAAGCACATTGATGAAATCAGCGGCTCCGAGAGCTCCGCCGGGATGTCCCGACTTGGCCTTCTCCACCATCTCGGCGATGAGTATGCGGAGATTGTCGGCCGCACGATTCATTAGTTGTGTATTCATAACACAGATACTGAGTATAGGATAATATTATGAGTTTGTATTGATAGCTTTTTCCGGGAATCAGAGTGCATCGGGAATCTCATCCTCAAGCACATTGCCGACGGGGATATCCTTGTTGACATTCTTGGAACCGATGACGCTGTAATAGAAGAGGTAGGCAAGCATCACGATCACAAACCAGTAGGACACCATATAGCCGGCGGAGTCGGCAATGGCATTCTGGATGAGTGGCATCACACCGCCGCCGACCACCATCATCATGAATATGCCGGAAGCCTTGGCAGTGTATTTTCCGAGGCCTTCAACCGCGAGATTGAAGATGCCGCCCCACATCACTGAAGTGAACAGACCGCAGAGCACAAGGAAAAGCGCAGCCAGCGGCACTTTGGCAAGTGTGAAGCCATCCTCTACGGAGTATGCAGGCATAGTCACTGTGGCCGAAGTGGCTGAAGTGAAGATGGCGATGCAGAGAAGGATGATGGCCATGCCGGAGGCCACAATAAGCTGAGTACGGCTCGAGACCTTTCCGGAGATGAACGAGGAGGAAAGACGCCCCACGAGCATAAGAAGCCAATAGACGGCGGCTACGGCTCCGGCCACGGCTGTGGCGTTGCCTTCGATATGCGATGCGCTTGTGTCGGAAAGATAGAAGATGAGCACACCGGGAATACCGACCTCTATACCTACATAGAAGAAGATGGCTATGGCTCCGAGCACGAAGTGGCGGAAGCTCCAGGGAGAATGTGAATCCTTTCCCTTCTTCTCATATCCCGACATGTGAGGCTCCGGAATCTTGACGAAGCTGATGATGATGAAGGCCACTACGAAGACTGCGATGGCAATCCAAAGGAGCGGAGAGACATCGGCCATGGAAGTCTGGGCTGTCACTGTGCCGATGAGCATACCTACGAAGAGGGGAGTCAGTGTGCCGGCGAGTGAATTAAGCGAGCCGCCGAGCTGGATGAGCTGGTTGCCTTTGTTGCCGCCGCCGCCGAGAAGATTGAGCATCGGGTTGACAACGGTATTGAGCATACACACTGAGAAACCGGAGATGAACGCACCCAACAGATAGATGACGTAGTTGAGCATCAGCGGACTGCCCTGCACGTCGAATACGGGGACATCTCCTCCAACGATGCTCGAGAGCCACTGTACGAACACTCCGACAGCACCGGTCGCCACGGCCACGAGGGCCGTTTTCTTATATCCGATCTTGGTCAGCATATTGCCGGCCGGGATACCCATCACGAGATAGGCGAGGAAGTTCATGAAGTTGCCCACCATGCCGGCCCACGCATAGTTGCCTTTCCAGATTGTGCCGATAGGGGCCGCGAGATTTGTGACGAATGAGATCATGGCGAAAAGGAAGAACATGGCAAGTATCGCCACGAAATTCCCCTTAGGTGCGCCTGTCTCCTGAGGTTTAGTAGTCTTCATTATATATATAATGTGTTAAAGGGTAAGTTTTCGTCGATTTTTTTAGGTAAGTTTATTCTTAAAAGGGAGCAGGAATCTGTCTCAATAAACACGCGGACCGAAGATTGCAGAGCCTACGCGCACCAGTGTCGAGCCCTCCTCCACCGCTATCTTCCAGTCGCCGCTCATCCCCATTGAAAGGGTATCGAAACCTCTGAGTCCGAGTGAGGAATCGTCAGCAATTTCGGCAAACACCTCATGGAGGGCTCGGAAATCATCACGCACCCGCTCCATATCGTCAGTGTTGGATGCCATTCCCATGATACCGCATATATGTGTGGATTTGAGGGTTTCAAAACCGCGGCTGCGGAAAAATTCCAGGAGTTCCTCGGGATAGAAACCGAATTTGGTCTCCTCCCGGGCCACATGCACCTGCATCAGCACCCTGGCTACAAAACCCTCGGCAGCAGCAGCCTCATCCACGGCTTCAAGAAGTCGGATGGAGTCGATGCTCTCTATCATCGCCGGACGCAACGAGAGGAGTTTTCTGACCTTGTTGGTCTGAAGATGACCTATGAAATGCCAGCGGATGTCATCGGGCAGTTGCGGCACCTTGGCCGCCAACTCCTGCACCCTGCTCTCTCCAAAAAGACGCTGACCGGCGTCGTAGGCTTCGCGCAAAGCCTCCACAGGATGAAACTTGGACACAGCCACAAGCTTCACTCCCTCAGGAAGCTCCGCATGGAGCCTCTCAATCTCTTCTGCGATCTTGCTCATTCCTTTTCGGTTGGATTATCAGGAGCAAAAGCTCAATCTTTCTTATATGGATATACGTCCATCAGCATCGTCTCTGAAAGGGAGCCAATCTCATAGTCGGCCATAGATCCCTCCATCCCCTTCTTGAAACGAGCCACAGCCCCGTCGAAATCAGATGCCTGCACGAGAATCTGGCTCACAGCCTTCTTCTCTGTGCCCGACTTCTCGTCAAGTGTCATGAAATTCACTTTCACCATATAATATCTGTCGCCGGCGTCATCAAAGAATATCTCTGAAATCTTCGTTTTCTTGACGGCAGAAATGGAGAACTCTCCCGAGATATAGGGTTTCATCTCCTCATTGATGCGCTGCTCAGCCTCAGTGAAAGTGAGGGCATCGACAAGATAAGGCTCATTCACCTTCTTGACAACGCCATTTTCCTGCATCTTGTCGTAGCGCACCTTGCATTCAAACCAGAGTGCCATAATATATAAGGGTAATTATCTGGAAATCAGTTTTATATCTTTAATTATTTTATGAAAGGAATCCATGCGGCCTCATTTCCTGACGATCACGGAGCCGGAACCCTGATGCGTGGCCAGCACGAGCACCTCAGCTATCTGCACATGAGCCGGAGCCTGCGCAGCAAAGAGGGCCACGTCGGCTATGTCGTCGCCAGTCAGAGGCTTAATCCCTTTATAGACATTGTCAGCGCGTTCAGTGTCGCCATGGAAACGGACGTTGGAGAAGTTTGTCTCCACAAGCCCCGGCTTGATATTGGTGACCCTGACGGCAGTGTCGGCCACATCGATGCGAAGTCCGTCGGTGATGGTCTTAACGGCAGCCTTGGTGGCGCAGTAGACGTTGCCGCCGGCATAGGCGGCGTCTCCGGCCACTGATCCGATGTTGATCACCTGCCCTTCGCCACGGGCCACCATCATGGGCACAACGAAACGTGTCATATTGAGCAGCCCCTTGATGTTGGTGTCTACCATTATGTCCCAGTCCTCGAAACTTCCCATATATTCAGGTTCAAGGCCGAGGGCAAGCCCCGCATTGTTGATGAGGACGTCAATATTCTTCCAATCTTCAGGTATGGCCTCAATGGCGGCACGGAGCTTCTCACGCTCACGAACGTCGGCAAGCATCGTGATATGCTCCACTCCGGCCGCATCAAGGTCGGCGGAGAGAGCCGCAAGACGCGAAGCGTCGCGACCGTTGGCGATAACACGGAAACCCGCTTTTCCAAACTTCATGGCGCAGGCACGGCCGATTCCACTTGTGGCGCCGGATATGAGTACAATCTTCTTCATGGTAAGCTTTTGAAAAATAAAATCGTCGGCGGGATTCGAATCCCGAAGCGGAGAGAGGGGTGAAATCCACTGCAAAAGTAATAAAAAAAAAAGAACCACACCATAGAGCGGGCAAAAAAGAGAAAAAAAGAAAAACAGATTAAAAAATAAATAGGTATGGAGGGCGGAAATAAAAAAATTTGTTAAATTTGCAGCCGAACACTCCAGAAAAAGCAAAGAACTTATGGCAAATCCGATAGTGAGCGTCTGGCGATTCTATTACGAAGGCTTCCGGCAGATGACGGTAGGAAAGACTCTCTGGGCCATCATCATCCTCAAGCTCGTCATCTTCTTTGCCGTGCTCAAACTCTTCTTTTTCCCCAACATCCTGAAGCGTGACTTCAGCACCGACAGCGAACGGGCTGACCACGTCAGGAAGGAACTGACCGACGAACGCCGTTCCGGTCCTGTCCACGATTCGGAGACAGGACTTGCGCGATAACTGACAACCAGAAAAACCAAAAAGCATATGGATGAATTAATGACCGTAGTGGAATGGTCGCGCGCGCAATTCGCGCTGACGGCCATCTATCATTGGCTGTTCGTGCCGCTGACTCTCGGTCTTTCGGTGATAGTTGCCATCATGGAGAGCATCTATCTGAAGACAAAGTCGGAGAAGTGGCTCGCGGCCACAAAATTCTGGATGACGCTTTTCGGCATCAACTTCGCCATCGGAGTGGCCACAGGCATGATTCTGGAATTTGAGTTCGGCACC
>CAZPQD010000090.1:0-11667 GCA_964588625.1 uncultured Sangeribacter sp. | reverse complement strand
CACGCCGACTTCGGAGGCGAGGTGGAGCGTGTGCTCAATATGGCCGACGGTTGTCTGCTTCTCGTGGATGCCTTCGAGGGCCCTATGCCCCAGACCCGTTTCGTGCTTCAGAAAGCCCTCCAGATGGGACTGAAACCAATAGTTGTGGTCAATAAGGTGGATAAACCCAACTGCCGACCCGATGAGGTCAATGAGATGGTGTTCGATCTTATGTTCAATCTCGATGCTTCGGAAGATCAGCTTGATTTCCGCACCATCTACGGTTCGGCGAAGCAGAACTGGATGTCTGCCGACTGGCGCGAGCCTACCGACAATATCACTCCGCTTCTCGATGCCATCATAGAGAATATTCCGGCTCCAAAGGTGCTCGAGGGCGACGCCCAGATGCTCGTGACGAGCCTCGACTACAGCAGCTACGTTGGACGTATCGCCGTGGGTCGCGTGCATCGCGGCGTGATCCGCGAAGGAATGGAGATCGCCCTCTGCCGCAAGGATGGCTCTGTGAGCAAGCAGCGCATCAAGGAACTCCATACTTTCGAGGGTATGGGTCGCAAGAAGGTGCAGGAAGTGGCCAGCGGCGACATATGCGCCATAGTCGGTCTCGAAGGTTTTGAGATCGGTGACACCATATCTGTGCCCGAAAACCCCGAACCCCTTCCGCGCATCGCCATCGACGAACCCACAATGTCGATGACCTTTGCCATCAACGATTCCCCCTTCTTCGGCAAGGATGGCAAATACGTCACCTCACGCCACATTCAGGAACGCCTCGACCGCGAACTCGACCGCAACCTCGCCCTGCGCGTGGTGAAGGGAGAGACCGCGGATAAATGGACCGTCTTCGGTCGCGGTGTGCTCCATCTCTCAATCCTTATCGAGACCATGCGTCGCGAAGGCTACGAGCTACAGGTGGGTCAGCCGCAGGTAATCATCAAGGAGATCGACGGCCGCAAGTGTGAACCCGTGGAGGCGCTGACGGTCAATGTGCCGGAAGAGTACAGCTCGAAGGTGATCGATATGGTGACACGCCGCAAAGGCGACATCCTCTCCATGGAGACCAAGAACGACCGTGTCAATATCGAGTTCGCCATCCCCTCGCGCGGCATCATCGGACTTCGCAACAACGTGCTGACTGCTACCGCCGGCGAAGCCATCATGGCCCACCGATTCCTCGAATATCAGCCCTGGAAAGGTGACATCGAACGTCGCACCAACGGTTCGCTCATCGCCCTTGAGGCGGGCACAGCCTACGCCTACGCCATCGACAAGCTCCAGGACCGCGGCCGCTTCTTCATCTTCCCGCAGGAAGAGGTATACGCCGGACAGGTGGTAGGAGAGAACGCCAAAGACAGCGACATAGTGGTCAACGTCACCAAATCCAAGAAACTCACCAACATGCGCGCCTCCGGCGCCGACGACAAAGCACGCATCGTCCCCCCCGTGGTCTTCTCCCTCGAAGAAGCCCTCGAATACATCAAAGAAGACGAATACGTAGAAGTTACGCCCAACCACCTCCGCCTCCGCAAGATCATCCTCGACGAAAACGAGCGCAAGCGCATCGCCCGCCATGCCGCCGACTAAATAGAACTGAGTTTCCCTGATTTAGGTTGACTCGGTGATGGAATCCTCGGTGCAGCTCCGGAGGAGCTCAACTTCCGTTAACCGCGGGCGAAGCCCGTGGAACGGAATGACAATGAAAATAATCCACTTTCAGCCGCGCTTGCGCGGCTGAAAGTGGATTTATAACTTGCTGGGTCTCAGGCCACGGACTTCGTCCGCGGTTAACCGAAGTATCGTCCCTCCGGGACTGTGAAGCGAATGTATCGTATGATGGATTCAGCAGACGCTATTCACCATCAAGGAGTTCTTGACATAATGACAATAAATGATTAAGTAAGGCTTCTACTTTTGGAAAAAGAGGAGATATGTCTGATTGTGTCCAATCAAACAGATCATCATAATCCCCACTTTGCCTCATTGTGAATAATTGACGGTAGAGTTTGCCTTCATCATCATTAAGCATGCCTTTGGCTATATACTCTTTACTGAACATTCCAAATACTCCAGAATGAGATTTTGCCAAGATATTCTTTCGTAGAAGTAGAGCTATTGTCAGGTAAAAGACAGAGTAATAAAGTCTATTAGCGGCTAAGCTCCAATGGCCGAGTTCAGCATTATCAATAGCTTCCTGAAAGGTTTCTTTTGATTTGCTGACGCGATAAGCAATTATATCCTGCCTTTCTTCATTTGATAGTCCCATGGTTAACAACTCTGATAGATTATGACTTTATCTTCTTCTACATTCTTATAGAATGGAAGGTCGATACGCTTCTTCCAGTCTGTGGAGGTATAGACGCGGGCGTTGACAATTTCACCGAATTTCAAACCCAACTTGAAAAAAGGATACCCATATTTTGAGTCTTCCTCCCAAGAAATTCGATTCTCTCCCGGGATTAAGACGTGTAAATCCCAATCTGAGTCACTGCGGTAATCGCCTCTTGCGCGAGAACCATAGAGCGCCAATCGGGAACCTCTGGGCAGAAGATCCTGAGCCAGATCTCTGATAGAGTCTAATATTGAATTGGCTTTGGATTCCATGATCGGTATTTAATGATAAAAGTTAGACCTTGCAAAGATAAAAATAATTTATTGATAAAACAAGTGTAAACTCCGTAGCCTCCGACCAACGATAGCCCAGTTTTGCGGATTTTGAAGCGGTCAGGAGACCACTCCTCCCGGTCCGGGTCGTCACTTTCAGAGAGTTTTTAAGCGACCAGCAGTCCGCTCCGCCCGGTCGGAGAGAGCTTCTCCCAATATGAAAAAAGGACGAAATCAACGGCATATGCCGGAGATTTCGTCCTTTTCTACTCTTTGAGTCATTCTTTGCCGGGGTCTACAGATGCGGCTTCGCACCGCAGGAGACTTTTTCCGTGCTGAAGACTCTGCTTCTGTCGCCTTCAGCTGCGGCTCTCCGCGCCTCGGCAACCATTAATCAACAACCTAAAAACTAATTCAATTATTGCAACTGTCTTCATCCCCCACCATTCACATGGTCTGAATGAAGCTTTCATCTTTCATTTGTCTATAAAACGCCCCCTCCCCCAGAAAGGTTCACGACAACCGTCTTCTCTCTTAGATATTTCGAAAGGGAAAATTCGACTCTCCCTTCATCATAATTTCATCCAAATCTCTTGCCAAGAGATACTTAAACAATTGCAAAGATAACACAAAAACTCTGATTTGCAGTAATTTGAGTTAGGAAATCTTCTTAACTTGCAAGAAAAAGATGGAGTTTGGCAGGTTGGATTGTTGATTTTGTTTTGCAAGTTACAGCTTATGGTTGGTTAAAATGTCTGATTTTTAGAGAATTGCGCAAAATCCATATCTCTTGGCAAGAGATATGGATTTTTTAGTAGTCTCATCATGTATAAACTCTGTCTCAATTCCCGGGATGAATTGCTTATCATTGACCTGGAAAAGATAGCATTTTTCCAGGCTAAAGGCAATTACACCCACCTTAACTATATAAAGGGAGAGACCCATCTGCTTACGGTTGGTCTGTCAAAAGTGGAGGTGTATATCCGGAAGGCATGGCCTAAGGATATCCCCTCACCATTCGTGCGACTTGGAAGAAGTCTGATCATCAATCAGACCTTCCTCTCCGAGATCAGTGTCCTCAAGCAGAAAATCATTCTTTCCGACTGCGAGAAGAACTCTTATTCCCTGATTGTGCCCAAGCCTTTGCTTAAGGAGTATAAGGGAAAGATCAATGAACTTTACATAAACAAATGTGATGACTGCAACTCATGAGTTTATTATAGGTCGTTCTCCCTCAAGTTCGCTTGTGGTGCCTGCCGAGAAAGAGAAGGTTAGCGGCTCACATGCCAAAATCATTGTCGATGATTCCGGCGAATGGGAACTCATGGATCTTGGAAGTGGCAACGGCACCTACGTGAAGGATGCTAATGGAGATTTCAAGCGTATTGACCGACGAAAGATCAAGGAATACACTGTCATCCGGCTTGGAAAGGAAGGTCATGACAGCTTCACTTTCACTGCACACAGGGTCCTTGATCCCGATGCTTCCTATGAATATGAATTCCGGTCGTTGAGGAAGCTCCTAAAATTACAGATTAAGGAAGAGGAAGCGTTGGAGGAACGCAATGCCCGAAACATGAAAATTGTGAAAGCGGCGTCACCCATAGCTATGGGACTCTGTATCCTTGCCCAGTATGCTATTCCCGGAATGAAGGATGACGTCAACCTCAATCTCTGGCTCTCCCGAGGGGCCATGGCGTTGGCTCCTGTCGTGATCGGTGTCTTCTTCGGTATTGACACTCGTGGGGCAAAAGCGTTGAGAAAAAAGCGTCTGAAGGTACTCACTTGCCCAAAATGCGGGTATCCGGTCTCCGAGTTCGACATTCAGAATATGCAATGCTCGCGCTGCAAAGCGAAATAATTATCAACTGTACTTCAAGAAAATCTAAACATCAGTATGAAACGATATCTTTTGGCAATCCTCATGCTTCTTCTTGTATTGACGGGAGCAGAGGCCCGGACATTTGTCCTTGTCACCGGAGTCTCCAATTACAATAACCCGGCAAGCAATCTGAGTCAGTCTACAAAAGACGCAAAGCGTTTCAGGGAGGTCATGTCGTCGCAGACCAAAGACATCACAATCCTGACAAGCCGCAATGTAACCCGGCAGAACGTGTTGGAAAAATTGCAGGCTATCTGCAACCGTGCGCAGAAAGGCGACCGGATAATATTCTTTTATTCAGGCCATGGAATGCCGGGAGGAATCTATGGATATGATGGAGCAATTTCCTACGATGACATAATATCCAAACTCTCAAGTTCCAGCGCAAGCGTGAAGATATGCTTCATTGATGCTTGCCATTCCGGCTCGGCAGCCGGAAATAAAGATACGGGCTGGATGAGAGATGTCAAGAGTGCTGACGACCAGATTTTCTTCGTCTCCAGTCGTCCTGATGAATATTCATTGGAGAGTCCTGATTATGGCGCGGGATTCTTTTCACAGGCACTCCTTAAAGGAATGAGAGGAAAGGCAGATAAGAATGGTGACAGAAAAATCACAGTCCTTGAACTCTTCAAATATATCTATGCAGATGTGCTGAAACGGTGTGATGAGATCCAGCATCCACAGCTGATATGTCCCCAATCCCTATATGATGTGGTAGTCACCAGATGGTGATCTCAGACTCTATGTCAACTTCAAAAAAATAGTGTTCGTCAAATAATCCAAGAGGTTCAAACGATACGCATCCATTTGTTTGACACGAGTAATCGGTAGTGGTTAAATTTGCCAAAGAAACAAAAACACATCCAATATGAGTAACACAAGAAATATCAATCCTGCCGGCTCCTCATCCGACACAAAAAAGAACGTTGCCACACATGCTGCGGCAGCTGTCGCTGCCGGAGGTCTCGGAGTGGCCGTGGCGTCCGCGAAGAATAGAGAAGAGGAGGAACTCCCTGATGATGTGGATTCCGAAATAACTCCCGAACCTACTGTTAAGCCTACATCCTCCGGCAGTAAGAATGGAGGGCACAAAGGAGGCAAGAAAGATTCGAAGAATGATAAGGATGACAAGACAGATGACGACTCTAAGGAATCTGCCCCGAATCCCGGTGAACAGGATCCAGGCAATCCGGATCCTCCGGAATCAGAACCCGGCGAACCTGACCCAAATGAACCCGAGCCAGGGGACCCTGAACCCGAGCCAGATGACCCTGAACCCGAGCCAGGTGACCCTGAACCCTATCCTTTTGACCCCGAGCCTGAACCCCCTTTTGATCCGGAGCCTCCTTTAGATCCTGAAGAGGTCGCAAATACAATTATTCTCGGTGATCAGATTGACCCGGGAGATATAGACCTTGCAGACGTGATAAGTTTTGAGGAGATAGGCACTGTCTACACTGTTGACGGAGGAGAATACACATCCGCTTCTTTCCATGATAACCAGGGTAATCGCCTGTTGATGGTGGATGTGGATGGCGACAATGTGTTCGATGTCCTTTCCGACACCGACGGCAATTTCCTTGAGGATGCTGGCGGCAACCTTATTGCGTCCGGCAATTTCACAGTCGATGATGCGGAACTGAATATTTCTGCAGGTGCCACCTATCTTGCCTCAAACGAGAATGACATCTCGGACGACATTGGTTCTGCCACTATTGAAGATGACATGATTTCCTGAGTCCATGCCAACAGATAATAATGTATTGGTATTCCGGTGTCTCAATCCGGAGTGCGCGAAACTAATCCGCGTCCGTAGGCCTGCCGTATCAGGTATCTATCCGGTAGTGTGTCCGCATTGCTCCACACGCAAATTGCTGAAACTGCAAGGTGAGGAGACAACGGTTGAGTCCTCCCAACCTGGCGAGCCTACACCGGAGTCTTCGGAAAGACCTCTTGCCGGTTCGCCGCCCCCTCTTGATTTCTCAGCGGCTGCGCCAATTGCTATGCGCGATGACTTTCTGACAGGCCAGACCTATCGTTTCCTCTGTCCGCATTGCGGCAATCAGGAGATTGGATTCAAGTCGGAGCAGGTGGGACATAAGGAGTTCGCTTGCCCGCTATGCAAAGGCAGGATCACGGCTGATGTGCGGGGAAAGACAAAGGTCTGGAATCCTGCCGAGACCGGTCTGCTCGTACGCGGACGCCTCGTAATGCTTCGCAAGGGATGGTTCAATAAGAAGTTTCATCTCGGTCTGGGCTCGTACACTGTAGGTCGTTACGACGAATCAGAGATGTCCGATTTCAGCGTCCGTAACGATTCCGGCATATCCCGGCGTTCAGTACGGATAGATGTCAATCAGACTGCTGCCGGCTTCACTTTCAAGATGACAGTAGTTCGTGCCACAAATCCCGTGCTCCATAACAACTCGGAATTGTCGGTAGGGGAGTCTGTATATCTCAATTTCGGCGACTCGATAATGATGGGTCGCACCCGATTCAGATTTGAAAGAGACGAATGATGGAAATAAAGTTGAGCCAACCATATTCATTCTGCCAGTTGGGGAAGCGTGTCAATCAGGAGGACGCACGTTTCCCCGACTCTGACGTGCCTTCAGGTTATCCCCGGAGTTTCGTGGTGTGCGACGGCGTCGGAGGTGAGGAGTGCGGGGAGGTGGCGAGCCGCACCGTAGCCGACACCATTGGCAGATGCATGGCCGATTTCGATCCCTCAGGATCTTTCGATGTGAAAGCGTTCAGGAAAATCCTCAATAAGGTTGGAAAGCGTCTTGATGCTGCCTCAGGCACCCGTGGAGCAGGGATGGCTACAACCCTGACTTTCCTCTGCTTCCACTCGGGGGGCGCCTTTGCAGCCCATTGCGGCGACAGCCGTATCTACCATATCCGGCCATCGGTAGGCATTCTCTATCGCAGTGCCGACCATTCTCTTGTCAATGCACTTGTGCATTCCGGAAATATCTCCCCGGAGCAGGCAATCGACCATCCTCAGGGCAATGTCATCACCCGTTGCCTGCGCCCTTCTCGTTGCGGTGAGGCTGCCTCCGTAGCTACATTGCAGATACAGGATATAGTGGCCGGCGACTATTTCCTGCTCTGCACCGATGGCGTGCTTCATAGTGTAGAAGAAACCACGCTCCTGCAGATACTCTCATCCGATGTTTCCGATCTTGAAAAAATTAGATTGCTTGCCACTCTATCTGCCGGTAGTTCCGACAATAACACTGCATATCTCATAAGGGTGGAACAGGTGAAAGGTTCTGCTTTTGAGGAGGATTCTGAGGTGAAAACCGATGAGGGAGGGAATGGAGGAGTTGACACAGCACCTTTGGGCAGACCAAATGCGGTGGTGATAGAGACTGGAGAATCGGTAAAGGAAAGTATAGGATCGCGTATAAAGAATCTGTTTGGCAAAATCTTTTAGGTTGAGTATGTTGCGAAAACGTTTGGAGGCTTCTTACGCATTGTTGCTGATTGTCTTACTGATGTTCATTCAATCAGGACCGCTGCTTCATGCCCGTACACTTAGTCTTGCAGAGGTCTCTGCCGACATGATGGATCTTTCGGCCTCCACCAATTTGCGGCGCGACCTCAACGGCGAACCGTGCGCACTCCTGAAAATAATATTCAACAAACCGGGACTTGCTTTCGAGGGGAACGTGATAGGTGACGTAAGCTACAACGCAGGGGAGTATCTCGTATACGTGAAGGCCAATACACGCTACGTAAAGGTGAAACATCAGGATTTCGATCCCTTGATGATAGACTTCGAGCAGACCTCGATTTCCCCTCTCGAGGGCAAGAAAGTCTATGTGGTGAAACTCCAATCGGCTGGATCGGAAGAGGAGCATGTGACGTTCATAGTGCGTCCGGCAGAAGCCGAGCTGATGATCGACTTCAAGAAATATCCCACAGTCGATGGCAGAGCGGAACTCACCCTCACCCCCGGTGAGCACAGTTATTCCGTGGCAAGTTCCGGCTACGAGATGCAGAGCCGCCGCTTCATGGTGTATGCCGACAACGACAACCGTCAGCTCATCGAGCTCGACCGCAGTCCAGACACTCCGCAGTCTAAAACTTCCACAACATCCGTGGCAACCCCCTCAAATATGATTAATGGCCATGAATACGTTGATCTCGGTCTGCCGAGCGGCCTGAAATGGGCCACATGCAGCGTCGGTGCGGATTCCCCCTCCGATTACGGCGAATACTTCGCTTGGGGAGAGACCTCTCCCAAATCAGTATATGAATATGAAAACAGTAAAACGGTAGATAAGTTTTTTGGAGATATTTCAGGTAATCCGAACTATGATGCTGCCACTGCAAATTGGGGTGCGTCATGGAGAATGCCAACTAAGGATGAATGGGATGAACTCAAGGAGCAATGCCAATGGACTTGGGTAGAACTAGATAGAGATGGGGGTTTGATTAGGAATGGAGGCTATAAGATCATTGGCCCAAATGGAAAATCCATATTCCTGCGCCTTGCAGGCTCCTGGTTCGGACCAGTATACTTCCACAAGGGTTCTTATTGGAGCTCCACTCCTGACGACAGCAATATGAGCCTCGCCTATGAGATCTACTTCTATGGTTCGGAAGTGATAATGGGCAGTAACGACCGTTACTGTGGGCAATCCGTGCGCCCTGTCTCAGAATAAAAAGCTCAGTGCGTTTTATTCATTTAATTTATTTGATTCATTTATAATATGTTGCGAAAACGTTTGGTTGCGCCCTCCGCGTTGCTTCTGTTGGTCATCCTGATTCTCTCCCAGTCAGGAGGGAAACTCCATGCGCGCACACTGACGCTTGCCGGAGTTTCCGCCAATCTCACGGATCTCACGGCCTCTACCAATATGCGCCGCGACCTCAACGGTGAACCGTGCGCGCTCCTGAAGGTGGCGTTCAACAAACCGGGACTCGCTTTCGAGGGCAATGTGATAGGAGATGTCAGCTACAGCGCAGGGGAATACTTTGTGTATGTGACGGCCAATACACGCTTCCTGAAGGTAAAGCATCAGGAATTCGACCCTCTGGAGATAGATTTCAAGCTGACGGAGGTAGGTCCGCTTGAGGGCAAGAAGGTCTATATGGTGAAACTTCAGGCGGAAGGCGAGGAGGGAGAGCCTGTAACATTCATAGTCCGACCGGCGGAAGCCGAGTTGATGGTAGATTTAAAAATCTATCCCACAGTGGATGGTCGTGCGGAGATTCCGCTCACTCCCGGCGAGCACAGCTATGCAGTTGCAAGTCCCGGCTACGAGATGCAGGGAATGCGCTTCATGGTTTACGCAGACAGTCCCAACCGCCATGTCATCGAGCTCGACCGCCGTAAAGACAATCGTACCTCCAACACTACTGTCGCAACCCTCTCCAACATGATTAACGGCCATGAATACGTCGACCTCGGTCTGCCCAGCGGTCTGAAATGGGCCACGTGCAACGTCGGTGCTGATTCCCCCTCCGACTACGGCGAATACTTCGCCTGGGGTGAAACTACTCCCAAATCAGAGTATACAGAGGAAAATAGTAAGACTTTAGATAAGGAAATTGGAGATATTTCAGGAGATCCGAACTATGATACTGCCACTGCAAATTGGGGTGGGTCATGGAGAATGCCAACTGAAGATGAATTAGATGAACTTAAGGAGCAATGCCAATGGACTTGGACAAAACTAAATGGCCACACCGGATATAAAGTAATTGGTACAAATGGAAAATCCATCTTCCTGCCCGCTGCGGGCTACGCCAGCAGGTCGTCCTTCTACGCCGTTGGTCTATGTGGTGACTACTGGAGCACCAGTGATAGTGACTTTGGACGGGAATACGCTAAATACCTCCATTTTACTAAGGAGCATTATAATGGTGAGTTTAATGCCTTAGGTAATAGTGTACGATGCATTGGGTTCTCCGTGCGTCCTGTCTCAAACTAAAAAAACGAAGCGCGTTTGATTCATTAAAAATCATCGTAAGGAATAAGGATGGAAAGGAGAAACAGAAAAGAGTCTGATATGAAACCGATAAAAGAGATAAACAGATTCCGGCTCCGGATATTCGGCATGGCAATCCTCATGGGGATATGCTGTGCTTCGCCTGTTTTTGCGCAGCGCAGCAAACAGTCAGGAGCTTCCAGGTTTACGGGAAAGATTAATGGTCACGAATACGTCGACCTCGGTCTGCCGAGCGGCCTGAAATGGGCCGCCTGCAATGTCGGTGCTGATTCTCCGGAGGCGCACGGCAGCTATTTCGCTTGGGGTGAGACAGTACCGAAGGAAAGTTACACTTATGAGACCTGCCGGACTGTCGACAGGAATATCGGTGACATTTCCGGCAAGCCACAATATGATGCCGCAGCAGCCGTATGGGGGAATCCCTGGCGACTGCCCACGAAAGAGGAGTTCGCGGAACTGAAGAACGCGTGCAGATGGACCTGGGAGAAACACAACGGACATCAGGGATACCGTATCACCGGCCCCAACGGCAACGCCATATTCCTTCCAGCCGCAGGCTACGTATTGGATGACTATACGGCTTCAGCCGATACACACGGTTATTACACCACGGCGACCATTGACCCGGAGGCTTTGGAGCGGGCATGGGGTCTCGGCTTCATCAGTTCCGGTGTGTTCTTCGGGAACTGGTTGCGCGAATGCGGCCAACCGGTAAGGGCTGTGGCAAGGTGATATGAGAATGGGAGCAATAAAAAAATAAAGAACAAATAAAAACGAGACTAAGATAGATGAGCAATACAAATACTTTACCGATCGGAACTATCCTGCGTAGCGGCACCGGAAACTATAAGATAGTGAAGGTGCTGGGTCAGGGAGGTTTCGGTATCACTTATTTCGTGTTGGGGGAGGTACGCTACGGCAACGTCACCACCGAGGCCAAGTTCGCCATCAAGGAGCATTTTCCCACAGCCTTCTCCGACCGAGAGGGCACTGACGTGAAACCACAGGCAGGGAAGGAAACAGATTACTCCAACAGCCTCATTGACTTCATCTCCGAAGCCCGCAAGCTTCATGCCATGGGTACGCAGAATGACAACATCGTGAAGGTGAATGAGGTGTTCGAGGCCAACGGCACGGCCTACTACGTGATGCAGTATATCAACGGCGAGTCGCTCTCTTCCTATGTGAATTCACGCGGTAAACTCACCTACAAGGAAGCAA
>CAZPQD010000089.1:0-11695 GCA_964588625.1 uncultured Sangeribacter sp. | reverse complement strand
CTGTCGAAACCATAACGATGCTCCAATACGCGGAAGGGTACATCGGCATGATGGGTGAGTATCTTTTCTTTTCCTATCCAGTTGAGAGACGGCATACTGTTGGTTTGTGCTTTGAATAAAATCTTTGGTATCTACATCCAATAGATGCAAATTTAATGAAATAAACTGAACCGAGCAAGCCCTCATAAGAAATTACACTGAGATTTCTACTACCGCGTCCCGTCCGAATGAAAGGTGCTTCAAATCTGCGCTCTCTGCCTTAACATTTTTGGAGGAACGGAGTCTAAGGATTTGAGACTTTTGCGATGGCTATGAACTCTGACGGGGTGAGGCCAGTGTAGGTCTTGAAATTTCGGGCGAAATTGCTTCTTGATTTGTAACCGAGACTCTCTGCAATAGCTTCAATCGTCATGGAGCCATAATTGTCAGTGTCGAGCAGACGCACCTTCGCCTCATTGATTCGATACTCGTTAAGCAAAGAATGGAATGTAGTGCCCATCACATTATTCAGCACTGAGGATACATAAAGACGGTTGCTACCCACAATCTCACAAAGTCGTCTGAGACTGAAATCCGGTTTCAGATACTCATCAGAACTGTAAAAGAAGTCCTTCACCGCAGAAAGAATCCTCTGTTTCTCAACTTCCGGCACATTGGCTTCCGTCGTTTTCTTGTCATCGGATGTCTCCTCATTTTCATCTACCCGTTCATTATCTTCAGTTGAGTCCAAATCGTCATGTGCGGAATTGATGTCTTTCATCTCGTTCTTAGCAGTGTTCTCAACCACAGACTGCCGACCCTCAAGATATTGAGCTTTCTTATCTTCGTAAGCCCTTGCCAACTCCATATTTTTTTCAAAGAGAGTAATGTTGGAGGCCTTGAGTTTTCTCTTCTGTCGGAATGTGATGGTCAGAAGAAGCAAGGTGACAGCAAGAAAACATAGAGTAATAATGAGGACGGTTGATTGCATTTTCTTTTCAGCAATCATTACAGTTATCTCATTCTCATATTTTTCCGTCTCATAATTGCTTTCAAGATTCCTGATGGCAGAGAGATGCTCCAAAGAAGAAATTGAATCCTTCAATGAGTAATACCTTCGGCGGAACTCCATTTCATCAGAAGTTTTTCCTAATTTTTCATAGCAATCAGCAATTCGGAGATAAATATCCACGAGATGATCGCGCATATCACTCGTATCGGCAAGTTGAGAAGCACGGTTAAAATAACGGAGCGCAGAATCCGTGCTCCCCGCATCCATAAATGTTTTGGCGATATAGAGGTTGCAATCAATCCTTCCACGCAGTGGCTGCCGAGCCGTGTATGCCAAGGAATCAGCTTTCCTGAAAATCTTAATAGCCTCATTGGGGTGCTTGTCGAGAGCCAGATTGACCCCTTCACTCATACGAAGGATAAATCTCCTGTCGTTGTTGTCGGGCATCGGTAAATTTCTATAATCAGCCAATAGATTCCTCAGGGTGTCAGCCCTGTCATAGAAATAACCATTCTTAAGAAGGTTATAGTAAGCAGTATTTACGTGTTGCCAATCGGAGGCCCTTTTGGAAGCCATGTATGCCTTATTCAACAGTTGCTCTCCACGTTCACGGTCATTAAACAGAAGATAGATTATACCCATATTTGTCTCCACGAAATAGGCATGTGAGGATCCTCCTGCTTCCAAGGCTTTTTTATAAAAAGAATATGCTCCAGAATAGTTGGTATTGAAGAAACTTATAACACCGGCATTGTTGTAAGCCTTGGAGGCGAGGTCGGAATCTTCAGGAGAAGATGTCTCACTCGCGCATCTTCCCACGTGTGTCAGAACTTTCAGGGCCTCATCATAATTCCCATCCCGCATCAGCTGCTTGCCATGGGAATAGAGGGAATCAAGGTCGCCGTGCATTGCCTCTGCATTCACACTGTGAGGTGGATTATTGTCAATCAGAAACCAAACCAGGGCCAACAAGGCGACAGCTATAAAAGCTATCACCAAGCCAGATCTTATGCGTTGCCTTCTATTAAACTTGTCAATGAAATCTTGCCTTGTCATATTGTCAGTGTCGGGATCATTGTGGAGGTCCTGATCAGAAGACCCCATGGTTTTGATACGCAGGAATATTCCTTCATCCCAAGCATTTCCCAAAATTATGAAATTCCTCTATAACCTGCAAATTTCATGCAGAGCTTAATAAGGTTCAAAAAGAATCAGTAATATTTTCCTATCTGTAAATTGTAAACTTAAAACTTTGATTAGCAGCTGATTGATGTCTATATCTTTACCTTTTGACACCATGTGCCTTAAAGGCAAACAGTCAAAGAATGAGCCTCTTTATCAAGAGGCACCAGATGGGTATCAAAAAAATTGGTCACGATAAAAAAGCGGCTTAAATTCGCCACCAGAAATTTTTAACAACCAATCAGAAAGCAATGAAAAGAAGTCTCTACATTCCGAGTATTGGTGCAACAATGGCCGCATGCGGAGCATTGATATCCTACGGGTTATCAACCTCTCCCCTACCACTTCCTGCGGACGTTTCCAATAACTTTACAGAGGAGAAGGCAGTACTTGCCGAGCCTCATGACATCAAAGTCAATCACTCGTCAAAGCGAGTATCAGAAGAGGGACAGGAATATCTCCTTATCGGCAAGTCAGCCTTTGATGAGGAGGGCGACAACGTCTTTGGAGCCGGTGGCATACTCATGAGTCACAAAGTAAAGGTAAACTTTGACGACGAAGCCGGAAAAGCTTCCATCTCCAATATCCTCGCTACCGGACCCTATGCAGAGCTCATCGGAGCCGCCAATTTCAGTTGGGATAGGGAAACGGGAGTTATAAAAGGCAACACCCCCACATCCTTCTCAGAAGCTTCCGAGGCCGTTTGCCTTGTGGAATTTGAAGGAGGGGCGCTGACTCTCAATGGAGGCGAGATGTATGGAGCCGGTTACTGGAGATACTTTCAGGAGCTGGAAATGACAGTCAATTCTGACCGGAGCGTCATCACTCCAACCACTGCTTATTCCGTCACTGAAAATTTTTATGACGACAGAGAGGGACGATTCTCAGCAACAGGGCTGGCAGCCGTCATGTTCGATGTCAACCTTTACCGTTGCGGAGAAGGCCCGATGATCTATACATCCGAGTCAGCAATTGATTTCAGCAGATGCTATGTTGGTGAGCAATCCAGCAGAAGGATGCTCCTCGTCAACCCCGGCACTGAAGATGCCGATTATGCCATAAGCGTAAGCAGCGGTGCATATTCCGTTTCCGACCGCTATGGAGTGGTGCCTGCAGGAGAGTATAAGGAAATAACAGTCATTTACTCACCCACTGAGGAAGGGAATTCAGAAGCCGTGCTGACTGTCATGACAGAGCAAAACAGCGCGAAAACCACTCTCAGCGGAGAGGGTCAGCTGAAGCCCGACTACACTCCGATAGTCAAGGCAGGTTCGGAGATGATCTCCTTCAACACCTCGAATGACTATCCCTTCCTTATGACTACGGAATATGGTGACACTCCCACAGCAGTCTCCTCCAACAAGGGTGTGGCCAATTCTGAATCGTGGATCGACCTCGCATTTGAAGTGCCTGAGGGAAAGCGCGCCAACCTCAACGTCGATGCCTATTTCTATCCCCGATACGCCGCCTACGATTACTTCATCATATCCGAAGGTGAAAACACTCTTTACGAAACAGAGGATGATCGCCAGTGGTATGGAGAGATTAATCCTGAGCTCTCCTTTATTCCCGGCAAGCACACTGTACGGATAATGTATATGAAGGAGTCGCAGCCAAATGTTCCTTCTGTTGTCATGGGAGAAGATTATGTAAGCCTCAGGAGCCTCAGCCTCACGCTCACCGATTATCTCCCTCAGGAAGCACGTCTTTCCGATAACATTGTGGACTTCGGGAAACTTTACAGCACAAATGAAAAGCTTCCCACCGAGGATGCACTCACCGGCGTTGCCGTACTTAAAAACTTCGGCTACGAGACACTCAAGATTACGGGAATCACAAACTCCTCACACTTTAAGCTTGCTGTCGACACGGATGAGATCGCGCCTGACGGCGAGGCAACCATTAGCGTACTCTTCTCCGGACGCAAAGCCGGAAAATATAATGAAGAGGCTAAAATCCAGACCACTGCCGGCGACTTCAAGATCAACCTCACAGCCGATCTCCGATCAGCCCCTGATTATGCATCGATTATCGGCGAAGGCAACTTCCTCTTCCAGATGGGTAAATATCCGCTTCTCGTAGAGGATGGTGAAATGATAAATGATCCCGAACTGCTATCGTGTGGAGAGAAGACTACCTGTGAGACCACATTCGTCTTTATCGTTCCGGAGGGAAAAGTCGGTCGTCTGACCTGGGATGGCGAAATCAACAGTGCCGCCAACGATGAAGCACTGATCATGATTGACGCCAATATCTTCCAGATGATCCGCCTGTCAGGACAGGGAGACGCAAGCTGCTATAAGGCTAAGCCAACACAATGCTGGGTTCCTGCCGGAGAACATATGATCTCCTTTGGATTCTCAAGCACAGGCAATTCTGAAGCCGGAGAGACACCTGCGTTCTCAATCTCCAACCTATCCATCGAGTTCTTCGATGAAGCTCCCGCAGTAGTGATCTGGGAACGTATGCCGATTGAGTTCCATCCTGTATTCCCGGGTTACACCGACCGTCGTTCGGTAGCCCTCTATAACATCGACTTCACCAAGACACGCTCAGTTACCGTAGCCCATATTGATGGCGATTATGGTTTTGGAGCTGACTACAACACCGAGGAGCCACAGAGCATCAATCCCCTTGGTTCGACTAACGTGACACTCACATGGACGCCCAAGGAAGTAGGAGAGCTTACGAGCGATATTATCATCTCCACTGATTATGGCGATGTCAGTGTCCCTGTAAAAGGTATCGGTCGCGATGACTCAGCACTTATCTTCTACGACGGGTTCGAGGATGGTCTTGACAAATGGACAGTCATGGATTCCAATTCCGACGACAATACATGGAAAGAGGCCCCCTCCAGCATGGCATATATCGGCGAGAAGGCTCTGCAGCACAACACTTTCTTTGCATCCGGTGACAGCGAAGACTACATTATCTCCCCAGAAATCACCATCCCCGAAAATGGTGCTACCCTAAGTTACTTCCGCGCATACAACTCCAACAACGAGGCACATGAATACAGAGTGCTGGTAGGCACGGGTGATGATCCCTCCGCATTTGAGGAAGTTTACGCTGATGAGGCCTTCTCCCGCAATTTTGAGGAGATCGTAGTGTCGCTCGATGCGTATGCCGGAAAGACTATCCGTATTTGCTTCGCAAACACCACTCCCGATGGAAAGAACAATATCCTGAAGATAGACGATGTGGCTGTGCTCGGTTATCCCATCGGAAGTGTCGGAACAGTGGTATTCAACGGAGAGAAGGAATGGTTCGACCTTACCGGCCAGAGAGTAGCCACACCTTCAAAGGGAATCTTCATCGTGCGTGAGAAGAATGCCGACGGCAGTGTCAGCGTGCGCAAAGAGATCCTCAAATAAGAATTCAAGAAAAAGTTTCTAACTGATAGAGTTGATAAATTGATAATGTGTTGATTGGTGGTGGAGCCTTGCTCCCGGGTGAGGCTCCACCTTTTTTCTTGAATCCTCAATTTCCCCTTTTATTTTTTGAAAATACAATAAGCTCACCTTTAAATATTTACAATAAGATGTTTTACATTTCTTCCAAATATGACTTCAATACACTGAGATTATCCGCCTTAGCAGCCTTTGTTTCACTTGGTTTTGTTGCGATGCAAGCTGCAGTGGGTTACCCGGTAGGGCAACTATACACAGATCTTCCCAAAGTTTCCCCCTTTGGCGTTGAAGATAGTGGAGAGATAAGTGCGGCCATGATGGTGGATCCCGGGCTTGGGGAAAATGCTACTTCCCTGAAGCTGACAGGAATCAGAATCGGCCTGACTTCACGGCTCAACATCTCCGAGGTCACTGTCTGGGCCACTTATTCCCTCGATGAGGTTCCCTTTGCTGAAATACGTATCGAAGGAGATGTGGTAAAAGGATGGAATGATGTCGACTTCCCCGAGCCAGTCGGATGCGACAACCGTCCCTTCTATATTGGTTATACATTGAAGACCGCCGGACCCTCATTCCCGATTGCAGTAATTGAGGGTAATAATCCCGCCTCTCCACAATTCTGGCTAAACGATGGAGATGGTTGGACGTCACACGATTCTGCTAATGATGGCTCTCTTGCCATTTGCGCCATTATAGATGGAGAAGGAATTCCACTTTATGATCTGGCGGTAAAATCAGCGGACGTTCCCCGAATGCTCAACAGCCGTGAGGGGAGCACGCTGCAGCTTGAATTACTGAATGCCGGAAGCAAAACAGTCGGACACTTCTCCATAAAGGCAAGGGAAGGAGAAGACGCTTCAACAGAACGCGAATGGAGACTTGATCAGAAAATTGAACCCAACCGCAGAGGCAGCGTATCCCTTAACTTCATCCCCGTTTCTCCCACCTCAATGGTTCCAACCTCATTCTCACTGGAAGTCTGTTCAATTGAGGAAGGAGAGGATGAGAACCCTGCCGACAATGTATATACGTTTGAGGCAGCAGTCTCCCCTTACTCCTTTGAAAAGCGGCTGCTTGTGGAGGAATACACCTCAGAATATTGCAGCAATTGTCCTAATGCAGCCTCAATGCTCCATGAATCACTGGAGACAGAAGGTTATTCAGACCGAGTGCTTGCCGTATGTCATCACTCAGGTTTTCAGGATGATGGATTCACCCTCCCCTGCGATAAAGAACTCATTGTGCTCTATGGAGGGAGTACGTATGCACCGGCCATGTCCTTTGACCGTACACACCAGACGTCTTCAAGCGTAATTTCCCATGTCCCCGGAAGTGTAAAGGAGATGTTGGGGGTCTTTGACAAATATCTCGGACTCGAAGCACAGGTAGATCTGGAGGCCAATGGAGAGTTTTCTCCCGCCGACAATACATTGAATGTGAAAATTGAGGGCATGACTCTCACGGGCATCCCTTCTGACTGCATCAATGCGGTGACTGTCTATCTACTTGAGGATGACGTGGACCTCGACAAGATGCAGCTTGGAGCAGACTTATCATTCCGTCATCAGCACGTGATCCGTGCCTACAATTCCACATGGGGAGATCCTATCGAATGGAATGCGGACGGCACTTTCGAATATGAAGGTACGCTTAACGTTCCCAGCGGACTGCGTCCGGAAAATCTTTCCCTCGTGGCATTTGCGAGCAAGCACGATGATTCCAACCTCATGGACTGTGAGATAGCAAACTCTGTAAAGGGCAACGCCATTGATTGGACAGGCTATGACGCTATGCATTCTGTAAGCGAAGTGGAGAGTGTGGACGTGGTGGCCACCTCCTATCTCACACCAACCGGACTCCCTGCAACCGCCACTGCCCCGGGAGTTGTGCTCAAAGTGGAGACATTAAAGAATGGAGAGCGTCGTGTTTCCAAGATCATCAACTGATCTCGGTCGGAAACAATCTCATAAAAATAAATAATTACAACCTAATACTTTAGCAAATGAAAAGAAAAATCCTAACAGTTTCGGCAGCCTTAAGCTTAGGCATTATTTGCGTAAGCGCTGCCACGACGGTGGTTCCTCCCAAGGAGGGATGGATACCCGTCTATAGCCAGGACTTCTCCGCAATGAAGGCCGGCACAGCTGAGTCCCCTGACGAGGAACAGTTGGCTGACGCAGCTTCATCGCTCCCCGCCGAGATGCTTGGCGGAGAAGAAGGCTGGACCGGCTTCGGAGTCTATCAGGCCGGGGAAGCATGTGCCCTCAACTGCCCCAACTTCGGCGGTTTCATCAATACGCCCGAAACGCAGATGACCGGCTTGATTCACGTTACATTCCGCATGAAGAGCCTCGATCCCATTGCCACTGGAAAGGTGATGGCCTGCCGAGGAGGTATCCTGAATCCTCGTCAGGTTGATGCCGAGACTTCCCTGCGTCAGTTCGACACCGATGGATGGCAGGAATATGAAATGTATTTCCACAACCAGACCACTGACCCGGTGTTCGTGCAGATCAACACACTCTACATGGCCGACGGCAAGAAAGGTATCGTGATCGATGACCTCAAGGTGGAGTATAACCCCACTTACGTACCTCCGGTAAAAGCGGCTGCCACCACTGCCTATACCAATGATGGATTCGGTGTGCAGTGGATTCCACTGCGGGATACTGAAAATCCCGACTATCTCGTGAGCCTCTACCGACTTGACAAGAAGGCTGATAAAGGAGTGAGCGTAGATGAAGATTTCTCCGGTTGGAAGGAAAGTGCCGATGGAAAACTTCCGGAAAACACTGGAGATTGGAAACTGGTCAAGATGTTTCCCAACCATCCGGTCCTTATGGAACATGAGGGTGTGAAGGGTATCGCCATGGGTCATCATGAGGAAATTGTGGAACTTCCATCCAATGGTGGTAAATTCACAGAGCTTTCGTTTGACGTAACCAACCTGCGTGGTGATGATCCCAATGCATGGGGCGCTCAGATTCAGGTGCAGGGATGGGACGGAAATAATTGGAAGGCAATCATCTCTGCAAGCGCCTATGGCATGGATGATCTGGATGTGGAACGTTACGACCTCGGAGCGTGGGAAGACAAGGGACCCGATATGTACGATCCCACCATACCGGCTTTCCGCGGACTCTATTCCAAAATACGCTTCCTCTGTGAGTCGGCCAATTATGGAGCAAAGATGCTCATAAGCAATGTGCATTTCGAGACTACTGAACCCTCGGAAACCGTAGCCTTGAAGAGCGATGTGCTTGTTGAGGAGGATAAGATCGCATTCGATGGGCTGGATATGGGAGAATCCTACGTAGTAGGCATAAAGACCCGTGAGAATGGTAATGTCTCTGCCGAAGCATTCTATGAGCCTTACGGCATCGCTCTCCCTGAACTCAACGAACCCACAAATATCAGCGAAGATGGCTTCACAGCCAACTGGCAGCCTGTGAACAATGCCGCTTTCTATATCGTTTCCTCAGCTTACTGCAAGGAACTCGACGAAGCAGATGAAGCCTATGTGCTTGCTGAAGCCGACCTCTCCGACCTCAAGGTAGGCACAGAAGACGTATACGAACCTTGGGAACTCGGCAACTCGTTTGAGCGCACCGACCTCAGTAAAATAATCGGTGAGGGATGGGAAGGTTTCGGCAATGTGGCTATCGATGGTGCCGTGGGTTGCAAAGGCACATTCATGCCCGGCATGTATGGCATCCTTTCACCTGAGCTCCATTTAGGCAATGATGGAGGCAGATTCACATTCAAAGCCACAGTGTGGGGTGGAGAATTCTCCAGCCTTTCGCTCGGCACAGCTACCGGCATAACAGAATCTGAAATCTTTGAATATGAGGGCGACCATGAGCTCACCATGCAAGTTGAGGGTGGTCAGAACCACGACAGCATCGCCATATTCTCCTCCGATGGCCAGCCATTCTTCATCAAGGAATTCTCCATCACCCAGAATCTTCCCGAGGGAGCGAGGATAATTGTCTCCTCCATCTCGAAAGAAGTAGCAGGTAACACCGACTGCCTGAACATTTCAGCCGCAGATGCCGATGGCCTTGTGCGCGCCTTCGATGTAGCAGCCTTCCGCAAAGACTTCACGCGAGAGGCATTCTCCGGCTATTCTCCCCTAAAATATGTGACAGACGCACCGGAATCAGCCGGAATCGTGAAAAATACCTCGGAATCAGTTAGCGTTGACGGGCTGACAGTCAAAGTATCTCTCATTGATTCAGAAGAAGTGATGGTTTCTTCCGTTGACGGTAAGGTCATCGCCAAAACTGTTCTCCCTGCGGGAGAAAACTCCTTCATGCTTCCCAACTCTGGACTGTACATAATAAAAGTAGGCAACAATTCCTATAAGGTAGTGGGTAAATAAGAGATTGGTCCTAACCCGGAATACTGTGGTTAAATAATAGATTATTTAGATTAGTTAGGACATTGGCTGAAGTTGCTATGAGCACTTCAGCCAATGCTTTTTTTGTGAGATCTAATGTCCTGACCTCATCAAGATAGACATAGACTGGTTTTTTATATAATTCCTGCTCAATCCTTACGTTAATCCGTTTAGAAAAGTTTTGTATTAGAGATAAGTATATAATCAGATAAGATATGAGCAAGACAGCATTGATAGATATGGATGGCGTCCTGTATGACTCGATGCCATATCACGCCCGTGCTTGGCATCGCATGATCTCCGAACTCGGACTTGATTGCAGTGTAGAGGAGTTTTTTCTTTACGAGGGGATGACGGGAGCAGCCACTATCGAACTGATCTTCAAACGACATGGTTTGCCCCTTCCCTCTCCTGAACGTATCAAGGAACTTTACGCCCGCAAGGCAGAATACTTCGTGGAGATGGGGAAGAAAAAACCGATGCCCGGGGCCGACCACATGATCCGTGCTTTGCTCAAAGCGGGTTGGAAGACAGTGCTCGTCACGGGTTCGGCTCAATCTTCGCTCCTCGATCGTCTTGAGGAAGACTATCCCGGAGCTTTCCCGCCGGAGCGGCGGATTACGGCCCATGATGTAGTGAAAGGCAAACCGGATCCGGAGCCTTATCTCAAAGGGATGGCCTTGGCAGGGAGCAGTCCGGAGGAAACCATAGTAATTGAGAATGCACCGCTTGGTGTGCGGGCTGGTGTCGCTGCAGGGTTGCGCACCTTCGCCATCACTACCGGTCCTGTCCCCCGATCGGCATTCGAGGCTGAACATCCGGCTGCCATCTATCCCTCCATGGAGGCTTTTGCCGATGCAGTGGAGAGTTGGAGCAGTGAGGAGACTGACGGTAATAAATTTTGTAATTGATGATAATTGATAATGTGGGAAAGATGAAAGATTTTGCAGCTATTGATTTTGAGACAGCCAACGGTTATAAGTCGAGTGTATGCAGTGTCGGTGTAGTGATCGTTAGGGATGGCAAGGTGACGGATGAATATTACAGTCTGATACATCCGGCTCCCAACTATTATAATCCTCGTTGTGTGGCTGTCCACGGGCTGACGCGTGAAGACACTGACAGTGCCGATTATTTTCCAGAGGTATGGGCCAGTGTGGCGGAAAGGATCGAAGGACTGCCATTGGTGGCCCACAACAGTAGGTTTGATGAGGGATGTCTTCGGGCAGCCTTCGAACGTTATGAGATGACCTATCCCAACTACGAGTTTCATTGCACTTTGACAGCATCGCGACGAGTATTCGGTCGTGAACTTCCCAACCATCAGCTCCACACTGTGGCAGCCCACTGCGGATTCGACCTCAAAAACCATCACCACGCCTTGGCGGATGCTCGTGCCTGCGCCGCGATAGCCATGAAGATTCTTTAATTTTAGGAAGGAATACCGGCATTTTATGGAAGGAATACCGGCAGCGGTCGGGAGAGTGTTCGGGAGGGTCAAGAGTTCACATGTCTTCGAGGGAGAGTCCCTTTATCAGCATGTGAAGGCGTACAGCCCCGGCGGGGCTATACCTCAGTTAACCGGGCACGTTTGTCAGCATATGAAGACGTACAGCCCCGGCGGGGCTGTACCTCAGTTAACCGGTTACGAAGTGCCCGGACATTGCCACCTACTCCATCACAGAGTCCGCCGCGCGGAGCGCGGCGGAC
>CAZPQD010000088.1:9872-11774 GCA_964588625.1 uncultured Sangeribacter sp. | reverse complement strand
ATGCCATCAAGCAAAATCTTATTCCTGCTGAGGTAACCAAAGCACAGGCGAGCATAATTTATGCCAATGAAGCCGATGTGTTGAATGTGGCTATGTTCGGAATGACTGCAAAACAATGGCGAGAGGAAAACCCTGATTTGAAAGGTAATATCCGTGATTACGCTTCAATCAACGAACTTATATGCCTCTCAAATATGGAGAGTCTCAACGCAGTCTTCATTGAGCAGGGATTGTCACAATCCGAGCGGCTTGTCAAACTCAATCAAATTGCTATCCATCAAATGGGCGTGCTGAAAAATAGCAGTATGGAGCCTAAATTATTGAAATAAGGCCTCATACAGGTAAGAGCGGTCTCACAGCGCACCCAGCTCCTCTCCTAACACCCACCCCACTTCCACGGGTAACCTGGGAGACCGCTCCTCCCAGTCCGGGACGCTCCTACCGGTCGGTGTAGGTGAAGGCGCCGAGGGTGGGCGGGGTGTGGCGCGCAAGGCCGTAGTAGTCGACGGCGGTCAGGGTGTTGACGTAGGCGGGATCTCCGGCCCCGATGGCGGGGGAGTCGGGACGGACACGGTAGTCGAAGAGGTATTTGTCGCGCTCTGTGTAGAAGAGGGGGTCGGCGTCCCAGAGGCATTGGAGGAAGTTGGCGTCGTCGGTGCCTTCGGAGCGGAAGAGGACGTTGCGGAAGTAGACCTGGCTGCCGGTGAGGTCGGCGACATTGATGTCGGAGGCGAGTCCGTAGATGATGCTGTTCTCGAAGTTGGCCTGCATCAGGGGGGAGGAGGATGTCTGGGCATCGTCGGGCAGGAGGTGGGCGAGGCAGAGCAGCGGACGGCGGATGGCGGAGAAGAGGTAGTTGTTGGCGATGGTGCATTGCACGAACTCATGGATGCCTCCGGTGAGGGCCACTACGGCTTCGGCCGCTTCGGAGAAGCAGCAGCCGTAGGCGTCGACGCGGGCGTGGGAGGAGGTGAGCACGGCTCCCTGGGAGTTATGGAGCCAGGAGTTGACGAGCAGTAGCTTGGAGCGGTCGGTGATGCCGCAGGAGTCGACGGTGAGTCCGCTGCGTGTGGAGCGCATGTTGACGTATTCGAGGCGGTTGTCGAAGCTGCCGCCGCGTATCACCACTCCTTCCCATTGGCCGGCCATAATGTCGTAGCCCACGTCGGGGAGGACGTCGTCGAGGCGGTCGCCGCGCATGTCGATGATCTGGCCGGGCTCTCCTACGGCGGAGAGGGTACCCTCCACGATGAGCGAAGCCTTGTCGTGGAAGAGGAGCCGGGCACCGGGCTGTATGGTGAGGGTGGCTCCGGAGGCTATCTTGAGGGAGTCGAAGACGACGTATGGACGGTCGGCGGTGAGGGTCATGTCCTGCTGCAGGGTGAGGCCCCGCAGGCGGGTGACGTTCTGGCCGTAGGCTTCAACCTCCACGTTCTGGGTGACACCGTTGGTGACGAACTGCAGGCGGTCGGCGACGAGGTATGGCTGTGATGTCTGGCTTTCGGGGATGAGGCATTCGATGAATACGAAGATGGAGTCTTCGCCGCGGATCTCCACGTCGGTGAAGGATGTGCCGCTGACGCCGTCGACGTTCATGGAGAAGACGGCGTCGGAGGAGGCGAAGCGTATGGAGGATATGTTGACGGCTTTCTTGGCTCGGTTATGCACAATGAGGCGGGCCGTGGGGGTGCCCAGACCGGTGAAGACGGTGTCGAAGGTGACGGTGTCGGTGGAGAACTCGAGGGTGTCGGAGGGGGAGGTGGTGAAGTCGTCGCTGATGCATGAGACGGCGAGCACCAGGGCGGCGATGGCCGCAATTGTCAGGAAAAGCAGATGGCGCATATACGAAAAACGCGAAATGGCACGTAATTATTATTAGGGGGTTAGGTTTTAGGGGTTAGG
>CAZPQD010000088.1:0-9772 GCA_964588625.1 uncultured Sangeribacter sp. | reverse complement strand
GGGGTTAGGTTTTAGGGGTTAGGCATTTGGGGTTAGGCGTTAGGCTTACAATCTCTCAACTTGCATTTGCTATTATGAAATATATGTTGATAGCCGGGGAGGCGTCCGGCGATTTGCATGCCTCGCGGCTGATTAGCTCGATCCGGGCATTGGATGCGGCGGCGGAGTTCCGTTTTTTTGGCGGCGACCTGATGGCGAAGGCTGCGGGACGTCGGCCTGACCTGCATTATAACCGGATGAATGTGATGGGGTTCTCGGAGGTGATCCGCATGATCCCGCGTCTGCTGCGCAATCTCAGGCAGGCCCGCACGTTGCTTCGGGAGTATAGGCCGGATGTGCTGATACTCGTGGATTATCCGGGCTTCAACCTGCGGATGGCGAAGTATGCGGCGAAGCTCGGCATCACTGTGGATTATTATATCTCGCCTAAGGTGTGGGCGTGGAAGGAGTATCGGGTGAAGCAGATAAGGCGTTACGTGGCGCGGCTTTTCTCGATCCTCCCTTTCGAGGAGGATTATTTCCGCGAGAGGGGGTATCCTGGGGCCACTTACGTCGGGAATCCCTCGGTGGAGGAGATTGACCATGCCCTCGGGCATCTGCCGCCCCGGCGTCATTTCCTTGAGAGGCAGGGGCTTGACGCCGACGACCGACCGATAATAGCGTTGCTGCCCGGTTCGAGGCGTGGCGAGATACGCAACAATCTGCCGCTGATGATAGAGGCAGCGAAACGCTTTCCGGAGTTCCGCTATGTCGTGGGGGCAGCTCCGTCGGTGCCGGAGAAGTTTTACCGGGAGGTGGCGCAGGATCCGGGGTTGCCGGTGGTGTTCGGCTGCACGCCGGTGCTGCTGAAGTATTCGCAGGCCGCACTTGTCACTTCCGGCACTGCCACGCTTGAGACGGCGTTGATAGGGACGCCGCAGGTGGTGTGTTACCGGGCTAACGGTATGAAGCTTTCGTATAAGGTGATGGAGAAGTTGCTGAAAGTGAGGTATGTGTCGTTGCCTAACCTGATAGTGCGCAACAGTGTCGTGCCGGAGTTGCTGGTGCATCTATGCACCCCGGCGTCGATAGCGCGGGAGCTTGCGCCGTTGCTGCAGCCCTCGCCGAAGCGCGACTGGCAGCTTGCCGGCTACAAGAACCTGCGGCGCCGGCTGGGCAACAGTGTGGCATCCGACTATGCGGCGGAGCTGATCGTGGAGCAGGTTGCGCCCTATAAGTCAGCGGAGTCACGTCCTGCCTCTACGAAGCCTGACGGCGGGAGCGATGACACTCCGCGTCGACGTCAGCGTCGCCGACGTTACCACAGCCGCACGCCTAAAGCTACGCAAGAATAAGGCTCCGTTTCCCCTGCATTAAGGCTCCGTTCCCCTGCATTAAGGCTCTGTCCCCTTGCATTAACATTTTATGAGTCGGGGCCTAAGATTTGTTTTATAGCTCAAAATTCCGTAACTTTGCCCTGCGGCCGCAATCTCCCTCGCGACCCAACCAATATAATATTAAGAATATGGGGACAAGACAAAGTGTTTCATTCACACATAATGATGTGTTCAAATACCTGCAGAATGTGAGCAGTGTGGCTGCCCTTCCTCCGAAGGAGCGAGAAGTCTATGAGGCTAATCTCAGGGCAGCCCGCGACTATTACGCAGAGATGAAGACTGCCCGGATAAAGGGATTGACCGAAGGTAGAGCCGAAGGTAGAGCCGAAGGTAGAGCCGAAGGTAGAGCTGAAGGTAGAGCCGAAGGAAGAGCTGAGGGAATCTTACTTGGCAGGCAGGAGGAGAAGCTTGAGATTGCGCGTATCATGAAAGAAAACGGGATTGATGTGAAACTGATAGCCATCTCCACCGGCCTCTCACCGGACATAATTGCTGCTCTCTGATGATACTTTTGACGGGAGCCACGGGACTTTTGGGGCATTACCTGCAACGGGAGCTGACCGGACATGAAATTGTGACTTTGGGTCGGAGTGAAGGAAATGACATTCTCTGCGACCTTGCAATCGGTGTACCGCTGCTGCCGGCCGAACGGCAGTTCGATCTTGTGGTGCATGCTGCCGGCACGCGCGAGACTGCGGATGCGATGGCCGTCAATCTTGAGGGCACACGCAATCTGCTGACAGCCCTGGAGTCGGCACCGCCGCGACGGCTGGTGATAGTGAGTTCGTATGAGGTGTATCACCCTGAGTCGGGCGAGAATGTGACAGAGGCCGATGTGCGCTGGGCAGAGGATCCCGCAGGACGCTCGAAAGCATTGGCCGAGGCTGAAGCGACCCACTGGGCAGACCGCCACGGAACATTGCTTACTATTGTGCGACCGGCAAGGATGTTTGGCTGCGGGATGCGAGGCGAGATGGCACGGATGTTCTCGGAGGTGCTCGCCGGCCGTTATGTGCATATCAGGGGGGAGGAAGGCAGACTGAGTATCGTGACGGCGCATGATGTGGCGAAAGCCATACCGCTGCTTTCGGAGATAGGGGGAACATATAATCTTGCCGACGGGAATCCCGTCAGCTGGCTTGAGCTGGCGGAAGCGATGTCGGCGAATGCCGGGAAATATCGCCGACCGATGACGCTGCCTGCCGCATGGGCTTCGGCTGCGCGCAGATGGTTGGGGTTTGTACCGGCTGTGGCACAGAGTCTGGATCCCACGAAGCTGGAGATGCGCTCACGTCGGTTCACGCTTGACAACACCCGGGCCTGCGAAGCCGGCATCTCCTTCTTCAACACCTTGGAAGTAATAAGGAGGGAGGCGGAAGGATATCCTTATGAGGAGTCTTAAGATGAGGAGTCTTAGGAAGAACAATGAAAAAATATGGCAAAAATATTGGATAAGGTAGCGGCCGGCGTATCGGCGGCCTGTGCGTCGGCCTTGGCGCTGGTAAGGGTGGCGCTGCTGTCGAGACGCGTCACCGGACGCGGCGTCGACAAAGGCGACCGACGGTTGGTGGTGCTCGGCAACGGTCCGTCGCTTCGCGACGTGCTGGATAATCCCCCGGAATGGCTGAGGGACTCCGACCTGATGGCGGTGAATTTCGCGGCCAACACCCCGATGTTCGCTGAGTTGAGACCCCAATATTATGTGCTGGCCGACCCACATTTCTTCGGAGGGAAAGAGGACACTGACCCGAATGTGGTCAAACTTTGGGAGAACCTGCGTCTGACGCGCTGGCCAATGACGCTCTGTGTACCTGCGTCGGAGAAGGAACGGGCTGCCCTGCTCGCCGGGGGAAATGAGCATATCGACATCCGCACGTTCAACCTTACTCCAGCCGAGGGATGGGAGGTGCTCACCCATCTGCTTTTCAGGATGGGTCTGGCGATGCCTCGCCCGCGCAATGTGATGATACCGTCCATCATGACAGGCATACGCGAAGGTTACCGTCATATACTGCTTGCGGGGGCCGACCACAGTTGGCTGCAGTCGCTGTATGTGGATGAGGGGAATCATGTGGTGTCGGTGCAACCTCATTTTTATGCCGACAATGAGAAGGAACAGGCGCGCGTCAGGAGCGAATATGCGGGCTATCACCTGCATGACATCCTGGAGAGCATGACAGTGGCTTTCCGGAGCTATCATGAGATAGCGGCCTATGCTTTCCGGCGTGGTGTGCTGATCGAGAATGCCACTCCCGGTTCCTATATCGATGCTTTCCCACGGCTATAGCCAAAAAGCATAAGCATCTGTTTCCCAGAAAAAGGTAAGGCTCCGTTCCCCAGAAAAAGGTAAGCCATAACCGGCCCCTGAAGCACTGAGGGCTTCAGGGGCCGGTTATGGTTATATGATTTCTCAGACCCGAGCTGAGAAAGGCCTACAGGAATTGTCAGAGACCTTACAGTCCAAATGCGGAAAGGGTCAGAGGGTGGAGAAGCGGTAGCGGATGAGGCGTTCGTAGCTGCGGCCGGGCAGGAGGAGCTGAGCGGGGAAACCGGGTTGGTTGGGGGCATCGGGGAAACCCTGGGCTTCGACGGCTACGCCGTCATAGTCGTGGTAACGGTAGCCACCTCGTGCGGCGGGACTCCCCTCGAGCCAGTTGCCGGTGTAGACCTGCACTCCGGGTTGGTCGGTGTCGACGGTGAGGATGCGTCCGGAGTCGGCAGCCTCTATGACCACGGCCTCCTCCACTGTCTCACCCGCCTTCCAACCGTCGAGCACCCAGCAGTTGTCATAGCCTTTGCCATATTTCAAAGCGGGAAAATCTGCATTGATGTCACGGCCCAAGGGTTTGGCTTCGGTAAAATCCATGGGAGTGCCAGCGACGGGGGCGAGTTCACCGGTGGGTATGAGCGTCTCATCGGTGGGAAGCCAGCGCGAGGCCTTAAGTTTCATGCTATGACGGAGCACACTTCCCGACTCGGCGCCGTCGAGATTCCAGTAGGCATGGTTGGTGAGATTCACTACAGTGGGAGCCTCCGTCTCTGCCAAAAGACGGAGCGACAGCTCGGCTGCATCGTTCCAGCGATACTCGGCTATGACGGTTAGAGCACCGGGATAGTTCTCGTCGCCGTCGGGTGAATGGAGGGTGAAGCGCACGCCATCGGGAAGCTCCTCGGCATCCCAGAGTTTATTCTGGAAACCCTGCGGACCGCCATGGAGATGGTTGGGACCATTGTTGACGGCAAGCTGATAATCATGACCTTCGACTGTGAGGTGTCCTCCCGCGATACGGTTGGCATAGCGGCCCGGCACTTTTCCCATGCAGGGACCGTCGGCCATATAGTCGGCAACATTGGCGTAGCCGAGGCAGACGTTGGCAAGACGTCCTTCACGGTCGGGTACCTCCACGGAGAGGATACCGGCTCCCAAGTTGGAGAGCTCCACGGCTGCGCCGTGGCAGTTGACGATCCTATATATCTTGATTTCGCCGAAAGGAGCCTGCACCACCCGGCGCGTGATATTCATTACGGGCATCTCCATCACTTTATGCGGCGGGCACCGTCGGAGATGACAACGTCATATACCTCGGGTTTATGTCCATACTTCTTCTCGAAACGCTCCACGGCCGTGGTCACGAAAGCATCGTGCATGTCGTCGGCCACCAGATTGATGGTGCAGCCTCCGAAACCGCCTCCCATGATGCGCGAGCCCGTGACGCCACACTCGCGGGCCACATCGTTGAGGAAATCGAGTTCCTCGCAGCTCACTTCATAATCTTTCGACAGACCGTCATGCGTGGCATACATCATGCGGCCCACCTCCTTGTAGTCGCCACGGGTGAGGGCATCGCAGACGGCGAGAACCCTCTCCTTCTCCTCGATTACGAATTTGGCGCGGGAGTAATCCTCGGCCGAGATCTCATCCTTGATCCCCTCGAGCATGGCCATGTCGGCTTCGCGCAGAGTGTCGATGCCGAGACATTTGGCCACACGCTCGCAGGATTCGCGACGGCGGTTGTAGGGGGAGTCCTTGAGTTCATGCTTCACACGCGAGTCGAGCAGCACGAGGCTGTAGCCCTTGGGATCGAAGGGGAAATACTCATACTCGAGCGAGCGGCAGTCGAGGCGGATGAGATTGCCCTTGCGGCCGAATACGGAGGCAAACTGGTCCATGATTCCGCAGTTGACACCGCAATAGTTATGCTCAGTGCTCTGGCCGATGCGGGCGAGTTCGAATTTGTCGATCTCATTATTGTTGAAGAGGTCGTTGAGAGCGAAGGCGAAGCAGGATTCGAGGGCGGCTGAAGAGCTCAGGCCGGCGCCGAGGGGTACGTTGCCGGCGAAGACAGTGTCGAAACCCTCCACACTACCGCCGCGCTTCTGGATCTCGCGGCAGATGCCGAAGATGTATCTGGCCCAGGGCTGGGAGGGGGCATCCTCCTCACTCAGTCCGAACTCGGCGAGTTCGTCGATATCCACGGAATAGGCACGGACGCGGGCTGTGCCGTTGGGACGCACCACAGCCATGATGCACTTGTCGATGGCACCGGGGAAGACATAGCCGCCGTTATAGTCGGTGTGTTCGCCGATGAGGTTGATACGGCCGGATGAGGCATATACGTTGCCCTCGCCGCCGAAGCGCTCGGAGAAATCCTTCTCCAGGAGGGCCTGCATTTCTTTGTTGTCGCAATTCATTTTATTTGGGGTTATTGGGTTATCGGGGATTCTCGGGATTCTCGAGCCTCTCGAGTTTCTCGGGCCTCTCGAAAATTATTTCACCGGGAGGGTGAGGCGGGCTGGGGCGAGGCCTTTGGCCTTCACCTCGAGGGTGACGGCTCCGGGATGGTCGGCGGCCTGCACGATGGCTGTGGCCGCGCCGCTGAAGAGGTCGGTGACGGGCAGATGGAAGGGACGCAGCGATGTCGGGTCGCCGTTGGCTGCGGCACGGAAGGTGCCGGCGCCGCTTACCTTGAAGGAGACTTCGCGTTCGTCGGTAGGCACGATATTGCCATCCTTATCCACCACCTGCACTGTGACATAGACAAGATCCTCACCGTCGGCCGTGAGCGACTGACGGTTGGCCGTGGCCACGAGGCGCGCCGGCTTGCCGGCGGTGCGCACCGTCTTCTCCATCGCGGGATTACCCTCGGCATCGTAGGCCACGACGCGCAGCTCTCCGGGTTCGTAGACGGTCTCCTCCCACATCAGGCGGTAGCGTTCGGCATTGCGGGTGGCCTCCTCCTTACTCTTCTTGGTGCGTATGCCCTGGCTCTTGCCATTGATGAAGAGTTCGGCGGAAGGATAATCAGTATAGACAAAGACGGGTGTCACCTCTCCTTCGCGTCCCTCCCAGTTCCAATGCGGAAGGATATGGAGTGTATGGTCGGCCGTGTTCCACTTCGAACGGTAGAGCCAATAGCGGTCCTTGGGGATGGAGGCCAGGTCGATGATGCCGAAGTAGGAGCTGTGGGAAGGCCATGCGTCGGTGTCGTAGGGGGTGGGTTCGCCGAGATAGTCGAAGCCGGTCCAGACGAACTGGCCCATGTTGTAGTCGAGGTCGTCGTCGACGGCGAAGTCATCGTCGGGGATATTGCTCCAGTAGCAATACTCAGTGTCGTAGCTGCTTGACTGGTTGCCCTCGCGCATCACGTTGGCGCCCCACTCTATCGGGAAGAAATACTTTCCGCGCGAGGAGACGGTGGAAGCCGTCTCGGATCCGAGCAGGAAGTTCTGGGGAAGCTTGGGGATCGCCTCCTCGTAACGATTCACCTTATAATTGAATCCGGGGACATCGAGGGCGGCAGCGAAACCATTGTTGACCACGGCGTCAAACTGATCCATGCCGCAAGTGACGGGACGCGTCGGGTCGAGATCATGAACCAGGTCCTGGAGCATCGTGAGCTCCGCCAGACCATCGGGCGCCCACTGCGAGGGCACCTCGTTGCCGATTGACCACATCACTACCGAAGGATTGTTGCGGAACTGAGTCACCATATTGGTGACATCGCGCTCGGCCCACTCGTCAAAGAGAGTGCCGTAGCCGTTGGGGGATTTGGGACGGAAGCCCCAGTCGTCGAAGGGTTCGAGCATCATCATCAGACCCATCTCGTCGCAAAGCTCCACGAGTTCCGGAGCGGGCATATTGTGGGATGTGCGGATGGCGTCGGCACCCATATCCTTGAGGAGCTGCAGCTGATGGCGCAGGGCCGCTTTATTGACGGCAGCGCCAAGCGGACCGAGGTCGTGGTGATTGCATACGCCCTTGAACTTGCGTTTCTCACCGTTGAGGAAGAAACCTTCTCCCTCGCGTACCTCCACGGAGCGGATGCCGAAGCGTGTGTAGTAAGTGTCGAGCACGCGTCCATCCTTTATCACCTGAGTCTCCGCTTTATAAAGGGCAGGATTCTCGGGAGTCCAGAGATCGGGGGAGTCGACACGGAAATTCTGGGTCAGGTCAACGCCCGGATAGAACTTCCAGGAATGATCGTCGGAAGCCACTTTCCTGCCGTCGGGGGATGTGATGAGGGTGCGGAGCGTCACCTCCTCCCCTTTGGCCACACCCTCGAGGGAGGTGGAAAGTTTCACCGTGGCATATTCGCGGCTTACGTAGGGAGTGGTGAGGCGAGTGCCCCAGATGGGCACGTGCACACGGTCGGTCTGGATGAGATGCACGTTGCGGTAGAGACCCGCTCCCGGATACCAGCGAGAGGACTGCGGGAGATTCTCGAGACTCACCTCCACAGTGTTCTTGCCCGGATGGGCCACACCGTTGAGATCCACATAGAACGAATTGTAGCCATAAGGCCAGTAGCCCACCTCCTTGCCATTGACGCTGACATGGGCATGGCTCATGGCGCCGTCGAAGAGCAGGCCGGTGGAGAGGCCGGTGGTGTCGGCAAGCTCGAAGGTGGTGCGGTAAAAACCCTTACCCACATAAGGCAGACCGCCGGTGCGGCCCGTCTTCCAGGTCTCCTCAGTCTCTCCATTCTGCTCCACGGCCACTTTCTGCAGGTCGTACTGGCGGTCGAAGGGACCGTAGATGGCCCAGTCGTGGGGGATATTCACCTTATTCCATGCCGTACTGTCGCGGGAGAAATCCCAGTTGCGCAGGCGCACGTCAGTACGCTGAGCCGCAAAGGCGGCGGAAGCTGAGAGGCCGCAGAGAGCCAGCGTCAGCAATGTGTTTTTCTTATTACTCATCTATATTTTCTAAACATCAGGTTAACATAGTAAAGTCTGAGCCCCCACTTCCGGTGGGAGACTCCATCAAGAGCATTCCAAGAACGCTTCAGTTGATATTCAGGTGCAAATATAACAATTTGATTCTGTTTCCGCAAGTTATGGGGCGGTTAAAAAATTATAAAATCCACTTTCGGGAGCAAAAGTGGATTTTTCAGGGTGGGAATGAGACCGGAAAGTGAGGGCCATCAGCCGCGGGCGGAAGGGGCGGGGCCCTGTCTCGTAGGGAGGGAGGCACGCAGCTGACGGTTGTAGCGTCGGCGATGCGGATCGCGCCACCATCCCCATTTGTTGAAATAGCGTATCATATTGACGATATGGATGCGCAGCATCCGCCAGCTCTTGCGCGAGGCGGCGGCATGGGCGTGGATGATGCTCACCCCGGGCCAGTACATTGTCTTCCAATGCTGATGCAGGCGGCGTGTGATGTCGATATCCTCGGGATACATGAAGAAACGTTCGTCGAAGAGTCCCGTGGCGCGCAGCGCTTCCATGCGGAAGAGCATGAAACTGCCGAGCAGGTAGGGGCAATCGAACTCTTGGTCGTGGTCGGCATCGGCGAGCAGGTATCGCTCCATGCGCCGGCGGATGATGCGGGCGGGAAGAAACCGCTTGGCAAACACGTCCCAGGGAGTGGGGAGCATACGGCAGGCATACTGCAGGTCGCCGTCGGGATAGAATATCTTGGGACTCACCATCCCCACCGATGGATCGGCACGCATATATTCAATGAGTGGGGAGAGGATATCCCCATCCCACATCACGTCGGCGTTCATGATGAGATGAAACTCGGAGCCGTCAGAGAGGGCGCGACGCAGGGCGATGTTATGGCCGGCCCCGAAACCACGGTTTTCGGTATGCAGATACTCCGTGCGTGGAAAAGAGTCGGCGACACTGCGCAGCGAATCATCGGCACTGTTGTCGATGATGAAGAGACGCTCCACCTGCGGACATCTCAGAATGCACTCCATGGCTCGGGAGAGCTCCAACGGAGGAGTGTGATGAGTGACGATTGAGGCTGAGATCATGGGATATACGGCGGCATATTCAGTATAGACAGGGTAATAAAAAAAAGCCAGCCGCATAAAGCGACTGACTTCCTCTCTCCTCGGTCGGGGTGACAAGATTCGAACTTGCGACCACACGCCCCCCAGACGCGT
>CAZPQD010000087.1:0-11787 GCA_964588625.1 uncultured Sangeribacter sp. | reverse complement strand
AGAACCCCGAGAATCTCGAGTTGCTCGGGTATCTCGAGTTTCTCGACCCTCTCGAGTTACTCGAGTTTCTCGACCCTCTCCAGCCTCTCACCCCCCCCCGAATTAACCCTATTATTCTCTTCCAAATCATGCCCTACATTCTGATCCTTACCCTCCTTCTCTTCCTTACCCTCTTCTTCTTTATCAGAAAAGCTCTCCAACAAAAGAAGAAATCTGCCCTCCTCCGTAGGTTAGGACAAGAGGGTGAATCCAACACTGCAGAGATTCTTTCCAACCTTGATCCGGATTCCTATTTGGTTGCCCACGATCTAATGCTAAGTGATAACAATGGCCATACCGTCCAGATCGACCATCTCGTCATCACCGACCACACCCTGTACGTGATAGAAACAAAAAGTCATGTAGGCGCAATCTACGGCTCCGAACACTCTCAATACTGGAAACAATACTCAGGCAATTACAGAAAAGTATTCTACAACCCCCTCCTGCAAAACGACACTCACATCCGTTTTCTGAGAAGTCTACTCTCAGCCTATGGCCTGTGGCATATAAGCATCGTTTCCATTATAGTCTTCACCCGCGCTTCCAGTCTTGAGATTGCCGCCGACGACATTATCAAGAAAAGAACGCTCCTCCCCAACAAAGATATCCACTGCACCGTGCACCCGTGGCAAGAATACGAACCCAAATGGTGGCAATTCTGGAAGAAGGGAAGGAGAGTTGTGCTCGATCCAGAAAAACTGGTAGTCACAGCCGACTGGCTCCTTGATTGCATAGAAGAAGAGGCTACATCAGAGTCACGACAGGCCCATCAAATCCACTCAGCAATTATGAGTCATAACATAGACTCCCCCGAGTTGCGGAAGCAACACACAGACAATGCCCGCAAGGCAGCTGCCTCCGCCGAGTCAATGATAAGAAAAGGTCTCTGTCCCCGTTGCGGAGCCAAACTCCGACTAATCAAAACCAAAAACGGCTCTTTCTACGGCTGCACCAACTACCCCTCCTGCCGCTTCACCACCCCCGTATAATCTTAAATTTCATAAACCATCCGAAGATTTCCCAAAAACTACCCACAACATTTGCTTACCAGCTATTTTTTAGCTAAATTTGCATCCGCATATCGCTGCGGAGCCCCGATATGGGGTGAAGTGGCGGGTTGCAGACTTACATTTTAATAGCGTTTATCAGCGCTTATTCTTGGCTTCTTGAAATCTGGCAGTTTCATAATCTGAGTCGAGGGTGAGGCAACGATAGGCGTCTACGGGTATGGTATACCTAAGGGAAAAGGGTGTGTAGCGATACATGCTCTTGTCCCTCATATCATACAGCGTGAGGCTCCGCGTTGCTCGTTCTACTCAGATGGGCACATGCCAGAGCCTCAAGAAGCGGGACGAGCAACAGATACAGACTCTCACGCTATTTTTTTATCTTTACTAATGCCAAAGAGGTGAGTCCTGCGGCACACGGGAAGTTATGGGAAAACCATACAGATTCACCTCCCCCTCCGAGCAATCCACAAGGCTGACCCATAAGGAATGTAAAGACACCGGATGTCACTGTTGCAGCGCCAGACCGGTCAAGGATTTCATTGAGGAACTCGGGAAACGCATGAAAGCGTGCGGCCTTACGCCTCAGAAGGAGCAACTGCTCCCTCCTGGAGGTTTTGATGAGAAAGGCTCGCTCAATCCTTTTGAGATTGTCGCATACCTTTACAGGACTAAATTCATGAATGGCCTTGACAATTGTCTGGAAAGGAAAACGAACGTAAAGGATTGCATCTATGGCTGCAACTCAGGAATAATCAATCCTGAGAAACCACTCAAGCACCCTCACCAGAGCCGTGTCTACAACTTTTACCCCAACGCCCTCCCTAATATGACGACACTGATTTCGGGAATAATTGAAGAGCAGTCGTTTGAAGACTTTGAGGGTATAGTCAGATTTCTTTACAGACAGAAGAAAGCCACGAAAGATAAGACAAGCGGTTTCGGAAATCTGTCAATCTATGATGCTGCTTTGCGACTCGCCTGGCATTCCTCCAAGAATAAGGAGGAACGGGCAACGCTCCTCCCGAAAAAGGTATGGCTCCAGCAGGGAGCCTGGGATGGCGCGGACTATCTGGACAAACTCGGTAAGTTGTCCAACCCGCCGCACAATCACCCCGGAGAAGGATTGAGACATTATAAGGTAAGCGATCGGACCGACTTCCCCGCTCCGATAGCCGCCTTGGAGCCTTACCACATTGAGAACCTCCTCTGCATCTTTCACCCCCTATTCAAGAAATGGACTGAATCCAATTGAAAACAAAGATTTTCATAGTACTACCTTGTTTCAGCTTGGCTTAGACATCCAATTAGCAACAAATCAGAACAACTAATAAACAACTTTCATGCTTATGAAGCAAAAATTATTATTTCTGCTTGCGCTGATAGCATTCATGCTACCGGCGCCACTCTCCGCCTACGAGTTCGAGTCAGGCGGCATCTACTACAACACCACCTGGAGTGATGTAGACGGAACCAGTGTCCTCGCTGCAGAGGTGACAAGTTCTCCCGATGATAACCTATATTCGGGGGATATAGTAATTCCCTCCACCGTGGAATACAACGGACAGGAATTGCAAGTGACTTCGATTGGATATGAGGCGTTCTCTGGCTGTAGTTCGCTGACCTCAGTAAAACTAACCACCAGCCTGACATCGATTGGAGAATGTGCATTCATGAACTGCATCTCTCTTACCGCAATAGAACTTCCTACTGGCCTGACTTCGATTGGATTCCAAGCTTTCGCTGGCTGTAGTTCGCTGACCTCGGTAAAACTACCCGCCGGCCTGACATCGATTGGAGAATGGGCTTTCAACTTGTGCAGCTCTCTTACCGCGATAGAACTACCGGCCAGCCTGACTTCAATTGGGGATGGTGCTTTCAGTGTCTGTAGTTCACTGACCGCGATTGAACTCCCCTCTGGCCTGACTTCGATTGGAAGCCAAGCTTTCGAGGGCTGTAGCTCTTTGACCTCGATAGAGCTTCCAGCCGCTTTGACGTCAATTAGAGAAAGGACTTTTGCTTACTGTTATAATCTTCGCGTATTTGTGATTCGTGGTGAAAATACTACTTTCGGAGGAAATGTATTTGAGGGTAGCAGTCCGTGGTATATTTTTGCTCCGGAAGGTTTCTCTGCTTTAAGTAGTGGGTTTACACCCTATAATTCGGAGACTACAACATTCCTTTCAGACGGCACAATACTTACAGACAATGGAAAGACCCTTTTGTGTGCCCCCATCTATTATGGTAAGGATTATGTTATTCCAGAAGGCGTGGCTAAAATTCCGGCTGGAGTGTTTGCATGCATGGATTGTGCAGATCCAATAATAGGCACTCTTACTATTCCTTCTTCTATTGAGGAGATAGAACCGGACGCTTTCTATAGTACAAGGATAGAAAAGGTGAATTTCACTGATTGGCCGAAATGGTATGCAAACGTAAAACTCGGAAACCTCTACTCCAATCCTTATCGTGAATGCGGTGCATATGCCGGAGGTGTGAGAATCGCCGCTCCCGAATTGAAGGAAGGTATAACCGAAATAAAGGATTACATAAACTGTGGACTCGAGTACAAGGGAGATATAGCCCTGCCATCCACCTTGAAACGTATCGGAGCATACGCATTCTATAATAACAATGAACTTCTGTCGGTGGAAATGCCACAGGAACTGGAAGAGATTGGGGACTATGCATTTTCCGGTTGTGAAAGAATGAAGTCCGCAATGATTCCGGAGTCAGTAAGTACAATAGGACAGGAGGCTTTCTCTGGCTGTAATAACTTGTCATTTGTAATTATCAATAATTCTGCCACTCAAATTGAACCGAATGCTTTCGCGGTTTCTGATTTTTGGGGAACAGGAATTCACCAGTTCTTCTGCCCGGAAGACATGGATATCTCGTCGCTCGAACTCTCGTCGTTTAATGTCAACCGTTTCAATCCGGAGGACTCCATGTTCCTTTCAGATGGCACTCATCTCAATGGAGACGGCACCAAGCTTCTGTATGTAGCCGTAAGGGAGGGTTCATATTCCATTCCTGAAGGTGTTGTCACAATCACAGCCGATGCATTCAGAAATGTTAACAGTCTGGAGTCCCTTACCATCCCCGCTTCCGTGGCGGAAGTTGAGGCTGACGCGTTCATGAATGTGAATATCGCACGTGTTGACTTCGAGGACTGGGATGCCTGGTATGCTAACGTGAAACTCGGCAACCTCTACGCCAACCCTTATCGTGAGGGTCAGGCATATGCAGACGGCAGCAAAATCAAATCCATTGAACTGAAGGAAGGACTGACCCAGATAGGAGACTATGTAAATTACGGCCTTGACATCAAGTTTAAGGATGAAATAGAACTTCCCTCCACTCTGAAACTGATTGGTGCGTATGCCTTCACGAATTGTGATGAACTCTATGCTGTGTTTATTCCCTCAGGTGTAGAAAGAATCGGCGACTACGCATTCTCCGGTTGCAAGCTTCTTGAAAATGTTGAGCTGCCTGCTGGCCTCAAGACAATTGGAGAGTCTGCTTTCAGCGGCTGTACTTCCATGACAGAAGTTGAACTGCCTGAGAGTCTTACTTCCCTTGGTGCAGGTGCTTACTCCTATTGCTCCGCAATCGAAAAGGCAACTCTCGTCTGTGACATCGATACTATCGGTGATTACACATTCTCCGAATGTAGCGTACTCAACAAGATTTATTTCCCCTTGAATCTTAAGAGAATTGGAAACAGCGCATTCCTAAATTGTACGGCTCTTGATGAAGTGGTATTCCCTGCCTCATTGGAATCAATCGGCGAACAGGCATTTGAAATTATAGGTGATTCTAAGGGTAATCTTACAAAGCTCGTCATCCCCAACAGTGTGACGGAACTCGGATATGCCGCTTTTGGGAATCAGAAGATTGCGAATCTGACAATTGGAACAGGACTTAAGTCAATTCCTGCATGTGCGTTTATAGACAACTCTTTGAAAGTAATAAATCTTTCGGAAGGACTTACCTCAATCGGAAAACTAGCTTTCGCCTCTTATTCTTATTCTTGGAATTTGTCTGAGCCTCAATCTATAAGCAGTGTGAAAATCCCTGATTCTGTTACAGAGATTGCTCAGGATGCTTTCTCAAAGACACGCATCACCGAACTGGAAATCCCTGACGGAGTTACTGCTCTTCCTTCTGGAAGTTGCGGCGTTCCCTCTATTCTTACACTCGGTAGCGGTGTCAAGGAAATTGATTCCAATGCTTTCAGCTTCGAGAATCTGAAGGTGATTCGTTTGAAGGCCATCACACCTCCTTCGCTCAGTGATGCATTCCCCCTCACTACTGACCAGAATGACGCGCTTACGCTTATTGTCAATAACGGACGTAAAGACAAATATACAACCAATGCCCGCTGGAAACAGATTGACCATATCATCGAGGAAGGTTCGGCTGATGTCGTAATCTATATGACCGGAGACTATGCAATCAGCGAGGAGATCCGCACCACCACCGGCATCATGCCCTCTCAGGTTACGAAGATGAAGGTTGTGGGTCCGCTCACACAAAATGACCTCCGTATCATAAAGGAGAATATGGTTTCGCTCCAGAGCCTCGACATGAGCGAGGTTTCCAACGTCACCGCCATCCCCGCCAGCCAGTTTGAGAACTCGCTGCTCTCAGAAATCATTCTTCCTGCCAATACCGAATCCATAGGCAACGATGCTTTCGCCAACTGCCAGCTCCTTAAACTCTCCGAACTTCCTGAGACTGTCAAGACAATTGGGGCGAGCGCCTTTGCCAATTGTCCGGGTGTGACTATCAGCAATCTGCCGGAAGCCCTGGAATCTATTGAAGGAAATGCTTTTGCCAATTGCACCGGCCTTCGTGAGATTAAAGCTGATTCCAATCTCGCAAATATTGGACGTTGGTATGGAGATGGAGGTGTTTTCAGCGGCTGTACCCTTCTGGAGAAAGTGGATTTCAGCGCATCGCAGCTTACCAATATTCCCTCTTATATGTTCAGCGGTTGCCGCGAACTGGATGAGATTATTCTTCCTGAGTCGGTGGTTAGCATTGGAGATGGCGCTTTTAATAATACAGCTATCCGCGACATCGCTTTCGCATCCGGTGTAAAAGAGATAGGTCAGGGTGCTTTCAGCAACTGCCGCCGCCTCGTGGCCGCCAACCTCTCGGATAAAACTGAGTATGTTTCCGGCAATATGTTCGCGAACTGTCCGCGCCTCATCTCCGTATCTATGCCTTCCGCCACAACACGAGTTGCTGAAAACATTGTCAACGGTGACAAGAAGCTCTCAAACATCAGCTGTGCAGCCCTTGATGCTCCCACTGCCGACAACGGTGCTTTCGACAACATCCGTCTGCGTTACGTTTCGCTGACTGTTCCTACGCTCAGTTTCCGTTCCTACCTCAACGCTCCGCAGTGGGGTAAGTTTGAGAACATCCTGAACCGTATCCCTGTCTCTATCGATCCGGGTGTGGAGGTTACCAACGTAGCCGAAGCTGAATATCAGGACATGCTGAAGGAAGATGCCCTCGAGGAGGCTCAGGAACTCGCTTCCCAGGAAAGAGAGGAGCAGGGTGAGGAGCCCGTGCAGGTTATGCGCCGTGTGGCACGCCGTGCCCAGGCCCGCACCGCCACCAACCGTAGCTTCGCTACCCTCTTCGACGGTGCCCAGATCCAGACCGGTACCGAAGGCGCAGGTACACGAATCTTCATCAATCCCAAAGAAGGCGTCAACATCACATCCGTGAAGTATGCCGGTAAGGAGATGATCGACCAGCTTCAGGGCAATACCCTGCTGCTCCCCGCCGGTTCCAACGGCACTCTCGAGATCCGCACTGACGCACCGCAGGATCCCAACATTGGCGTAGGTATTGGCGAGATCAACTACGACGAACCGTACGAAGTCTATGACCTCAACGGCTTCCACGTAGGCGACTCCCTCAAAACACTGCTCCCGGGTCTCTACGTAGTCCGTCAGGGTCATGCCGTGAAGAAGGTAGCCATCAAATAAGCAACTTATCCTCTTGTACTTAATTCTCAATAACTGAATGGAGGTCAGGCCGCAGGGTCTGACCTCCATTTTTTTGCCTTAATCAAAAGGATTTTTGTGCCTTAATCAAAAGTAGGTATCGGGCCGGGAGTTTTTACATATTTTGTGGTATTGTGGGAGGAAGCGGGCGGAAGTAATTTTGCAGCGTGTAAAACAACACAAGTAAATCAAGATTCCGCTATGATTCTTCCTAACTCAAAATCGATTCTTTCCTCCCTCCTATTCGTCGGTCTGTCAGCTGCCGGTATGTTGTCGCTTTCTTCCGAGGCGATGGCTGCTCCCGGCTTGGATGTGGATGCCCGCACCGGGGCCACTTTCCAGAACTATCTGAAAAATGATTCCTCAGTCAGCAAGGATGGGAAACGAAGTTTCATCTCCCGTCTCAGTCTTGGAGGCTATGGAGAAGCTACCTTCACTCATAACTTCTTTACCGACAACGTAAACCGTTACAGCCATGCCGCCGACTATAAGGATGCGAAGGGGCACAGCCGTTTCGACATACCTCACTTCGTCATCATGCTCGGCTTTGACTTCGGCAAAGGTTGGAGCATGGGCTCGGAGATTGAGTTTGAACATGGCGGTGTGGAAGCCGCCGTGGAGATGGAGCATGAGGAAGTAGGGGAGTTCGAACAGGAGATAGAACGTGGCGGCGAAGTGGCCCTTGAACAGTTCTGGATCCAGAAGAGTTTCCTTCCGCAGCTCAACGTAAGGGCGGGTCATATGGTGGTGCCGGTGGGAGCGACCAACGCCAACCATCTCCCCACAGAATTTTTCACCGTGTTCCGACCGGAAGGGGAGAACACCATCATGCCCTGCACATGGCATCAGACGGGTCTCAGCATCTGGGGTAAGGCCGGCGACTGGCGTTATGAGGCGATGGCCCTTGCCGGTCTCAACAGCTCTTTCTTCTCTAAAGACAAATGGATTCAGGGTGGTCAGGCGAGCCCGTTTGAGTTTGTGCCCGGCAACAAATGGGGTATAGCCGGAAGGGTTGACAACTACAGTGTCCCCGGTCTGCGCCTAAGTCTCAGCGGCTATTACGGTCATTCGTTCAACAATACCCTGCAGAGCGACAACGGGAAGTATAAGAACGTGAAGGGTGCCGTTGCTATCGGTGCTTTCGATTTCGATTATAATGGATACGGCTGGATCGTCAGGGGCAATGCGGATTACGGTCATCTGAGTGATGCCGCCGCCATCTCCACCTATAACCGCGGTCAGTCGAGTTCCTCCCCATATAAACGGACATTCGTCGGAAAGGGTGCCGTTTCGGCCGGTATCGAGGCGGGTTACGATATGTTCCGTCTTCTCCACAAGAAGCTGGACCAGAAATTCTATGTCTTCGCCCGCTATGAATATTACGATGCCAATATTCCTGAGAAGGAGACACCCGCCTATGAATGGACCAACCGCAACCGGATTGCTGCCGGCATCAACTGGTTTCCTATCCGCCAGATTGTCGTGAAGGCAGAGTTCTCAGAGGTCTTCCTCAAGAAGCAGTTCAACAACGAACCTTCCATCTCAGTGGCCGTGGCCTATGCGGGCTGGTTTCTCTGAAAAGTCCATATGCCCATCCAATAGTGCATAGGTTAAAGCTCTCTATTTTGCATAGAGGTGTCTTCCTCCAGCAACCAAGAATCAATAATATAAAACAAAATACATCATGAAATTCAAGAAAATCTTTTCAATGGCCTTGGCCGGAGCCATGGCAATGGGTTTTGCGTCGTGCAGTGACGACAAGACCGACAACGAACCCGCAGCAGCCCTCGATATCAAGGAGGGTACTTTCAAGAAAATCGCCAACCAATATCTTGACAACACAGTGCTCCCCACTTATCAGGCTCTCGCCGACAATGCAGCCCAGCTGGTGGAAGATCTTCAGGCGGTGAAGGGGGCCAAGACCGACGCCAACGTCAAGAAGGCCTGCGAGACTTTCCTGACAGCCCGTGCCTGGTGGGAGAAGAGCGAGGCTTTCCTTTTCGGACCGGCAAGCGATTTCGGTATCGATCCGCACATTGACTCCTGGCCCCTCGACCGTGCCGGCCTCCAGAACCAGATGAACCAGACCTCCCACCTCGAGGCTATGGAGGCTGAGGATGGCGACGTTTGGGCCGGCAGCCATCTCGGCCCGGAGCTCCTCGGTTTTCACGGCATCGAGTATATCATCTTTGCCGACGGTGCCCCCAAGGCGGCTGCCTCGATTCCCGACAACGAACTCACGTACGCTGTCGCCGTAGCCGGCGACCTGCGCAACAAGTGCTGGCAGCTCCTTCTCTCCTGGGCCGGTGAGGACAACGTCTCGGATGAAATCCTTGAGAAAGTGGATGAGGAACTGGAGTGGCCTTTCACAATCAGCGGCGGTTCGTATAAGGAGAATATGCTCAATGCCGGCAACGCCGGTAGCACCTACCGCACCTGGACTGACGCCATGGAGGCTATCGTTGACGGCTGTATCGACATCGCCGACGAGGTAGGCACCATGAAGATCGGCAAACCCTACAGCGGCGAGGACGTGAACTATATCGAGTCTCCCTACAGCCACAAGTCGATCACTGACTTCCATGACAACATGATTTCAGTTGAAAACGCCTATATGGGTGGTATCGAAGGTCGCCGCAAGGAATCTCGCTCGCTCCACGCATATATCAACAGCATCAATCCGGAACTGGACGCAAAGTGTGTTGAAGCAATCAAGAACGCTAAGGATAAGATTGCAGCTATGGCAGCTCCTTTCGTGAAGAACTTCAGCGATCCTTCCGCTAAGGCAGCCTCCGATGCTTGCGCCGAACTTACGGACGTGCTTACCGAGGTGAAACTTGCCCTCTCAAAATAATGACATTAATTGAAATTCAGTACTATTAAGGAAGCAAAGGGTCGGGCGTTAAAACGTCTGACCCCAAGCTCCATAATCTACCTATCATGAATCAAAAAAGACTACTCACTACCTCCCGCCTCGGTCTCGCCTTCCTTTCAGTTGCGACGCTTTGTGCCTGCAGTGACGACGTTTACGATCCTACCCAGGAGGGCAACTCCACGGATGAAGTTCAGCTCAGCGAGGAATATTATGCCGGCGGCGTGCTGGGCACCACCTTCAACCGCTCCGCCTCCGCCTTCGAGGACCCGACTCCCGCTGTGGAGAATGCCGGACTTACCGCTAACTTCAAGTATGGAGAATATTTCTTCGAGCGCACCTACAACCGGAGCACCAAACCTTTCAACGGTCTCGGCCCCTTATCCGTGCGCAGCAGCTGTGTGGCCTGCCATCCGGGCTACGGTCATGGAAAACGTATGGAGCGGTATCGTGCCAACGATTGGGGCAACGGCTATCTGCTCGTACTCACAGATAAGACCGACACTTATGTAAGTTCCATCACGGGTATGCCGCAGACTATGGCCGTGGCTCCCTTCAAGGCTCCCATCGATGAGACCAAGATTGAGATCAAATGGCTTCCCTATACTGATGAATGGGGCAATACATTCCCCGACGGTGAGTCCTACTCCCTTATATATCCCGAAGTGACCATCCCCGAAGATGCCTTCTACGTACCTCTTGAAGTGGGCGGCGTACCGATGGACTATTCGGATCTCGTGGTTCGTCTGGAAAGCACTATCGGCATCTATGGCACCGGACTCCTCGATGCCATCGATGATGCCGACCTCAAGGCGGAGTATGCAGCCCAGGAGAAACTTGGAGTCCGCCTCAATCCCGCAATCTTCGCTGGAGGCGAATGGGTGAAGACCTACGGCACTACCGGTCATCCGCTGCGTTTCACCTACGCCCTCACACGCGGTCCGCTTCAGGATGCAGCCGGAGCCAACGCGATCTGGAATATCACCAACGTGATACGCAACGACCGCCGATACCATTACATGACGGAGACCTATGCCCTCACGGCCAGCAAGGATCCGGAAGTGCAGAAGGATTTCTACAGCTTCTTCCCCGAATGGAGAAAGAGCGGTGACGTGGAGAAGGATATCTACGACTATCTGATGTGCAAGGATCTCCCCGCCGAGATGGGCGATGATGATTTCGTCGACTTCATGGTCTGGCACCGTGGTCTTGCCGTCCCGGCTGCCCGCGACCTTGACAAGGAGGATGTGCAGCTTGGCAAGAAACTTTTCTCTGAAATAGGTTGCGCCACCTGCCACCGTCCTTCCTGGACCACCGGCGAGGATATCTTCACTGACCCCAACGGTTTCTTTAAGGATGGTGACCCGCGTCTTCCCAGATACCCTCACCAGAAGATTTGGCCTTACACCGATATGGTGCAGCATCGTCTTGAAATGAAAAACGATATCCGCACCGGCTGGTGCCGCACCACTCCGTTGTGGGGTAGGGGTCTGTCGATGATCTGCTCCGGACATGCCGACCGCCTGCACGACTGCCGCGCCCGCAACACGATGGAAGCCATCATGTGGCATGGCTCCGCCTCCTCCGATGCCCGCTTCAGTGTGGAGAATTTCCGCAAACTTTCCAAGACTGAACGCGATGCCCTGATCCGATTCGTAGAATCCATCTGACAATTCTCTCCTCACTCATCTCTTCTCTTCTCTCTCCTCGCTCTCTCCTCGCACCTCACTGACTATATATATATTCTGATTTCACTCTGATAACTATCTGATGATCTCATTCATGCTCCTTATGCTGGCCGCAGCCTCGATGGCAATCCTATCGGTGGCTGTGGCCGGCG
>CAZPQD010000086.1:7984-12323 GCA_964588625.1 uncultured Sangeribacter sp. | reverse complement strand
ACCACCCTCGGAGCCGACAACGGCATGGGCTGCGCCTCCGCCATGGCCGCCCTCATTGACCCCGAACTCGTTCACGGTCCGCTCGAAGCCCTCTTCACCGTCGATGAAGAGCAGGGCCTCATCGGCGCCAACGGTCTGCAGCCCGGTTTCGTGACGGGCAGCATCCTCCTAAACCTCGACTCTGAAGAGCATGGCCAGCTCGTGATCGGCTGCGCCGGCGGCAAGGTGACCATCTGTACCCTCCCCTTCACACTCGTCAAGGCCGACGAAGGACAGGAATTCTTCAAGGTACACATCAACCATCTCAAGGGTGGCCACTCAGGAATGGAGATCAACCTCGGACGCGGCAACGCCAACCAGCAGCTCGCACGCTTCCTCTGGGAAGCCGACCGCATGTTCGGCCTCCAGCTCGCTGAGTTCGACGGCGGCGGCCTTGCCAACGCCATCCCCCGCGAGGCATACGCAGTGGTGGGTGTCAACAAGATGAAGGCTGTGGAATTCAAACAGTATGTGGAGGAATTCTCCGACATGATCCACGCTGAATTCGCCCTCGCCGAAGGTCCTGACTTCACCTTCGAGGCCAAGCACCATGCAGCCCCCGCCGAAGTAGTGAAACCCGAGGAGGCACGCCGCCTCATCGCAGCCCTCTTCGCCTGCCCCAACGGAGTGCAGGGAATGTCGCAGGCAGTGGAAGGCCTCGTCGAGACTTCTTGCAACCTCGCCTCCGTCAAGATGGAAGCCGGCCACTTCGTGATCACCGTACACCAGCGCTCCTCCATCGACTCCCGTCGCGACGAGATCGCCGACCGCATCGCCGCCCTCTTCGGCATGATCGGCGCACAGGTGACGTTCGACGACGCCTACGTAGGCTGGGCCCCCAACATGGAATCCAAAGTGCTCAAGGTAGCCGAAAAGAGCTACGAAGACCTCTTCGGCGAGAAACCCCGCGTAGAGGCGCTCCACGCCGGATTGGAATGCGGCCTCTTCCTCGAGAAGATGCCCCAGCTCGACATGATCTCCTTCGGCCCCACACTGAAAGACATCCACTCCCCCAGCGAGAAAGCCAACATCCCCTCCGTAGAGAAATACTGGAAATTCCTCCGCGAGATCATCACCCGCCTCGCCAACTGACAACGCGCAGCCAGGCACCCCTCGGCGCCCTCAGCGCAGCTCCGGAGGAGCTTAACCTCCGTAAACCGCGGGCGAAGCCCGTGGCCAGAAAAAGTCCACACAAAAACCCTCCGGGCCAATCGCGCTTCAGCGCAGATTGGCCCGGACTTTTCTTACTGATACCCATACCATCATCCCTCACACCCAAGAAAAATTTGAAAATTCCCAAAAATAGCATTAAATTTGCATTCCCCTCCCTAAAAAACAAATTATAAAAAACCAACGCACATCATGACCAGCCAGACCGCTGAACGCCTCACTACCATCAACCGCCAGGAAAAAGCCGCCCTAATCTGGGCCATTGCCGATAAACTCGTAGGGGTTTACAAACCCCATGAATACGGCAACGTAATCCTCCCCATGTGTGTCATCAAACGCTTTGAGGACACTCTCGCCCCCACGCGCGAAGACGTTTGGAAAAAGAATGAGGAGATTGGTGATATGGATCTGGCACTCAAGGCTCCTTTCCTCAAAAGGGCAGCACGACAGAAATTCTACAACACCAGCAAGTTTACCTTCCAGAATCTCTTGGCCGATCCCGAAAACATTGCTGACAACTTCGACGATTATCTTCAGCATTTCTCCGAAAATGTAATCGACATCATACGTCGCTTCGAGTTCGACAAGGAAATCAGCAAACTTGAAGAAAACGGTCTGCTTTACCTCATCATCAAGGAATTTAACTCCGACAAAGCCTATCTCGGCAGCGACCGTGTATCATCCGTTGATATGGGTTACATCTTCGAGGAATTGGTGCGCAAATTCTCCGAGAGCTACGACGAGCAGGCGGGAGCCCACTTCACAGCCCGCGACATCATCAACGTCATGGCTGATATCCTCATCGCCGGTGATGAAACCCGCCTTCAGGAGGAGGGGATAAGTGTCGACATCTACGATATGGCCATGGGCACATCCCAGATGTTGGGCTGTCTTTCCGACCGTCTCTATCAGCTTGACCCCGACGCCGACATCACCCCCCATGGTCAGGAACTCAACAACCAGACCTTCGCAATAGCCAAGGCCGACACTCTCATAAAGGGAGGCAACGCTGAGAATATGCGTCAGGGAGACACACTCGGCAACGACCAATTCCGAGGTTATGAGTTCGACTACATAATCTCCAATCCACCCTTCGGCATCGAATGGAAGACATCTAAGTCGCAGGTGGAAAAAGAGACAGGAGAGGGGGAACGGTTTGCCGCCGGTCTGCCGGCCATTGGCGATGGTCAGATGCTCTTCACCCTCAATGGCGTAGCCAAACTGAAGGAAAACGGACGCATGGCCATCATTCAGAATGGATCGCCCCTCTTCAAGGGCGACGCTGAAGGAGGCGAAAGCAATATCCGCGGTTTCCTGCTGGAAAACGACTGGCTGGACGCCATCATACAGTTGCCTAACGATCTTTTCTACAACACCGGTATCGCAACCTACATTTGGGTCATCTCCAAGAATAAGCCGGAGGAACGTCGTGGCAAAGTCCAACTTATCGATGCCAGCCAATGCTTTGAAAAACGTCGCAAAAGCCTCGGCAACAAACGTGTGGAACTCACCGACCGCTGCCGCGACCTTATAGTCAGAGCCTATAAGGATTTTGCCGACCGCGAGTACGAGGAGGGCGAGATACGCGTGGAAAGCCGCATTAAAGCCATCGTAGATTTCAAATACCGTAAGGTCTTCACCTACCGTCCGCTGCGCCTCACCTATAAAGACATCGAATACTCCGAGGAGAAATGCGATAAGATGGGGATAAAGGCTGCCGACCGTCCGTTGCTCAAGAAGTTCGCCGACCATTGGCACTCCCTCTTCCCCAATGGAAATCCGGCATTTCCAGATTTCACCTTCTTTTTCGAGTTTGAAAAAGCAAAGATCAAGATACCGCAGGCGAAGGTGGCGATGGTGCGCAACTATTTCGGAGTCAGAGATCCCGAGCAGAAGATGGAATGCCGGGTGAAACCCACCAAAATGGATAGCGGCATTGCGCCCGACCCCGAGTTGAAAGACAGCGAGATAATCCCATGGACGGTCGATACAGATGATTTTCTCGAAGCCAACGTACGTCCCTATGCTCCCGACTTCTGGTATAACGAGGAAGAAACCAAGATTGGGTATGAGATCCCCTTCACCCGAGAGTTCTACCGCTATACCGCTCCACGTCCCGCCGCAGAAATCTTCGAGCAGTTCCGAGCCCTCGGCGAACGCGAACAAGAGTTGATGAACAAAATCTTAGGAAAGTAAATCCCAATGGAATATGACAAAGAGACAAAGCATACAGATATTTGAGGAACGTAAAGTCCGCACCATATGGGATGAAGACCGGGAAGAATGGCTCTTCTCAGTGGTTGACGTGGTGGCAGTCCTTACCGATAGCGTTGACCCAACAGCCTATTGGAGAAAACTTAAGCAGCGCCTAAAAAAGGAAGGAAATGAAACCGTGACAAATTGTCACGGTTTGAAAATGAAGGCCGCCGACGGCAAGATGCGACTGACAGATGTTGTTGACACTCAGAATCTTTTTCGTCTGATACAATCTATCCCTTCGCCTAAAGCGGAGCCATTCAAACAATGGATTGCGGAGGTAGCTAAGCTTCGTCTCGACCAAATGCAGGATCCGGAGTTGTCTATTGAGCAAGCCATTTATGATTATCGCCGTCTCGGATATTCGGAGAATTGGATTAACCAGCGTATTCGTTCGATTGAAGTACGGAAAGCGCTTACCGATGAGTGGAGGCGCGGAGGCATTGAGGATGGTGTTCAGTTCGCTTCGCTTACCGATATAATCACTCGAGAGTGGAGCGGGAAAAGCACGAAGGAATACAAACAACACAAGGGACTGAAAAAAGAGAACTTGCGTGACAACATGACCAATATCGAGCTTGCTCTCAATACACTCGCAGAGGCATCGGCAACTGAATTATCCAAAGTAAAGTCGCCGACGGGTTATGCTGCAAATGCACAAATTGCTCGTCAAGGAGGCAATGTCGCCAAAGTCGCCCGAGATAAACTCGAATCTCAGCTCGGCAAATCCGTCATTTCAGCTTCCAAAGCGACAGATTACATCCTTCCTTCAGAGGCCCCCGAAGATGTCGAACCTAAAGAATTGGACTCATGATGGAAAGAAAACTCAAAGACAGCGGCATCCCCTGGATCGGACTTATCCCCGAGCACTGGG
>CAZPQD010000086.1:0-7884 GCA_964588625.1 uncultured Sangeribacter sp. | reverse complement strand
CTTGACACGAAGTGTGGCGAGATCGATGAACTCATTGACGTGGAGCAGCAGATGATTGCCGAACTTGAAGCCTACCGACAAGCCGTCATCACAGAAGCCGTAACTCACGGACTAAACCCCGATGCTCCCCTCCGTGAAACGAATTTCCCAATCTTACCTGTTGTCCCATCTAATTGGGAGTTGTCTAGAATTGGCCTTCATTTCACATTGATTTTGGGTAAGATGCTTTGCTCAAAACAACTTGAGCCTACTTACAAGCTTGCTCCATATTTTTGTGCTGCCAATGTCCATTTTCGCGAGTTAGACAAATTCAATCTAAAACGTATGTGGTTCTCTCCGTCAGAGATGGAACAGTATATTGTTAAAAATGGAGATGTCCTTATTGTAGAAGGAGGAGCCGGCGCAGGAGGATGTTGTGTTGTAAATAATTTAGATACACCTGTTTTTATTCAAAACTCTATTATAATTGCAAGAGAACAAAAGAATGTGAATTCACGCTTTTTAAGCTATTATATTGAATCGTTGGTAAAGAGGGGATACATAGAATTGGCTTGCAATAGAGCTACATTTTCGCATTTTACTAAGGAGAAAGTAGCTAATACTCCATTACCTATACCTCCCCTATCCGAACAGCTGCTAATAGCTGATTATCTTGATGCTAAGTGCGCAGAAATCGACGAGCTGATGAAGGTTAAGCAAGAAAAGATTGAGTCGCTGAAGCAATACCGCCAAAGTATTATTTTTGAAGCCGTCACTGGCAAAACTCCTATAAACTAATGGTTATGGACAACAGCAAACTGAAGGAGAGGCATTTTGAGGATGATATTGAGCGCTGGCTCCTTGAGGATGGTGGCTATGAGCGGGGGTTTCAGATAACCTATAATAAGGACCAGGCGATCGATATGACCGTCTTGCAGGATTTCATCACCGAAACCCAACCTAAGCAATGGGCACGTTATCAGAAGATCTATGGCACGGATAAGGCTTCCGACCAATTTTATAAGGTGCTTCAGGATGACATTTCGCGCTATGGCTTGATTTATGTGCTGCGTAACGGCATCGACGACCATGGCGTCAAGCTGAAGATCGCTTATTTCGCTCCGGCTTCTGAGATGAACGATGACCTGATGCAGAAATATCGCTCTAACCGTCTGCACCTTATCCGCCAATTCTCTTACTCTTCAAAACACCATAACACCATCGACATGGTGGTGACGCTCAATGGTATTCCTGTTGTGGCCATTGAACTGAAAAATCAGCTTACAGGCCAGAGCGTAGAAGAGAGCAAACGTCAATGGATGGAAGATCGCGACCCGGCAGAGTTCCCATTCCATTTCAACAACCGTTTCCTGGCCTATTTCGGCGTAGACCTCTATGAAGTTGTCATGACCACCCAGCTCCAGAAGGAAAAGACTTTCTTTATCCCTTTCAACCAAGGAAGCAACGGAGCGGGAGAGATCGGTGGCGCGGGTAATCCACAAGTGCCCGAAGGTGAATATGTGACGGGCTATTTCTGGAAACAGGTGCTGCAACGCGACGCACTTCTCTCAATCCTTCACCGATATATCTCAGTGCAGACTGAGGAGAAGCTGAAGATTAAGATCGGTAAGGGTGGAAAGGAGAAGGAGGTGAAGGAAGAGTCAACCAAAATAATCTTCCCTCGTTATCATCAGCTCGATGTAGTGGAGAAACTTACGGCCGACACGGCAGCCAACGGTCCGGGCAAAAACTACCTCATCGCTCACTCCGCAGGTTCGGGAAAAAGTAACTCCATAGCGTGGCTCTGCTATCGCCTTGCCTCGCTTCATGACGCCGACCAAAAGGATGTATTCACCACAGTCTTCGTAATCACCGACCGTCGCGTCCTCAACCAGCAGTTGCAGAACACCGTTCTTGGTTTCGATCATCGTCTCGGTCAGGTGGAGATCATAAAGGATGGCGACCCTTCATCCAAACTCGGCGAGATAATCCGCGACGGCAATGCCCGGATAGTAATCTGCACGCTCCATCGCTTCCCTTATATTTATAACAAGGTGGGTAGTCAGTCGGGGCGCCGGTATGCCATAATCGTTGATGAGGCCCACAGCAGCCAGAGCGGAAAGAGTGCTGAGAAGACAAAGGCTGCGCTTGCCGACACCGACCAAGCATTGCGTGAACTCGCCGAACTTGAAGAGAAGGAGGTGGAAGAACTCGAAAAAGAGAAAGACGCACTGATGGAAGACTTGCTCACTCAGGGTCAGCATGGCAATTTATCCTTCTACGCCTTCACTGCCACTCCCAAACCGAAGACTTTGCAGACGTTCGGTATTCCATACCCCGACCCTGAAAACCCTGGGAAGCTGAAATACAAGCCTTATCATATCTATTCGATGCAACAGGCTATCGAGGAGGGTTTCATCAAGGATGTACTGATCAATTTCACCCCGATAGCCACTGCCTACGAGATAGCAAAGAATATTGCCGAGAATCCCGATTATGAGGAGACTCCGGCCACTCGAGCCATAAAGGCTTTCCACGACAATCATCAGCACGTGATCGACCAGAAAGTGGAGATCATGGTGGAGAAGATTCGCGAAGTTACCCTCCAGCGGATGGAGGGACAGGCCAAGACCATGATTGTATGTCCCAGTCGGGCACATGCCTTGCGCTATTACCTTGCGATGAAGGAATACTGCCGCCAGAAGGGTTATGCAGAAATAAAACCGCTCGTGGCTTTCTCCGGAAAACTGGAGTTCGGAGGAGAGATCTATACAGAGTCCAAACTCAACTCCACTCCAGAGCGAAGGATAAGCGAGGAACGTCTGCCTCTCTATTTTGAGAGTGATCTCTACAATGTGCTCATCGTTGCCGATAAGTATCAGACCGGTTTCGACGAACCCAAGCTTCACACTATGTTCGTAGACAGAAGGTTGAAGAACGTGAAGGCCGTACAGACCCTCTCGCGTCTCAACCGTTGGCAGAAACTGAAGCAGGATACTTTTGTTTTCGATTTCTCCAACACACCGGAAGAAGTAAAGAAGGCCTTTGATCCATTCTATACCGGCACTGACCTTGTTGAGCCGGTGGATGTGAATTATGTCTATCGGTTTCGGAAGGATATGGAGCGTTTCCATGTGTGGAGTGAGCAGGACGAGGAAGCTTTCTATGAGATCTATGAGAAATACCGAGGGAAGAAAAACGCATTGGGTGCGCTTTCCGGTTTCTTCAAGCCCATCATGGGTCGCTTCAATGCCTTGGAGGAGGAAAAACGTTTCGAGCTCCGCTCAAAGATCAAGAACTTTGTCAGGTTCTATTCTTATATGGCCCAGATAGCCCGCACCTACGACCGCGCTCTTTACAAAGCCTACGTTTTCGCCGACACCCTCTATAAGCTCTTGCCAAAGACACCTCATGAGAATCCCGACCTCTCGAAGATGTTAATGCTCGTCAATTCCCAGTTTAAACAAGGAGAGACTGTGGCGATCCGTCTGGAGGGTGCCGTGCCGGTGAAAGGAGAATCCGGCAATGCATCGACGAAACCCTCTACGAAACGCGATTTGCTTGGAAACATCATCGATAAAATCAATATCCTGTATAAAGGAGATTTCTCTGAGGCCGACAGAGTGATAGTGGAGGCGATCGTAAACCGACTCACCACTGCCAAAGAGTCAAGAAAACTCTCGAAGAAAGCCAACAATAATGGCAAGCAGCAATTTGTGGAGGCCGTGTTCCCGGAGGTCTTCGACAACATTACGATGAAACTCTATGAAGAACAGACAGAAGCGTTCAAATCTCTGTTCGACAATGGAGAGAAATACCGCAAGGTGATGTCGCAGATGGCTGCAGCCCTTTACGACCATTTCCGCGATGCTCCCTTGCTTTTCGATCCGGAGGCATTCCGCAATTCCCTTATCAACGCGTTCAGTGATGAGTTCAGCGATTTCCCCGGCCTTCCGCCTCTTGATAGGGTAGTGGAGGTGTTTGTCAAGGTGCTTCAGGCAAAGTCATTACCGAGCCTTGACGGGGCCAACGACCTACTTGTCGACTCTTTCAACAGACTTTTCAATGATAAGAAGCTGACACTCGTTGATCGCCGCCGTCATTTCAACACCATTCTTACCAAATACGAGACTTTCCTCAAGAAACTCTACTGGTTGATTAATGGAGAGGAACTTAAGAGTGCGCGCAATCCGGAGAAATCACCGTCATTGGCCGACTGTATCTTCGCTTTCGAGGAACTCAAATCCCTGAAGCAGAAGAAGCGCGAGAAATACAAGCGTATGTACAGCTATCTTGACACCATGCGCAACCTTCGCAACGACGAGAGCCATGTCTCCCCCGACGCGACAGAGGAAGAAATCCTTGCCTCTTCCCGAATTGTGGCGACCCTTTATCTCTACATTACGGCACATTCACTCGCAGCCCTGGAGAAAACCTTCGCGTAAGCGAACGGGTTATTATAGGAAAACACTTTTATCGAAAAAATGCTATGAGAAGCTATATTTCTATCGGCGTCTTTATCGACGGCGGCTATTATGCCAAGATCAACCGGGCGCTTAAGGCGCAGGAACGGTCCATCATCCGTGTGCGTTCGCTTTTTGACTTCATATGCTCGCGCCTCTCGCGTCATGAGGAGATCGACCCTTCCGATTGCCAGATTACGGAAGCCCATTATTTCCGTGGACGTTTCCGAGTGAAGGATGCCTACGACAAACATCTGCTCTACAACGAACGTAAGTTTGAGGATACGCTTATCGAAAATGACGTGATCTTCCATTACAAGCATCTCCGCGAAGTGGAACGCGACGGCGAAGTGCAGGTGGTGGAAAAAGGTATCGACGTATGGTTCGCCCTCGAGGCCTACGAGCTTGCCACTTTCAGGAAATTCGATTATGTGGTGCTCATCACGGGCGACGCCGACCATGAGATGCTCGTGCGCAAGCTGAAGGCCCTCAAGATAAAGACCGTCCTTCTGACGTGGAACCTCGCCAACGTGGATGCCACATCGCCCCTGCTGCGCGAGGAAGCGGGCCATCACTGGGAGCTCTCCGACCTGCTCGAACAGGATCCTTCGCTCAAGCGATCACTCCTTTATAAGCTCCGCGAACCCGCAATCAATCCCCTCGGTGAAGATTTCTGATATGTTTTACAACATACTGCCGAGTAAGCGATAGGGTGGTGTAACCCCCTCCCGGCGGGCATTATCTTAACAAAAAGTTGAAAAAAGCGATGCAAATCGCTTTTTTTATGACATGGCTAATATTTTTCGGTCAGTGCGGATTGTCACAATGATTGGAGATTGGGAATATTATGATTAATTTTGCAACGTCAACAACCAAGAACAACGAAATATCGACTGACCTGACATATATAGCCCTTGACTACCGGCGCCGTGCATGGATATGTCTGCGACCGTCAAGACCATCACCTCACTCCTCCTGCCGTATTCTCCTATCCTTAATATTATCTATACCATTAGAAAAACAGAAAATAGTTTAAATTAAAAAGGGCACAAAGCCGGTGAAGTAGCGGATTTCCATCCTCCCCCCGCACTCACCGGCTTTATTTATTTTCCTGACGTAGCCCCAAGCCTGTCTATGTCTCACTCACATAGGCCCGGACAAGGCTGTTGATGGAGAATAAAACGCCTGAAGATAATAAAAAGGGAATACGTGCGTTACTTCCGTAATGGCATCACTGTCTCCTGGCAATCTTCTGACAGATGGACGAAAGTGATTTTTTTCATAAGGCCTATAACTCCCTCTGGCTCATGGCCAATGGGAAGAGGCTAAAAACTATGACAGAATAACTACCTTGACAAACTGACTACTTATGTGTGGAATAGTAGGATACATAGGCCCCGGAAATGTCTATGACATTCTCGTGAAGGGTCTTCATCGCCTTGAATACCGCGGCTATGACTCTGCCGGAATCGCCCTGGTGAATCCCAACGGTAAGCTCAATCTTTACAAGACCATGGGCAAGGTGAGCAATCTTGAGGCTTTCTGCAAGGACAAGAACGTCGACGCAACTGCCGGCATCGCCCATACACGCTGGGCCACCCACGGCGAACCTTCCGACACCAACGCCCATCCCCACTTCAGCGAGGATGGCAACCTCGCGCTGGTGCATAATGGCACAATAGAGAATTATAAGGTGCTGAAGGACGCCCTCGTGCAGCATGGCTGCAAATTCCATTCCGAGACTGACACTGAGGTGCTCGTGCAGCTTATAGAATATGTGCGCGTGAGCAACAACTGCTCGCTCGAAGACGCAGTGCGCGAGGCCCTGAAGCAGGTGGTGGGCGCTTACGCCATTGCCGTCGTGGAAAAAGACAATCCCGACTGCATCATCGCCGCCCGCAAGAGCAGTCCGCTCGTGATCGGAATAGGGGATGACGAGTATTTCCTCGCCTCCGACGCCACCCCCTTCGTTGAATACACCAAGGATGTGGTCTACCTCAAGGATGAGGAGCTCGCCGTCATCAAACGTGGCGAACCGTTACGCCTTCTCGACCTCGAGAACCGCGAGGGTGAGATCGATGTAAAGACCCTCGAGCTCAGTATATCGCAACTCGAGAAGGGCGGTTTCCCGCATTTCATGCTCAAGGAGATCTTCGAGCAGCCGGTCACTTTGCTCGATTGCATCCGTGGCCGCGTGGTCAATCATGGAAGCCGCATCATGCTCAATGGAGTCAACGACAACAAGGAGCGCTTCCTCAATGCCAAACGCATAGTGATCGTGGCCTGCGGCACATCCTGGCACGCATCCCTGCTCGGCAAATATCTGCTGCAGGATATGTGCCGCATCCCGGTGGAGGTGGAGTATGCCAGTGAGTTCCGATACTCCAACCCTGTGCTCGACGAGAACGACATCGTGATAGCCATCTCCCAGAGCGGCGAGACGGCCGATACGCTTGCAGCCATCAAGATAGCCCGCTCCATGGGGGCCTTCGTCTACGGCATCAGCAACGTGGTGGGCAGTTCCATCCCGCGCGAGACTCATTCCGGCACCTACATCCACGTCGGACCGGAGATTGGCGTGGCCTCCACAAAAGCCTTCACCGGCCAGGTGATGGTGCTCACGCTTCTCGCCCTCTCTATCGCCCAGATAAAGGATACACTTCCCAAGGAAAAGATCAACGAACTCGGGAAAGTGATTCTCGAGATACCCTCACTCGTGGAGAAGGTGCTCCATGACCTCGACGAAAAGATACGCCATCTCTCACTCATCTATACTTACGCGCGCAACTTCCTTTATCTGGGACGTGGCTACAGCTATCCCGTGGCCCTCGAGGGTGCTCTCAAGCTCAAGGAGATCTCCTACATTCACGCCGAAGGATACCCTGCCGCCGAAATGAAGCATGGCCCGATCGCTCTGATCGATGCGGAGATGCCCTCCGTCATCATCGCTCCCAACGACCATCTCTATGAGAAGATCGTCAACAACGTGCAGCAGGTGAAGGCTCGCGGCGGCAGCATCATCGCCATCGTCTCCGAAGGCGACAGCGTCATCAGCAATATCGCCGACCATGTGCTGGAGGTGCCCGACGTTCCGGAGTGTCTCACTCCCATCATCACCTCCATACCCCTCCAGCTCCTTTCCTATTATATAGCCATAAATAAAGGAAAGAATGTGGATATGCCGCGCAATCTTGCAAAGTCTGTGACAGTAGAATAACTATTACCGGCACCATCAGTGGGAAATTGCACCCGTAAGGGTATAATTTCCTACTGAATGGGCTGGATAAAACAAGAATTCTGCACTTTTTTGAAAAAAATCGTTGAATTTTTTTGGAGTGTCAGAAATATTGATTAATTTTGCACTCGAATTTCGGAAACGCGGAATTCACTTGCCTCTTTAGCTCAGTTGGCCAGAGCACGTGATTTGTAATCTCGGGGTCGT
>CAZPQD010000085.1:0-12338 GCA_964588625.1 uncultured Sangeribacter sp. | reverse complement strand
AATTCCAACCATAAAACCATAAACTTTTCACCCTGCACATCAAATGAAAAGAAATACTATCTTGGCCGTGGCCCTCGCGGGGCTGCCGTGCATCATCTCTACCATGACGTTCGCCGCCGAACGCCATCTCGTGCTTTTTGAGAAATTCACCAATGTGGGTTGCCAGCCGTGCGCGGTGTTCGCCCCGCCTGCCGACTCGCTGCTCGACGCCCGTCTGGGCGACGTTGTGGAGGTCACCTACCACGGCAACTATCCCTACCCCAACGATGAATATTACCTGCCGGTGAAGGACCAGGTGCAGCACCGCATCGACCATTATGGCGTGCGCGGCTATCCCTCTGTCTTCCTCGACGGCAAGAGTGTCGACACCTACGTCACCACCATCGACTATATGATCAACCGCCTCATGCAGACCGACCCGGAGGTGCGCCTCAATGTCTCGACGTCGCTCGAGGAGGGTCTGCTCTCGGTCAATGTGGAGACGGTGTCCCTCTACCCTCTCAATAATTCCGACCTGCGACTCTTCGTGGCGGCCGTGGAGGAGGAAGTGCGCCCGGCGCGTCCGGCCTACAACGGTCAGACCGTTTTCCACAACGAGTTCCGGCAGTTTCTGACTCCCCCTTCGGGCGAACCTATCTCCGCCTTCCCCAACGCCGGCGACAGCCACTCATGGAGCGGCACATGGCAGGTGGAGCGCATTGAGAAGATCGATGAACTGGCCGTAGTGGCCTGGGTGCAGGATATGAAGAACGGTACGGTGGTGGAGACGGCCTACGTGCCGCGTCCGGCGAAGAAGGAGCTCGACGCGCGCGTGATGCGCGTGGCCGACACTCCGGAACAGGTGTGCGACCCTCTTTTCTCGGGTCGGCTGTGGCTCCGCAATACAGGCGCCGAGACCCTCACCGACTGCGAGATAGCCATCGACATCTGTGGCGATGTCCACACCTTCCCCTGGAAGGGCGAACTCCCATACCTCGCCACTGAGGAGATAGCCATCCCTCCCTTCACTGATTTCGAGATCGACCCGGAGGCCGCCTCTTCAGCTGTGAAGTTCAGCGCGACTGCCCTCAACGGCTCAGGAAGCAGCTCCGAACCGTTTGCCATCACCATCCCCGGTGTGCTGACGGGCAACGGTGAGATCCGTCTGTTGGTTTCTACCGACAACAAACCGCAGGAGACCTCCTGGCGCATCCTCGATGCCACCGGTGAGGTGGTGTGCGAGAGCGAACCTTACACTGAGCGTCGCCACGACTATTTGACCGTCCTCCCGCTCCCTGCCGACGGTTGCTACACCCTCGAGTTCCACGATGCGGGTGGCGACGGCATCACGGGTTCGTACGGCAAGGGTTATTTCCGACTCTATGAGGCCGACGGCGACAATATGAAGGAGCTGAAGCAGGATGACTTCAAAGGGGAATCGCATACCCTCCTCTTCCGCGCCGCCAACCTGAAGAATGCCTCGGTAGCCATGACGACGGAGAGCCGTCCGGCCGCCATCGTCTACGACGCCGCCTCCCGGCAGTTGCTCCTCCCCCGTCATGGAGATTGCACCGTCACTGACCTCAGCGGTCGCCGGGTGCTTAGCGCCGGGGGAAGCGTCATCTCCGTGGCCTCGCTCCCCGCCGGTGTGTACGTAGCCCGCCTGAGCGGCGACGCCGATGCCTCCCTCAAATTCATCGTGGAATGACAGACACTACCTGGGAGAAGGGCTCTCCGGAGCACTTCGCCGGGAGACCGCTTCTTCCGCTCTTCGAGTCGTCGCTGCGCCTGCAGCGCGGGCTTTCGGAGAATACGGCGGAAGGGTATCTCAACGACGTCAGGCATCTTCTCGAGTTTCTCGATGAGGCGGGCGTCGGGCTGGAGCAGGTGGAGGAATCGCATCTCCACACTTTGCTCTGTACACTTCGCGACATGGGTATCCAGGCGCGCTCCCAGGCGCGGCTGATAGCCGGCATACGGGCCTTCTTCCGCTTTCTGCGTGAGGAAGGCCTGATTCATGACGACCCTTCCGCGCTGCTCGAGTCGCCGCGTCTGGGGCGCAAGCTCCCGGATGTGCTGACGGTGGAGGAGATCAACGCGATGGTGGCGGCCCTCCCCGCAGATAAGGAGGAGACACCACGCAACCATGCCATCATCGAGACACTGTACGGGAGCGGTCTGCGAGTCTCCGAACTCACCGACCTGCGGCTGTCGCGCCTTAATCTCGACGAGCGGTATATGATAGTGGAAGGAAAGGGAAGCAAGCAGCGGATGGTGCCTATGAGCGACACGGCGGCCGAGCTGATAGCGGCCTATCTGCCGCAGCGTACGCAGCTCGACATAAAGCCCGGCAACAGCGACATCCTCTTCCTCAACCGCCGAGGAAGGGCGCTGACGCGCCAGATGGTGTTCTACGTCATACGGGATGCGGCGGCCGCCGCCGGCATCGAGAAGAAAGTGTCACCCCACTCCCTGCGCCACTCCTTCGCCACCCACCTGCTCGAGGGAGGCGCGTCGCTGCGCGCCATCCAGACCATGCTCGGCCACGAATCCATCGCCACCACCGAGATCTACCTCCACCTCGACCGCACGCGCCTCCGCGCCCAGCTCCTCTCCTGCCACCCCCACTTCCACCGATAGCCCGCAACCCGCCACAGGGAGATGCCACTGGGACCCGCCACAGGGAGATGCCACTGGGAGAAGCCACTGGGAGAAGCTGTCTCCCGCAGCGATCGGATGGGAGGGACTATAGCCCCGGAGGGGCTGTACCTCGGTTAACCGGGTACGAAGTGCCCGGACATGGCAACCTACTCCATAAACAGATTCCGCCGCGCTCCGCGCGGCGGAATCTGTTTATATATAACCCATTGATTTCCGGACACTTCGTACCCGGTTAACGGAAGTCAAGCCCCTCCGGGGCTACCATACGGCACCCTCCGATACACGCTCCGAGAACGTTAAAGCGGTCGGGAGATCCGTACTCCCGGTCGTTGCTCTTTCAGAGCGCTCTGAGAACTCTGAGGGTGGCACTGCGGTTTCCGGCGGCGGTCGGGAGACCCGCACTCCCGGTCGTTGCGGTTTCAGAGCGCTCTGAGAACTCTGAGAACTCTGAGGGTGGCACTGCGGTTCCCGCAGCGGTCGGGTGGCATGGGGTTGGGATATAAATAGAGGGCCGGCGAAATTTCGCCGGCCCTCTATTTATTGTGCGGACGTTACGTCCGGAGCGGTTTTACTTGCGGATAACGACTTTGCGGCCGTTGATGATGTAGATGCCCTTCTCGAGGTTGCGGACTGCGTCGGCATCACCGTTGCGGGTGATCACGCGGCCTGCGTAGTCGATGATGGTGTAAGTGTCGGCCTCGCCTACTACGGAGAGGATACCTACGCCTTCAGTGACTGTGTACTCGATGCGGATCTCCTTGTTGTAGATGTCATAGATGCCATCCCAATCCTCAAGGTCACCGATCTGTACGGTACCTGCGGGGATCACGAGGGTGTAAGTGCCGGCAGGAGCCTGCTCGGTCATCTTAGCCTCGATGGCAGTCGGGAACATGAAGGATCCCTTGAGCTCTACAAAGTCGAGAGATACACGGTAGGTAGTGCCGTCCTCAGCTACGAGTTCAGCCTCATAATCAACGGGAACAAGTGCATAGTCAGCACCGAGGTCGGGGAATGTGATGGTCACTGCATCGAGAGTAGCTACAGTAGCTCCGTCCTCAGGATCGGAAGTCCACTTATCGAGCATAGTGTCGATGCCGGGTTCAACGCTTCCACCCTCGATCACGTAAGTGAGGAGGATTTCGGGGTTGAGCTGGCCATCAGCACTCCAAACGCCGGCAGGTACACTCACCTCGTAAGTACCAGGAGCAGTCACTGTGATCGGCTCCCAGAAGGTATTGACGAAGATGATTACACCGTCAGTGTTGTTATACTCATCAGCTAAAGCGCGGAACTCTTCACCTGTAGTCACATTCTTCACGATGAAGATGTCGTCATTCTCAGGAATAAGAACATCCTTCAGACCCTTAAGCTCTACGCGGATCTGAGAGAGTTCCTCAACGGTAGCACCGTTGGCGGGAGTCCAGATCTGGTTTTCAGTAGCCCAAGTGTCGACAGTCTCAGTTTCTACAACAGTGTAGTGGAGAGTGAACTCGGGGCTGAGATCCTCAGCATCCTCAGGATTAACGAACGAACCGGCAGCGACAGTCACTGTGTACTCACCGGGCTCGTCAGTAGTCGAGAACATCAGCGAGCACTGAGTGTCGCCTTCGTTGATCATCATGAAGCCAGTAGCGTCAACAGACTCCCCTGCGGCGTTGGTGCGGGTAGCCTTGGCAGCCGCGCCCTTCGCAACCATAGCGGGGAAGTTAACGTCGATGAGGCCGAGCTCAGTCAGCTCATCATCACCGTCAGCAGGATCGAATGTAACCTTGCTCCAGTCGATCGGAGTAGCAGGTTCTTCACCGGCTGCGATGGAGAAGTTGAGTTCAAGAGCGGGGCTATCCTCAGCCTTACCATTGATGCTGTAGTAAGAAGCAGCAGGGAGAGTCAGAGTGTACTCACCGGCCTCGGTGATATCCTTCTGACTGTTGAAGAAGATCACACCACCGTCGTAGTTGTCATTCTCCCAAGACTGGGCATATTCGTAAACCGTACCGGTAGTATTGTTGACGAGCTTAGCCATCCAGATATCCTGGCCTTCAGCTACCCAACCGTCGGAGTTCGGGAACTTAACCTGAACCATACCCATGGGGAGAGATTCGATCTCAGAGCCCTGAGCAGGATACCAAGTAGGATCACTCCAGTACTCGGCGTCGAGCACCTGGGCGATTGTGTACTTGAGAGTGAACTCGGGGCTTACATCCTCGAAGTTCTCGGCATTCACGAATGAGCCTTCAGCGATAGTCACTGTGTACTCACCGGCAGCATCTGTGCTGGAGAAGATCACTGTGCACTGATCGGTGACGCCATCCATCATGAAGCCCTGGGCATTCACAGGCTGACCGCCTGCGAGTGTGAGAGTGGCAGAAGCCTTCTCACCCTTCACAACGTTGTCGGGGAATGTAACGTCAATACCGGAGATCGACTTAACCTCACCCTCAGCAGGAGCGAATACAACCTTGCTCCAGTCGATGGTCTTGGCCTCAGGCTCTACGATAGTGAAGAGGTTCTCAACATTGATTTCGGCAGCCTTGTCACCATTCTCGCTATCCTTAATGAGTCCGGCAGGAACATAGAGGGAGTAAGTGCCGGGTTCAGTGAGGGGTTCGTTGTAAGAGAGAACGTAAGTGTAGTTGCCCTGTGTAGAAATCTGCTTGTCGAAGTTGACCTCGTTGGTACCGTTGGTCAGATAAGCTTCGTAGCAGAGTTTCCAGTCATCCCAAGTGAACTTGACGTCAGTAGTCACCTTGATGCCGCTCACACCCTCGAGAGAGTCAAGCTCATCCTCAGTGGCAACGCTTCCGTCAGCCTTTACAACCTGGAAAGAGTAGTTGAATTCAACAGGCTCAGCAGCCTCTACAGTGTAGACGAGAGTGAACTCGGGGTTGATGAACTTCGGCTGATCGGGATCGGGACCGAAGTCGCTACCCTTGGCACAGAGTGTCACGAAGCCCTTAGGCACTGTCACCTTATATTCACCGGCAGCAATCTGCTCCTCGAAGTTGAGGTAGATACCGCCGCTGTAACGGCCTGCAGATTCACAATTGATGGCCACGCCGTCGGGGCCCACAGCCTTGATAAGGCTCTGGCTTCCCTCCAGTACGTATGTAGCGTACTCATTGGGCTTGTTGGGCAGCTCGATGTAGCCACCGGAGAAGGAAGCACCCTTATCGCCATTCATCCACTTGGCATCAACGAAGGCAGTCTCGCTTTCTTCGAGGTCCTTCACTGTGAAAGTGAGTTCATAAGCGGGGCTCTTTGCATACTTGGTATATTCAGAAGTCCATGCACCCTCGGGGATGTTCATTACATAAACACCGGGAGCGGCGATGATCTTACCGAAGTCAACATATCCGGTCTCAGCGTCGAAGGAAACAGTACCCTCGTAGCTGCTTGTGGAATTGTTGTTGTTCTTGAGTGTAACCGTTACGTCACCGGCCTCAATAGCACCGAGAGCGTTGGGGAACACAACATTCACCTTGGAGACAGCCTCTACCTCAGCCTCATCGGCAGGTATGAATTCTGCAGTCCAGAAATCAGCGTAGGGGAGCTCGTTGATCTTATAGTAGAATGTGTACTCGGGGTTGGGACCACCTACCTGAGAGATCCACATTCCGGCAGGAATGTTGACGATATACTCTCCAGCCTCGATTGTGGTAGAGAAGGAAAGTACAGACTCAGAACCGGCAGCTGTGCCAGCAACTTCCTCAAGATCGGAAGTGGCAGTGTTCATGCGGCCAGCCTTGATTCCTTCAGTATAGCTTACTTCGGAGGGGAAGTAAACACCGATGGAAGCAAGCTGCTTAACAACAGCAGCCTCGGCAGATGTAGCGCCACCGGCGGGCTCAAACTGAACCTGTGCCCACCATTCGGGATCTGTCTTAAGCTCGATGGTGTACTCAGCGGTGATGGCAGTGGCGTTGGCCACTTCATCGATCGACAGAGCACCGGCGGGAACAGTCACGGTGTAGACACCGGCCTTGGTGATCTCATTGGCAAGAGTGATCTGGAGGTTGCCCTCTGCATTGATCTCGGCTGCGGAAGCCTTGACCTCAACACCCTTGTCGGAAGTCACTGTGATAGTAGCGGCAGCACCGGTCTTCAGTACGGGTACGAAGTCAAGCTTGCCGGGGAACTCTACAGTGAACGCATCAAGAGCATCTACCACTCCGGGTTCGGGCGAAGTGAACTTGGCGCCTGCGAAGTAGTCAGCCTTTTCGATAGTATATACAGCTGTGATAGCCTTAGTGCTTGCGAGGTCGTCGATGGAGACTGCGCCGGCAGGTACGTTAACGGTGTAAGTACCGCCGAGAGTGATCTCCTCAGCGAGTGTGATCACGAGCTCGCCATCAGCATTGATGGAGCCGGTGGCCTCAACGGGAGTACCCTTGGCACGTGTCACTGTGATCTTCGCATCAGCATTCAGCACGGGAGTGAATGTAGACTTCGCGGGGAAGCTTACTGTCATCTCCTTGAGGCTTGTCACATCACCGGGAGCGGGAGCCGTGAAGGCTGCGCCCTCAAAGTAGTTGGGCTTCTCAATTGTATAAGTCACCTCCACTGCTGTGTTCTCCACAGAGTGGATTGTGATCAGAGCGTCGGGGATGGATACGACATAGTCGCCGGGAACGTTCTCGTCAGCATGGATGATGAGGATGTTGTCCTTCACCTCCCAGCCTTCGCCATAGGCGAGCTCAGTCTCACCGATGGTGATCACGGCAGCCTTGTTGGGCTCTACGTCATAATCGAAGTCACCGGTCTCGGTGCTTGTGCCCTTACGGTTGGGGAAGTCGACGGTGATGTCGCCGAGATGAACGACCTTGGAATCCTTGGCAGGTGTCCAAACGGAACCCTGGAAGTAGTAAGGAAGTTCCTGCACGTTGTAAGTGGCGGTCAGGGCATTGTTGACAGTCTGCAGACCGAGTTCGGCTGTGCGGGCGTCAACGAATACGCCGGCGGGGATTGTGATGACGTAAGTGGCAGCCTTATAGAGGTCGACAGGATTGTTGTCGGCATCGGCGAAACGAACGTCAACCTCGCAGTTGCCGCTTCCTTCCACAAACTGAGTGCCTTCGCCCTCAGCATTGCTGAAGTAGCCGTAGTAAGTCTCGGGCACACCGTCGAGCTCACGGCTAACGGTGATCTTACGTACCTGCTCCTCTGTCAGGGGTGCGAGACCCTCGGGAAGTGCATTGTTGTCGAAGTCGATCACGAAGCTGTTGAGGCTTTCGATTGTGCCTACGCCATTGGCGTTGAGTACGGGACGGAACTTGGGATTGGCGATGAACTCGGGAACTACGGTGTAAGTGTAGGTAGCTTCCTCATTCTTGGAGGCGCCAACGCCTACTGTGAACATATCGGCGGGGATTACCACCTTGATGTTCTCAGTGAGTGCAGTCTGCTCGTAGGGGATGGTAAGTGTTGTGCCGTCCTCGCTGAGTACAGCCTCAACATCCTCACCGGCTACAGTCACCTTGAGCTCGTCGTCGGCCACCTTCACAGGATCTGTGAATGTAACCACGAGGTCGTTGAGTGAACGTACGTCACCCTCGGCAGGCTTAACAGTGAACTCGGGGAATGCCATCTGCTCGATGGTGAATGTGAGCTGGAGGGCCTCCTCGTTGTAGACGCCGTCTACTTCAAGCGCGTAGGGCGAAACTACTACTTCATACTCACCATTGTAGATGTAAGGTTCGGTAGTGAACTTAAGGGTTGTGCCCTCGAAAGTCACGTTCTCTTCCTCAGGATGTACGATATTTCCACCAGCCTTCGGAGTGATGGAGATAGCGGAATAGTTGATGTTCAGAGTCTGATCCTCATGACCCTCGAAGCCGGGGAGAGTGATCTCGAACTCATCAACAGACTCGTAAGTCTCGCCGTCGACGGGAGCCACGAAAGCAGCATCCTTGAAGTAGAGGGGCTTGATCACGAAGTTGGTGACGATGGGCTCGCTGTTCTCCTGACCCCTTACAGTAAGGGCGTTGGGCTCTACTGTGACGGTATATTCGCCGGGAGCGGAGATCTCATCAACATTGAATGTGAGTGATGTGGAGCTGATGCTGGCGCTTGTCACAGGATAAGTGTTGCCTTCGGCATCCTCAATCTTGATCACGTCGGCAGCGTTGTCAGCCGAACCAACAAACTCGAGAGTCTGGTTGTAGAGGTTGGGGAACCAAACAACAAACTCGGAAATATTCTTCACAACCGCATTCTCGGCAGGAACGCTGAAGTAAGCACCCTGGAAGAAGTTGGGAGTGATGGTGAATACCTCAGACTTGATCTCGGGATTTATCACGCCATCGATCGAAACCGCGTTGGGCTCGATGATTGCCTCATAAGTACCGCACGCTGTAGTCTCAGGAATAGAGAGCACGAGCTGGTTGCTTTCGTTGATGGAGAAAGTCATACCCTTCGCCATGTTCAACGTCTCGGCCTCACCCGTGGCAAGATTCGTGAAGAGAATTCTGAGTTTACCCTCAAGGATCCAGGGATCTTCGGGAGTATCATATTTATCCGTCTCGTAAACGAGTTCAGCCTTCTTGCCGGCGGCAGCGGGGAACTCTACAATAAAGTTGGAGATGGACTTCACCTCGCCGTTGCCCTCTTCTGAAGTAGGCTCAACGAACTTGGCACCCTCAAAATAATCGGGCTTCGCCTCAAGCACTGTGAAGATATTGGGGAAAGTGGCACCGGCAAACGCCTTCACTGCGCTTCCCTCCTGCGCGGAAATAAAGCCGTCGGGAATAATGAGTGTATAGACACCACCCTGGTTAACCTCAGGATCAAAAGTCAGACGGATGGAACGTCCAGCAGCAACCATTGATCCAAGTTTGGTGTAGCTTGAAGGATGATATTCAAGGCCCCCCTCATTTACAAGTGTAATCTGGGAAAGGAGTTCGTCGCTCCAGACGGGAGTGTACTGCGGGGAGAACATGCTACCTGTACCCTGCCATCCGAAGTCAGGCTTAACCTCAAAGCTTACTATGTTGGGGATTTCGCCAAACTTACTGGGAGCATAAGCATTTCCGGCCTTATCCATCACAGTACTGATCTCGTACTCAACAACGATAGGACCATTGAGTGTGTACTTAGCCTCGTAAGCCTCTGTGTTGGTCTGGTCGTCGATGTGAAGGGCACCGAAAGGAATCACAACGGAGAACTCCTTGTTCTTCGGAAGATCCGTGAAGAGTTCTGCGGGGAATGTGACAGTTCCGTTGCCCATGGAGCACTTGTCGGCTACATTGACACCGTTAACCAGCAGCGAAGAACCCTCGGCAAGAGACACCATCTGATCTGTTGCCTGCGGGAATGTGAATACAACACCGGCGGGCAGCTCGTCATAAGCGCCGTTGGCGGGGCTGTAGGTCACACCTTCGAAATAGTTGACAGCAACAGAATACTCAAACTCAATCGCCTCGTCATTCCTGACTGTAGTGCCACCCTCTGTGTAAGAAAGCGCACCGGCAGGAATCACGACTGAGTACTTGCGGTCAGCCGACATCTCAGGAAGCCAGCTGCCATAAGTGAGGATATAGCCGTCGCCACCCATGAAAGTGGTGGACTCATCGTTTACAGTGACGACATTGCTCTCGACGTCGATCCTCTGAGTGATAGAGGGGAAAGTGATTCTGATCTCGTCAAGCTCCTGGGCTACGTTGTTGATCTCCTTGCCAGGCTCGGGAGAAACGGTGTAGTCAAGGAATGCATTGGCTGCGATCGAATAAGTCACACTGATAGGTTCGGGGTTAGCTTCGTCGCCAACCTTGAAATAACCTGCGGGGAAAGTAATCGTATATTCACCGGGAGTCTTCACCTTTCCGTCGAAGGAAAGCATGATACCACGGTCATAAAAGTTTACAGCATAGGGGAAGTCGCCAGCCACACAAGAAGTGACTGTGGGAAGTTCGGCACCCGGAGGGCCAGTAATGGAAATCAGGGATGCAGGACCTTCAACAGCTGCATCCTCGAGATTTTCGCCATCACCCTGGAAATCAGTGAATACCTGTACGAAGACATGGCCACTCTCACCAGGCACGGACTCAAGCACACTTCCATTCACAGGAAGGAACTGCACGCTTGTTGTCTCGGCATCCCAAGAGAATTCGGCACCGCCTCCTGTTATAGATAGAAAGCACCATTCATCCGAATTAACCATATCTGGGTTACCAGTTTCGCAGAAAGTTCCCTCAGGAATAGCGAAATAAGTATCAGGAACAGCATTACTGGGGATAGTAACCTGAAACCAATTTTCATACCCCCAGTCACATTTCTCAATAGGGACATCAACGCTGTATTCGGCATCGTTTGTGAATGTGAGGGTAGCACCTGGGGTCACCAAGGAAGCATCCTCTACACCACAAATAATGTAGAAAACTTCTCCAGGTGCAACATTCCAATAGTATCCATCTGGTTCCTTTTGACCTTGCTCTGTCATAAATGACAGAGCGAAGTTCTCGGCCGCCAGATTGAATGGGATGAGAAATGCAACTAGACTGAAAAGGAACAGTAACGTTCGTTTCATAGTTGAAATAAAATTGTTTTAAAATGAAAGAATTGCGGTGAGGAGATGCCTGAGGCATCCGCCGCGTCGGCTTGGCCGGCGGGCGTTTGGTTCACTCATCGCGGTTGGTTAGTTGTTTTGTGTTGTTGTCTTTTTTCTTGTCGTTTCTGTTTCGTGTTAAATGTTGTTTTAAGTGTTAATAATTATTGTTAGTTGAAAGAATTTCGGGGTTTGGCACTCGGAAGAGCTCGGTGGATTCCCGGCAGTCGGGGCGGGGTCGACGGAGATGGCTGGTCAGAGAACTCTGAGAACTCTGAGGGTTTTGAAGCGGTCGGGAGACCGCTCCTCCCAGTCGGGAGACCGCTCCTCCCAGTCCGGACGGCACGTTTCGGCGGGGTATTTCTCCTAAGGACCTTAAGGTCTTTAGAGACTTTAAGGACTTTTGCGCCTACACACCTATTTCCAATGGTAAAAAGGGTGTGATAACGCCTAAAGGCGTGGGAATCCTGCCAACAAATTTAGGAATTTTGTAGCATTAGAACAATAGTGGAACTTTACAGAGAGCCTTTTCTTCGGGTAGACGAAGGATTTTGTGACAGACTGGGAGAAGCGGTTCGGGACGGCGTCCTCGGGAGTGATAAGGTCTGAAAGCTCATAAAATATGCTATTTTTGTGTCGCAGATGTGTTATTATTTTGCAGGTGGAATTTTAATTGCTATATTTGCATTCCCAAAGGGGTCTGAATTTCCCCCTCCATCAAAGAAATAATTCGGGGCGACTGCAACGATTTTAGAAATCGGGGTATACCGATTGGAAAGGACAATCTTCTGATTGTCCTTTTTTTATTTTCCCCACTGATAGCATCAATGGGGGATTACTTTGCGGGTTCCGGCAGCGGTCGGGAGACCGCTGCTTCCAGTGAATCGCTCTCCTGAGCGCTGCCGGTGCTGACGGAGACTGTATGACTTTTTTTTGTAACTTTGCAGTTGAATCTAAATTTACCACTCCAAGATGGCAAAAATCACAGTTCAAAACACTCCAATAACCATAATCGGAATTGATGGGGATGACTTTATCTCACTGACAGACATGGCTAAGAGCCAGCTTCAAGAACATATTATCTTTCGTTGGTTGAGCTTGAAGGGTACGATTGAATACCTTGGCGAATGGGAGATGCTATATAATCCGGATTTTAATT
>CAZPQD010000084.1:0-12527 GCA_964588625.1 uncultured Sangeribacter sp. | reverse complement strand
GACCTCTACGTCCCGAACGTAGCGCGCTAACCAACTGTGCTACACCCCGAGTGCCCGGTATTCCTCAATGAGGAATGCCCTAAGCGGCTGCAAAATTACAAATTTTTGACTTAACTCCAAAATTTTTCAATATTTTTTTGTGAAAGAACTCAGCGAATGCTCCGTTGAGTCTGGTAATCAAGGTCATTATTTACAAAATTGACATCCACCTTTTTACCGCCTGAGAAATACCACACAGCCGTAAGGGCAAAAGACCCATCAGGAGTAGTATATCGCTGTCGGAGCACTTCATTGCCGACATGACGGTCGAGTACTCGACGATGTCCAAAGGCAGTAAAATCTGCTGAGAGGAGTAAACGATTATTGAAGAGATACTTATAGGCATTGCCTCCTACCTGATAGACATGATGAAATGTCCAGCTGTAGCTCTTGAATGTTGGCTCTACGAACGCAAAAATCCCGATTCCCCATCCCTTTGGAAGAGTGAAGGAGTGATCCATTCGGAAAAAGGAATGACATTGCAATCCTCTGTAATCATTACCATCCATCTCCATATTCTCAAATTCACCCTTTAAGGAGGCAATCAGCTTGAGATTCCAGAAATTTAAGAGTTTCTTTGAGAATTGTGCATAAAACATCATAGCATTCTGATTGTGAGCGGAATTTACCGGCCTTGTGCTATATACTTCCTCCCCGTAGCTCTTGGCCGTAACCCAATATATATCATTGTGGGCATTGGAATACATGGCAGAGAAAGTTAACATCGACTGCCACGAGGCGAGGGTAGCCCGTACGCGATGCTCCTGCGGAGCCTCCAGATCTGGGTTTCCGACTCTAACATTATGTGCGTCTTCCCAAACAGGCACATTTGAAATGGCATCATAGGGTATGTCATATAGGTTATGGGAATATGACAGCATCACTGAATGATTCCTATTTCCATTTCCGAAAGGCAACGTGACTTGAACAGTGGGGTTAAGGGCATTCACCGTACTTTTGGTCATGGTCAAGTCCTGTGCACGAAATGAAATATGATTCATCTGCCAGTTAAGGCCTGCATAATATCTAATACTATTCACAGACCCTGAAGCCTCAATATAAACGAGAGGGGTAAGCCCATTGCAAATCTCGATTTTATTGAGTATATTTGCATAAGAGAAATCTTTTTTCTCATTATGTATTATATTCAACCGACAACCCCACGAAAACCTCAATGCATCTAACAAGTTTTTGGAGAACGCAAGTTTAAACTTTGCAAGATTATCGTTGCTTCTTACCAGATAGTCAGAACGGAAGCCCTCCACATCGGAATAGAACTGACTGTTTTTTGTTTTTCGGTTTAAATAATCAGCCGAAATGTCAATATTCAGTCCCAAAATATCGGAAGTCTCAAACTCCATGGTGAAAGCATTCTGAATATTTCGGCTGTGGGAGTAAGTCCAAGCTGACAATCTTTTTTCAGCCTCTATTAGATTATCCGAAGTAGACTCTGGAAAATAGTTACCTAACCAAATGGTATGACTAATTCTCAATGCGCTCGCCCTGGAGAAATCAAAGGATAATGAAGTTCTGTTTCTAAAGCTATTGGATTTATTCCTATTACTGAAGGAAAAATTATCATTATTTCCCTCCCTTAAATAAGAGTATACCCCTTTATCTGTATGGTCGAAGTGAAAAAAAGAAGGAGAAATAAGGTAAGAAAACTTGTCATACCTACCCTTTATGAACCCACTGGCCGACTCAGAAATAAACCCATTATCTGCTGAGAGCTTTCCACCAGCCTGCAATGATCCAATAAATCCCCTCAGTCGCGGGGTGTTGAGTCGGATAAAAATGCTCCCACCAGTTTCACTGGCAACATTTGAAGAACCAGGGCTATACTTTACCTCAACATTTTTAATATACTCAGCCGGAATATTCGAGAGTTCATTCGTATCCTTTAGTTCAACTCCATCAACATAGATATGAGATACCGGGACTCCCAAAATTTCAATTACTTTATCCTGAACCGACAAATTGGGAAGAAAAGATAATGTCTCGGTAATGTTCCGGCCTTTAATAACATTTTCCCCTGCCAAATTAATCACATAACCTTCCGGAGTTTCTATCTTTCTTGAGGCTATTATCTCGAATTCCTGCAAATCCTTATAGACTGACAAAGAATCCACCTCACTAACTGCGGCAGTTTTATCTACAGCAACTGACTGCGCCTTTAACCCCTCACCTGTAAAAGAGAGAGAGGAAACTGATATGAACGCAAAAATGGCACTACGCAATTTTTTAGTAATCCTTTTGCCCGACATGACTATCAGGTGTTTCAGATTACGCCGGAATCCTCACCGAAGATGGTCAGGTGGGTGTCGACGGGATCACCGGTGAAGCAGAAGATGAGGAAGATGGCCAGCATGGTCAGCACCATGACGAGACCGGAAAGCTGGATGAAACTCCGCATTTTTTCAGGCGATGCCGTACGCATGGCGATGGCCATGTATACGTAATAGATGAGTGCAAGAGCCGGAACAGTGATTATCATCCACTCGGGGTAGATATGGTTGGTAAGTACGAATACAGTTATTACTGCCAGGCAGAGCAAAGCATTCACCACTATCAGGGCACGGCTTGCGCGAAGTCCGATCAAGACGGTGAAGGTTCGCTTTTTATTTATGATGTCAAGGTCGTAATTTGTATAGTTGTAGACAATCTTCCAGTTGGCGATCAGAAACGCCACAGCACATCCCAACCAGAGGGCCGGCCCGAGGTCAAACCAATTGAAGTCATTCACCGACTCACGCTGCGACTGAAGGAAGCAGACGGCAAGGGTGCCGACAGGGCCGAAGGCGAGCGAAGTAAGCGGCAGTCCCCAGGGAGTGCGGCTCAGGGGATGCTTACCTAAATTGAGTATGACGGCGAGCAGAGTGAGGGCAGCTCCGAAAATGATCATGACCCAGCCTCCCATGGTGATGATGACAAGTCCGATCATAAGGGTGACGAGACATGAACCAAACAATGCTTCCCTAAGCACGGTCAATGACGAGAAACTGGAATCTTCGAAAGAGATGCCGTCGGCTTTATTCTCTCCGAAATTATATCTTTCATCATTGTAGCGGTGAAGGAAATTGATGGAAAACTGGGCCGCTATGCCGAAAAGCAGGCAAAGTGTCAGGGGGAGAACCACAAGGTTGCCGTGCATGGCGGCGGCCGCCGCTCCGGCTGCCACGGCTGCCACGCCCAGCCATAAGGAGCCGCGGCTGGAAGCTTTGTTCAGTGTTGGGATAAAGTCCATTAAGTTGGAAGTTGAGGAATGATGGATGAAGGAAAGAAGGATTTCAGTTTATCCGTGGGATGGAGCGGATCAGCACACTGTGTAGAGACACACCACGAGGCTCGTCACTCCAATTACAATCCAGAGGGCCACAGCCTGCACGAGTGGACGAATGCCCACCTGACGGATCACTTTCAGACTCAGGCTCGCACCGATGGCGAAGAGCACTGCCACTAGGGCTTTCTTGGCGATGGCCACAAGAACTGTGTAGACCGGATCCATCACAGCGCGGGCTGATTCGGGGGTATACGTATTGATGATCATGGCCACAACGAAGAGGAGGATAAACCAAGGGATGCTTACTTTAGCTTTCCCTTCGCCACCTTTCTTATTGCGGAAGAACCACATTGTGAAGAAGGCGAGCGGGATTATCCAGAGGGCTCGCGTACATTTGATGAGCGTTGCTATGTCGCAGGCTTCCGGACCGTAGGCTGCGCCTGCACCCACAACGCTGCTTGTGTCATGGATGGCGATGGCGGCCCATGTGCCGAACTGCTGCTGGCTCATGCCGAACCAATGGCCGATGGGAGGGAAGATGAAGAGAGCGATGGCGTTGAGGATAAAGATGACGCCGAGCGAGACGGCCATCTCATTCTGGTCGGCTTTAAGCACGGGGCCGACTGCAGCAATCGCACTGCCGCCGCAAATGGCTGTACCCGAAGAGATGAGGTAGGCTGTCTTTTCATTGATCTTCAACCAGCGTCCGAGCAGGACTCCGATGATCATCACGCCGATGACACTCACGATCGTGAACACCATCCCTTCGGCGCCACTCTGCAGCGACTGCTGGAGGTTCATGCCGAAACCCAGACCCACCACAGAGGCCTGAAGCAGATACTTCGACAATTTTTTGTTGAATACGGGGAAAGGGATTCCGAATATGAACGCGAATACAAGTCCGAGGAAGAGAGCCACCGGAGGTGTGGCTATCTGAAATCCCCATATTTCATTGAAGGGAAACAACATAAGGATGAGGAGGATCCAATAAAGCGGACGCCCTATCTTCTGAAGTTTCAGCTGAAAAGCAGAGTCATTGGTTGCTGCCATAATCAAAAATGAAAGATAAAATCGCTTTGCCAGCATCGCTTACCGGCTTCAATTCCGCAAAATTAACATTTTTGATTAATTTAACAAAATCAAAGCAGCAGAAATCATCGCACACCCTTTGCGGAGGGTATCTCAATGCGGAATGTGGTCCCTTTTCCGATCTCAGATTCCTTCACGTAGATACGTCCGCCGTGGTAATCCTCGATTATACGTTTCACGAGCGTCAGGCCAAGGCCCCAACCGCGTTTCTTGGTGGTGAAGCCGGGGTTGAAGACATTCTTGAAATTCTTTCGTGAGATACCCTTGCCAGTGTCGCGCACGTCGATCCACACCTTATCTTTATCCACACCTGTGGTTATGTCGATTGTGCCTTCTCCATCCATAGCGTCAACTGCATTCTTCGTCAGATTCTCCATCACCCATTCGAAAAGCGGACGTGAGAGCATCACTCCATGGTCATCCTCGGAGAGATGCATCCGGAGGTCTACCTTTCCTGAGATGCGGCTCTTCATATAATCGAGCGAACGTGCCACAGTATCATTAAGATACTCAAGCTGGAGCTCCGGCCTGGAGCCAATCTTGGAGAATCTGTCGGCTATCACGGAGAGACGGCGCACATCCTTGTCGATCTCTCCGGTCACTTCAGGGTCAGTGCCGGCGGCCTGGAGATATTCACTCCAAGCCATGAGCGAGGAGATGGGAGTGCCGAGCTGATGAGCTGTCTCCTTGGAGAGGCCAACCCATACGCGGTTCTGTTCAGCCCGCTTGGTATAGACCACGGCCAGATAAAGCACCAGCACAATGATTACCAGCACTGCGAGCTGCACATAAGGATAAAGACTCAGGCGGCGCAACAGGATAGAGTCTTCATAATATATGTATTGATAAGTGTTGGCATAGATCTCCACGCGTATGAAGTGGGGGTCAATCTCCGCCATGCGTGAGAGCGGGGTCTCACCACCGATCTTCTTAAGCCGCCCCGTCAGGTATTTCTGGTTGCGGGGAGAGAGTTCGTCGTAAAGGCTCTTGTCCCTGTCGCTGTTGTCAGGCAGGGTGAAGTTTCTGAATTCCTGGATATGGAAAGTGGAATCAGCCACCATCACCGGGATGGAGTTGTTCTGACTGATGATGGAGAGCAGGAACTCAAGGTCGGCGTCAGCTTCAGTCTGGGCAATACGCTCCGTCGCGCTTGCCCACACATTCATACGTTCGCGTTCCTGCTGCGCGAGTTGCTTGACGAGGTTGTTGGAGACAAGCAGGAAGATGATGACAGCCGCAGCGGAGACTGCGATCAATATAAACTTTCCGGCTCTCTGGCGTTCGAAGAAACCCATTCTGAAATTCATGATAAGCAATAAAAAAAGAGGAAAGGGGAAATCACCCGGCGTTGCCTTCGCGGCGCCGTCTGAAGAAATCATCATGTATAAAGCGGGCCACAGAATCTGCAGTGTTGGGACCTATCACAATGTCGGCCTCACGCCTTACCTCTTCCACGGCATTTTCTACCGCCACCGCCATGTCAGCCTCGCGCATCATCGGGAGGTCGTTGACGTTATCGCCGAAGACCACTACCCTCTTCGCCCCCGTCTGAAGCCTCAGGCGGGCGATAGCCTCTCCTTTAGTGGCCCCGGGGCCGAACACTTCCATAAGTTCGCTTTCCGGACCATAGGTGTCATGATAATGGAGTGCATTGCAATCGAGCCTCGACTCTTCAATCCTGCGTGCCACTCTCTCCACCGCCTCTTTCTCCTGCATGGCGAAAAGCAGGATGATGTCATCCAATGGGATGGCTTCGGCGCTTTCTCCATTGCCTCCGATAAGATGGAATGTCTTGAAAGGATTGCCCTCCCTCATGCGGCGGAATTCCTCCTCCTGCGCAGAGAGTGGGCCTATGTGTCGGATGTGTATATGATTGTCACGCAGGAAATAAACAAAAGTAGGAAGTCCTTGCTCCTCATATATATTGAGCAGACGCCGGGCAGTGTGGGCAGGGATATGGCACACATCGGAATATTGGCCGGTGGCCGGACTCCACATGGCGGCCCCGGTCATGACTATGGCCGGAAGACGCAGGTCGACACCCTTGAGCAAAGGAGCCACAGTAGCTGGCGTACGGGCAGTTGCCACAGTGAAAGATGCTCCGGCCTCTATAGCTTCATTGAGCAAGCGGCAGCTCTCCGAGCTTACCTGAGAGTCAGCCCCGAGCAATGTTCCGTCAAGATCGGTGATGTATAATGTCTCCATGCAGGGAATCGAAGCAAGAGTCAATTGCGTGTCTTTATCTCTACGTATTCAACGTCAGACACCTGCGATTCTACAGTGACCTTCGATGCCGAACGCTTACGGTGATGGCGCGAAGACTCCTCTCCCGTGATTTCAATGACAGATGAATATTCGCGAATCTCCGTAAACTCCACGTCTACGGCATATTCCTTCGGGATGAGCGGACCCTCCCAGTCTGTGTTCCCTCCCGGCTGCCTGCTTGAACCGGCCGGTTGCCGGCTATGGTGCTTTTTGCCCCGTGATTCCTTCTCTCGCGGAGGCATACCGGCGGCCGCACGTATATAATCTTCCATCTTCCGGCTCGCACGGCGTATGAGCCAGGGCTGCACCCAGCGTTGCCATGCGTAGCGCGCAAGCGGCCACACGATGAATATGATGATGAGAATTAGAATGACAGTCCTCATAATTAGCGATGAATGTTATAACAACAAATGTCACGACATAACTATAACGTCTGTCTGCATCTGTTTATTTGCCGTCAGCTGTTATTTGCGTGAGAAAGGAAGCATCGAGAGGCATAGGTAGAAGACTATGAGCCAGAACAGTCCGGAGACTCCCATCATGGCTACGAAAGCGACAGCTGCCACAATCAGCAGCCATCGGGCCTCATTGCCTTTCCACCCCCATGTCTTGAACTTGAGGGAGAAAAGATGGAGTGTCGGGGAATTGAGCAACCAGGCGACGACGAGTATCAGACAGATCGCCACAGCTGGATTCACGAGGAAGGAAGCGCCTTCATAGGCAAGCGATGTGTAGCCTATCCAGAAAATGGCGTTTGCCGGAATGGGCATACCGATGAAGGAGGTGGTTTGGCGTGTGTCGATATTGAATTTTGCCAGACGCAACGCCCCGGCCACAGGGATGAGCACAACGCACCAGGATACCCATTCGGGAGCTCCGAGATTGCGCAGGCAATTGAGCAGGAGCATGGCAGGAGCCACCCCGAAGCTCACGAGGTCGCAGAGCGAGTCGAGTTCCTTGCCGAGTTCGGAGTATGCATGGAGGGCGCGGGCGGCGAAGCCGTCGAAGAAATCGGCCACAGCGGCAATACCTATGAAGATCCAGGCCCACACCCAGGGGTGCAACCCGGCAAACTCCGTCTGCCGGAATGAAAAGATGATGGAGACTGTGCCGGCCGCCACGTTGAGGCAGGTGATGGCATTCGGTATGTTACGTCGGATTATATTCATGGTGACAAATATAGGCAAATAAGGCTTATCCTCATTATTATTCTTTGGATAAAACGTCTGAAAGGGATAAAGGGTCTGAAAGATTTCCGGCAGGAGAGATTGGCAGGAGTGTCAGGTCACTTGCCTTCAAAACCCTTCAGGTCTGCCACGGGGGTAAGTCCTCCCCGGGTGACGTCGTGAAGCTTCACGAGAATCCTGGCATCCACGGGCAGGTATATGTCCACGCGCGAACCAAACTTTATAAATCCGAGATGCTCGTCGATGGCGGCGTGCTCTCCACGGCGTGCATACGTCACTATGCGGCGTGCCATGGCTCCGGCCACCTGGCGCACAGTCACCCTCTGCCCGTTGGTGCAGAGTATTCCGATTGTGGAACGCTCGTTCTCAGTGCTGCTCTTCGGAAGGTAGGCTGAGAGAAAACGTCCGCGATGATGGCGCACGTATTCCACTGTGCCGTCAACCGGGAACCAGTTGGCATGGACATTGAGTGGCGACATGAAGACGGATAGCTGGATGGCCTCGCTCTTGAGGAACTCCGGTTCATATACACGCTCGATGGCCACCACACGCCCGTCGACTGAACTGACCACACGCGCATGGTGCGGCCCACGGTAATGACGCTTCGGGCATCTGAAGAAATTGAAAACAAAAAGGTAGAACATAACAGAGATGCCCGAGAATATGGCCGGGATGGCATATGGGGGCATGAAGAGCCATACCGGCGCGTTGAGCGCAGCCAGCACGACAAACAGTAGAATCAGAATGTTCGTACCTTCTCTGTGTATTTTCACTTTTCCAGCTGAATTTCAACGTGAACCACGCCCCACCTCCGGTTATCGGACTCGTCGGCGAGGCATCTCACTTGGTTGTTGGTTCTCTTTGTAGGTTTTGCAAAATTACATCAATTAATCCGCATTGACAAATAATTCGTAACTTTGCACTTTCAAAAAACGTCTCTCAGACACCGTCACACTCTATGCAGGAAGCAAAAAAGACTCTACTCATCATCAATCCTGTCTCAGGAACACGCAGTAAGGAAGGCCTGGAAGACCTCGCCACCTCCATGCTTGAACCCGCGGGCCATGTGCTCGACATTGCTTACACGGCAGGGCCCGACGATGCCTTCCGACTTGCCTCGGAGGCAGCCTCGGGAGGCTACCATGCTGTAGTCACAGCCGGAGGCGACGGCACTGTCAACGCCGCAGCCCGCGCACTGACGGGCACTGACACTGCACTGGGAATCATCCCCTGCGGCTCCGGCAACGGGCTGGCCCGCTCCATAGGCCTCCCTTCCGACTTCAAGGCCGCTCTGCGCAGCATTGCCGAGGGAAGGGTGCTGACTGCCGATCATGGCCTCGTCAACGACGTTCCCTTTTTCTGCACGTTCGGCGTAGGTTTCGACGCTGCCGTCAGCGAGAAGTTTGCCGGGGCCAAACGTCGCGGAAGGATCACATATATCCGCGAGGTACTCCGCGAGTTCATTGATTATACCCCTAAGTCATATGCCATTTCCATCGGAGGAAACGTCATCACCGACCGCGCTTTCCTTGTGGCTGTGGCAAATGCACCACAATATGGCAACAACGCCTACATCGCTCCCAAAGCCTCGCTGACCGACGGCTTCCTCGACCTGACTGTGGTGCATTCCGGATCACCCCTCTCGACCGCACTGCTCGGAGTCGACTTGATGACCGGCTATCTCGACCGCAATACGCTGATTGATACATTCCGCATATCTTCGGCCTCAATCTCGCGTCTCGACAACGGACCGGCCCATGTCGACGGCGAACCCATAGAGTTGGGGAAAGTACTGAATGTGGAATGTCGCCCCGCCAGCCTACGCCTCTTCGTGCCCGACGCCGACCTCCGTGTGCGTCCCCTCATCTCCCCCCTCAAAGCCTTCTTCAGCGACCTCCACTACGACATCGTCGACCTGCTCCGCCAGCGCTGACCTGCCCAAGCCATAGATAAACAATGCGCGGCGACAGCTTTTTTTTGACAATTGACCGCTTTTTGCTAAATTTGCAGTCGGATTTACGTGCCCGTTTCCTACAGATAGAATAAGCGGCGCGATTTTCATCCCCAACACAGACTCAACATCCTGACTATGAATATCTCATACAACTGGCTGAAACGCTATATTGACTTCGATCTCACACCCCGCGAGCTTGCAGCGGCCCTCACTTCCCTCGGTCTGGAATGCGACCAGGTGGAGGAAGTGGAGAGTGTGCGCGGCGGTCTGCGCGGCCTCACCATCGGCAAGGTGCTGACATGCGAGGCGCATCCTGACTCCGATCATCTGCACGTGACTACGGTCGACGTCGGAGGCGAAAGCCCGCTGCAGATTGTCTGCGGTGCGCCCAACGTGGCCGCAGGCCAGACTGTGGTGGTGGCCACCATCGGCACCAAACTTTATGACGGCGACAAGGAGTTTGTCATTAAGAAATCAAAGATGCGCGGAGTGGAATCCTTCGGCATGATATGTGCCGAGGATGAAATCGGACTCGGCAATGGCCACGACGGAATCATGGTGCTCCCCGACCATGTGAAGGCGGGCACTCCGGCCGCTGAATATTTCCAGATGGAGAGCGACTGGAGACTGGAAGTGGAACTGACCCCCAACCGCGTTGACGCCGCCAGCCATTACGGCACTGCACGCGATCTGCGCGCATGGCTCGCAGCACGCGAATGGAATGAGAACCCAGAGGCCGGTATCCCGGAGATTCGCCTCCCGGAGGCTTGGCACGGCACTCCCGACAGCATGGAGGGCGCAGTGACAGTGACCGTAGAGGATACGCAGGGATGCCCCCGCTATTCAGGCATCACCATCCGCGATGTGGAGGTGAAGGAATCTCCCGAATGGCTCCGCAAACTGCTCATCGCTGCCGGCCAGCGTCCGATCAATAATATTGTCGACATCACTAATTTCATCCTGCTCGGCATCGGCCAGCCCCTCCACTGCTTCGACCTCGACAAGATGGCCGGAGAAAAGGTGGTGGTTCGCACTTGCCCAGCAGGCACCAAATTCACGACTCTCGACGGTGTGGAACGCACGCTCCATGAGTCAGACCTCATGATATGCGATGCGGAGAAACCGATGTGTATCGCCGGCGTGTTCGGCGGCCTTGACTCGGGCGTCACCGAATCCACCCGCGATGTCTTCATCGAGAGTGCATACTTCAATCCCACCCGCGTGCGCCGCACTGCCCGCCGTCATGGCCTCAGCACCGACGCCTCCTTCCGCTACGAGCGCGGGACCGACCCTGAAATCACAGTCTATGCCGCGCGTCTGGCCGCCTTCCTCATCAAGGAGATGGCCGGCGGAAGAATATGCGGCGACATCGTGGATGAAGTGGCCCAGCGCGTGGAGCCTGCAAAAGTGGAGCTTTCCCTCCCCTACGCTGACTCTCTAATCGGAAAGAAACTGCCGAAAGACCTTATCGTGCGCATTCTGCGTTCACTCGAAATCGACGTGCAGCCGGGCAAGAATGAGGAGACCCTCAATCTCACTGTGCCTCCCTACCGTGTTGATGTCACACGTCCTTGCGACATCGTTGAGGAGATTCTCCGCGTCTACGGCTACAACAATGTGGAGTTTGGCACTGAAATGCACGCCAACCTCTCACAGCGCCGCGACACTGACTTCTCATATGCCCTTCAGCAGAACGTCAGCGACATGCTGACCGCACGCGGATTCTCCGAGATTCTCAACAATTCGCTCTCTGCCGAAAGATATTACGCTGATTCGGAACTGTTCCCCATCGACAACTGCGTACGCATCATCAATCCCCTGAGCAGCGACCTGGCCGTAATGCGTCAGACACTCCTCTTCGGAGGCCTTGAATCTGTGGAACATAACGTCAACCGCAAGTCACCCGACCTGAAGTTCTATGAGTTCGGCAATGTCTATCGTCGTGATCCGCAGAAAGAAAGCACCGTAGAGAAGCCTCTCGCCCCATATAGCGAACACATGTCGCTCGCCATCTGGACAACAGGACGTGAAAGCCTTCCCTCCTGGAATTCCCAGGAAGCGCCTACCGATGTGTTCTATCTCAAGGGCGTCGTGCTCGATGTGCTGCGCCGACTCGGTATCCCGATGAATGCGCTCCAGTTCACTCAGAGTGATTCTGAAATATTCAGCGTCTCACTCAAGATCGACACACGCACCGGAAAGAGTATCGGCGAACTCGGAATGCTACGCAAGGCTCTTCTCCATAAGATGGAGATCGAACAGGACGTATGTTACGCCGAACTCGACTGGGATGAGCTCTATAAGCTTGCGGCAAAGGCCAAGACTCTCTACACTCCGCTTGCAAAGACGCAGCCTGTGAAGCGCGACCTCGCCCTGCTCATCGACAAGAGCGTAAGCTTCGCCGACATCACGGCCGCCATCGCCAAGGCAGAACGCAAGTTGCTGCGCGACGTCAGCCTCTTCGACGTATATGAAGGTAAAAATATCCCCGAGGGGAAGAAGTCTTATGCCGTAAGCATCATACTCCAGGATGATGAGAAGACCCTCAACGACCGTCAGATCGACGCGGTGATGAAGAAGATCATCGACTCTCTGACAAAAAACACCGGGGCCGAACTGCGTTGACACCCGCAAAATTCAAAAGACAGACAACAACAAAAAACATCATACAGCATCTTTTTCTAAATCATGGGAAGAGCATTTGAATATCGCA